>JAJDEH010000210.1 GCA_029259935.1 Planctomycetota bacterium
GTTCGCGCCCATGTGGGGCGGTATTGGCCTGTTCGTCCGTCGGCTTGTGCTGCCAGAACTAAGTCGGCTATTCCATTCGGCGAGCAGCGAAGCATCCTACCTAAACAATGATGCGTTCGACGCCTTTCGGCAACACTAAACTACTGGGATACATAGACTGTCATGACGAATCAACCGCAAACAAAGTTTGACATAGCCATAGTCGGTAGCGGCCCGGCAGGATGTACGGCTGGCATCTTGCTTGCGCGAAAAGGCTACCGAGTCGTACTCATCGAACGCGAGGCGTTTCCTCGTTTTCATATCGGCGAGTCGTTATTGGCCGCGAGCCAGGAAATCTGGGAGCGCCTTGGAATCGCCGAAGATCTGCAACACAGCGGATACACATTCAAATATGGTGGCGGTTTCCGCCTGGGCGTGCGGCCCGATCAAGAGGAATTCACATCCGCGACGGTACACTTTAGGAGGGTGCCAAAGAAGGATCTAGGCCCGCGGCCCTTCGCATACCACGTCGACCGGCACAAGTTTGACAAGCAGTTACAGGATTCAGCGGTCTCCCAAGGGGTGACGTTGTGGGAACGAACCTCCGTCGAAGAAGTTCTGTTTGAGGACCGAGGGGGACGCGACCGTGCCGTCGGCCTGCGTATACGCAAGAAGGGAATGGCCGCCGAGGTCGTTCACTGCGATTTCGTAATTGACGCCAGCGGTCGGCGCTGCTTGGTTGGTAGACAGCTTGGCTGCGTTGAGTCTGACCCGCTAATTCGTACGTCCGCCGTCTTCGCACAGTTTCGAGGAGTCAGCCGCGACCCTGGTGCTTTGCAGGGATATTTTAACGGTTACTTCATCGAAAACGGTTGGATCTGGTTCATCCCGCTGGCTGACGATGTGATGAGCGTTGGGCTGGTGCAAAACGAACCTTCCACCAATCTCTGGAGCAGTGATCCGGAGCAGGTCCTATTGGATGCGATCAATCGCTACCGGTTCGTGCAGAGTCGATTTAAGGATGCCGTCCAGGTCAGCCGCGTTCGAAGCATGACGAAACTTGCTTACCGAACGACTCAGTTTTGTGGCGATGGGTGGTTGAGCATTGGCGATGCGAACTTTTTCGTCGATCCACTTTACTCGTCCGGAGTCCATCTAGCGCATTCGACCGGAGAGATGGCGGCCGACGTCGTGGACCGATTTTTGAGTCAAGATCGGGACATGCGGGAGATAAAATCGTTCGAGCGACACATTGAAAGATATCGGCGCAACGTCTTTGGCGTGATCTACGCGGTATATGATTTGCTGCGCAACCGCAGTGCGATCAGGCTGTTTAACTGGATGGCTGGACAACTCGGCCGGGACTTCGACACGTGGATGTTGCGCCGAGTGGCGGCTTGGAGCGCTGGCTTCTTCGATCGCCACATGGGAGTCATGCGATTGACAGAAATCTTTGGTCGTATCGCTGCCCGGGTTGTTCCCGCGATCACGAGGCTTTGGGGCGACCACGGTTGGGCACGCTATGAACAGCACCGTTACACCGGTCCACGCCTTACGATTCCCAAGGAGATCACACCGGAAATAGACCGTCAGTTGGCGAACCCGGACGTGTCCGAGGCGCGCGCTTCAGCTCCTGCTCTCGTGAGTCCTAATCTCGATGCTGGAGGAAGCTTCGCATCAACGATCGAGTGACTTTGGCCCATCCGCATGTCCAAGCTGGCACACTCGCAACGTTATCGTCGGTGCAAACGGGCCATGACATCGGGTTCGGGGCGAACTTCAAATCCGAAATGAACTTGAGGGTCACCAGGACGCTCAGCAACAACTTCAACACGATATCGTTGAAGTATGGACGTCTGGACAAGCTGGCAGACCAGCGGTGCCAGATTTCGCCCTAAGCACATCCGCGGCCCACCACCGAACGGATAGTATGCAAATGGGTGAATTCTTCCGACGCGTTCTGGCGCAAATCGCTCAGGTTGAAATTCGTTAGGCGTCTCCCAGAATTCCGGATGGCGATGAGCGAAATATGCGACAGGTAGGAGAAGGCTTCGAGCGGGAATTTTGCAGCCAGCAATTTCTACTGGCTCGTAGGCCCAACGTGGGATTCCCCACACCGGCGGATATAGGCGAGTTGTCTCTTGGAACGCCATGAGCGGATAACGCATGCTCTCCAGCAAGTTGCATGTCGGCGGTTGACGCGCCAACACGGCAATGATTTCCTTGTTGATCTTCTCGGTAAGATCCGAGTGCCGTGAACAGGCGACGAAGGTCCAGGCCAGGACGACGGCGCAAATGCTGGCACCAAGGTAGATGGATAAGATCTCATCTTGGATTTCATCGTCGGTCCACCGCCGATCACCCTCTAGATCCATCATCAACGAGAGAAGATCGTCCTTGGTACCGGAGCATGACCGTCGTTGATCAACATGTTGCCTGATGACGTGCTGCAGCCGTTTGGCCGCTCGTCGAAATCGCAGGTTTTCTGGCGTCGGTAGCCAAACTGGTGTGACCTGTCCGAATACTTCTAGCAGGTACCTGGTTGTTCTCGCCACCTCCTCAAGTTCCTCGCCTAGGTCGATTGAGAACAATGACTTGAAGCTCCAGTCGACAACAATCCGGTTCAACTCACTTAAGAGTGAGAACGTGACGCCGCGCGCGGCATTTTCATCCCACCTTGCAAAAAACGGTTCCAGAATTTCGATCACGGCGTTTGCGAAACGGATGCTGTTGGCACGCGTAACAGCCGGCTGAAGGAGCGTGCGTTTGGATTTCCAATCCTCTCCTCCCGGAGAAATGAATGTTCCCGTTCGCATGGCCCAACGAACTTTGGGCAACAGCGCAGGCTGTTTCGTCGTACCAACCGTGCGGCTGGTGTAAACATCGGAGATGTGCTCCGGGTGGCGAAAGCAATAGATCCGAATCCCCATTCCCCGGATTTGAACTAATTGATCGTCGCTTGAAAACGCTCGATCGAGTTTATTAATAATTCGCCCGGGGCTGCTCCACGGCGGGAGATAAATCGCGGTGCGAGTGAAGTGCCGGCGGGACTCAGGAGTGGGCATCAGGAATCAAGCGATTGGCACGCTGGCCCTTTCACCGGAATTGTTGGCAACCGTTGGAGAGATTAGTCTTTTTTGCGGTTTTGGGCCAACTGCAGTTGGTGGATACGGTCACGGAAATTGTTTTGCGCGAAAAAAAAACACGCCAATCCAAAAGGACTGGCGTGTCGCGACGATCGTTGCGAAATCCGCTTACGCTACGGCTGCGTTTCGTTTTCTTCGTTGAACTGCAACAAAACCGACTGCGCCTAGGCCAAAAAGGGCCCACATCAAGATAGACGCGGGTTCAGGTACGACTTGCTGCTGCTGCTGACTACCTGGCACGGCAAATCCACCTTCAATGAATTGTGACGTATCTCCAGTCAGGGCTGGATTCGATGCATCAAATCCAGCTAAATCGGTCGGCGGAACGAATTGCCCCGCTGCACCACCGGTCAACGCCGTGAAGATGGTCGACAGATCGGTTAGGTTCTGGGGAACGGGATTGAAGACATTAATGAAAGTGGAATTCTCGGTTACTTCGTTGATGTTCACTAGTAAATCCTGGCTGTCCGGCTCCACCAAGTAACCAGCAGGCGTGAAATCAAAAAACGTGCTAAGCGGGTTGTTCTCGTCGTATAAGAACTTAAGCGACGCTTGACCGTTGGCTCCGATGTCTCCAGAAGTTACCGCAGCCCTATTGATGTCGTCAGCGATGACACCAAGCAAGTCGTCGGTGGTAATCCCGCCCGGTGGCCCCTTCTGAACGTCATCGGGGCGAGTCGTTATGTCAAATACAGCGATCAACCCGGTATCTAAATTGTTGATATCCGGGACCCACGTCGACGGAATTCCAGCGGTTGCGCCTGAATTGGCACCAAAGTCGTAGACTCGCAGTTGCCCGACGGCACCTCCGGTCGCCGGATCAAAGTCAGCGGCGAATGGACCAGTGGCGGTACCACTGATGCCAAAAACGAAGTTTAGTCGGAGATTGGGCGAGGCCGGGTCGCCTGCGGGACCGGGACCTGCGATAGAGTTGGAGCCTTGAGCGAAACCAACTGCGTTTACTACGCCTGTTGCCGGGTCGAGGTTAGTGTAAGAGTGGCCTCCGAATCCCTGAAACCGCTTGATTCCAACGGTTGCGTCGCCGCCCAATGCGGCATCCAGGTCCACTCGCCCCGAGAAAAAAGTATCCGCATTGGTGGGTGTTGCCCACGATAGGCAGAGAATTGCTAACAATAACCCCAACGACTTCCGCATTACGCACCTCACAGTCCATTTGGTATGTGGTATTAGGCAAAGTTTGAGGTTCAATTAAGCACCTAGTGTGCCAAACCGGGCGAAGCTACCGAATCATGTGCAGAAATCCACAAAAACTGGGCCATCCATTCTTAAATCGTTTAACTGCATGCACTTACGGATATTTACAGACGCGTGCGCCGAAACCCTTAACGGTAAGGGAATGACTGAGTCGTTCCCGTCACGGGCGGCTCTACGGTTTACAGATTTACTACTCACTGTAAACGTATCTTGTCACCCCCAGAAGAGCTGTACCGGTCATTTCGAGGGGGTCTCAAACGCCGCCCATCGGAACCACGAAATGCGGGAAGTTCGCGCGGTGAGCTGGGCAACCGGCAGTTCAAGACGGCTGGCGGTTGGCAAAGCTGCGGAAACGGGCTTTTAGGCGCTGTGGATTTAAGGCGCGGTGGATTTAGGCGCGTGGAGTTAGGCGCGTGGAGTTAGGCGCGGTGGATCTGATTCTCGAATTCGAGATTCGATCTTTCCAACACGCCCCTGAACCTGCCGCCAACTTCGTAATAGATGCCGATCCGGCGACAGCGGGTGACATCCACAAGCACCATCATTTCGTCGGCATTCCGCGCTTGAAACAACAATCCCAACTGCGGGGTGGTGACGGATCTGATGGTGAGCAAGCCGATCCCGCTATCGGAAATATCACGGGTGATCGCTTGAAAGACTGCTCCGGATGCCTTCCGACTCTGGTCAACCGGCATCGCTAATACCGGTACAATCAGCCGCCGTCTCGATTCCGAACGCCGATCTGGCCCATGATAGCAATCCAGTTCGCATTCCAGCCTTTCCAGGAATTCGCCAACATCCGCTGCGTGGCGGGCGGCATTGTCCGTGGAAGTAGGAAAATCGGCGATCATCGGTCCGGTCCTCGCTTGCAGTGTTAATTGCCCTCGCAAGGATTGCTTAACGGATGGCGGCTGTCCAATTTTTCCGGCGGCAAAATCGGCGGCCCTGTTCGGCATTCGAATGCTATGGGGGTTTCGAACGCGGCAAGGACCGGCCCAGCGAGCCTCGTAAAAAAACTCCGCTTCTCCACGATCCATTCGGAATGATATAACAGCACATGTATCGCTTTTTTAAACTGCCAGGGAGTTGTGCAATGTCGGTAGCAAGTGCCATATCTCGGCCACTTCTGGTCGCCGTCCTCGTGGCCATGAATCTTAGCGCTCCGAGAAGTCTGCAAGCTCAACCACCCGCCGAGCCGACCGAGAAAAATGCAATATCACCGGCTTGGCGAACCGTGGCCACGGCGCGCCGCGACACGCTGGCCGAATTGTGGCGGCTGCGGTCCGAGCAGATGATCGACGGTTACGATTCCGACTTCTACTTGTTGGCGGTCTTGCCCGATTTGGTCGCGACCGAACAAAAATTGGCCGAGAACAAGCAAGAGCAGATCGAGGCCTTGGAAGAGCATCTATTGACGATGAAAAAGGTCGAGCGGATGACGCAGCATCGGTACGATCGGCGTGCCGCGACGATCGCCGATCTGCTTGCGGTGCAGGCCAACCGGCAACACCTCCTGCAACTGCTTCAACAGCTTCAACCCGACAAGACTCGGCCCACGGTCGAGCGTCTGGCCGTCAGCCAAGGCGACTTGCTTGAGCGAGCTATCACCGCGGCGGTCGACCGATTCGAAAAAGGCGAGATTGATTTGAAACGAGTCGTGATGCTGCAGGGGCAACTTGTCGGCGCGTTGAACGATAAGGCGTTGGAAGGAGATCCGCGTCTTGGCGGATTGCAACGACATCTGGATGTCATGCAGCGGATCGAAGCACTGGCGAAGGCTGGCTTCGAGCGAGGCACCGACCACGAATTCAAATACCTGCAAGCGCAAGCCGCACGGCTGCAAGCACAACTTGCCCTGACGACCGCTGAACTGCCGGCCGACGACGCGAGAACCAAGGAAGCAGTGAACTCGCTTCACCAACAACAGCAGAAAGCACTCCAACGACTGATCGCCGTCGCCGCGGCGCGCTACGATGAAGGGACCGGAACTTACGAGTTAGTAGCCGAAGCGACGGGCCAGTTGTACGCCGCACAAGTGGCGGCCGCCACGCTTGGCCAACGCGCGGAACGACTGCAAGCCTCTTCTGACTGGCTACTGGAAATGGAGAGCCGCACTCGAACCGAGTTGGAAGCGGGAACGGCCAGCCGAACTGAATTATTGGAAGCCACGGAACGGCGATTATCCGCTCAGTTGGCGCAGTTACCCGAACTCAGTGAATAGATGCCGAAGCGGGATAGGAGGTTGCCCTCGGGGGGACCTTCCTCGCGCAGTTGAGTTTCATCGACTACTTTGGACTCAGATCCAACTTGTCCAGCCCCTTAACGATTGGAATCAAACTCGCCTCCTTGCGTTTCGCGGCCTGGAGCTCGTTCCGTTCTTTCATTTGCTTGCTGACCTCGCTCATTCTCTTCGCTCGCTCCGCCTTTGCCTGGACTAGAGGCTGGGTATCAATGGACTGAATGACCAGCTTCAGCGGCACTTGGCTTGTTTGTGAGCCTGCGCTGACCGCCAGGACGCCGGAAAAGTCCAATGCCTTAGGCTGGCCCTTCCGTTTGTCAAGTTGAAAGGTACCCTTGCCGCTAACGCGCAGAAATGGCTTCGTGCCTTCTTCTGAAATGGTGGCCATCTCGTAGGTCTTCTTGATCCTCACCACATCGCCACTTGTGCTACTTGTTTCAAATTTCACAAATTCGATCGCGGGATGAAAGCGGGTGACGGTTGTGGTTCTTGGCGCGCGTCGATACCGTCGCCCGAACGGATCGAGGGGCCGAAAGTCTCGCGACGGTCCAGAATTAATCTCGACGGATTGAGATTGAGGAATCCTCGTCACTCGTGCTGAATGCCAAGTCTTGGATTCGTCATTCGGCAGAGGCTGGAATCCTATTGTGGCGAGCAACCCGAGATAGGATGGTAGCGACTTTTCGCCGTCGCAGTAGACAACTTCGCCCGAACCATCCGTCAAGATGACGCCGCTTTCGGTGCCTGTCTTGTTTCCGACTCGCACATTTCTCTTCGCTACCGTGTTTTGCGCTGACCAGGTCAGGTCGTATTCGACCACCTTTTTTTCGGCGATCCCAACGCCACCAGCCCCAACCGTGACCTTCAACAGCGCGACAGAGCGTCGTACTCGTTCAGCCATTTCGGGACCCGACTCAACGGCCGCGGACGGGTTCGACAATTGGTACTTCAGCTTGTTGCGATCCAACAACTGACGAACGTCGTTCGACGTCACCGCGAAACTCATGTCGGCGATATCCGCTCCCGCCATCAGTGCGGTAACGACACCAACCACTTGACCTCGATCATTCATGAGTGGACCGCCGCTGTTCCCCGGATTGACCGTCACGTCCAGTTGAAACATCTTGGTGCCTTCTTGTTCATTGATGCCGGACACCGTGCCTCGCGTGATCTTGATGCCCTCGCCCAACCGATCGGTCATCGGATATCCAAATGCGCGCGCGTCCTCCGCCAGTCGAACCGTGTTGGAATCACTGATCGAAAGGTGTGGCAGATCCATGGCGTTGACTCGAATGATGGCCAAGTCGTTCTTGGTGTCCATGTCCACGACTTTGGCTGGATAGGTCTTGCCATCCAATTGGGCCTCGATTTCCACGGCCCCTTGAATTACATGGGCGTTCGTTATGAGATAGCCGTCCGGTCGCACGACAAAACCGGTCCCCGTTGCGGCCCCTTCGGCTAGTTCTCCTTTGTCGTCAAGTACACTCGAGGGCGATCGACTCGTGGGCCGATAGAGAATTTTGCCAGTCAGAGTCGAGTGGCCGCCTTGGATTTGGGCGTCGTATTTGTACTCAATCGCAAACGGCTCCTCTGTATTCAAGTGGTAGCGCATGCCCGACAACGAAGGTCGATACTCAGGGAGCTTATCGAACGCGATGGATGGTCCAAAGGGATCGGCTTGGCCGGGTACAGTTTTGCCTGGGGTGGCAGGATTGGAATTTCGATCGGTCGTCCCCGCATCAAAACGACTAGTGGCGGACGGGTTGTCCGGCCCAGCCCGGCCGTCAGCAGCCAGCGGACGATCCCCGTACAAGGCGAACGCCACCACGGCGACCAGGGCAACTCCAACGATCAAGACCGCAATACCGGCCACACTCAAACCAATCACCCAGAATAGTGTTTTGTTTCCTGTTGATGCCTGTTGAGGAGTCGCCGGAAAGCCATAGGGCGATTGATTCGAAGCGATTGGTTTCTGAGCGAACGGTACTTGCGCAGCCATCTGCACATTCACCGTTTGGGCACAAGTCGGGCATTGAACGGGTCCCGCTGGTGTGAATCCCGCTGGAACCTGGATTGCAGATCGGCAATTGGGGCAAAAGAATTGGGGCTGCTGCATTTTAGGTCTGCCTTTACGCTGCTCGGTGCCTAGTTAGTTAGTCAGCGATTGCCGGATTTCGAAACACTTGGAATGTGTTACTCCCTGAGCAAATGGCTACTCGTCGGCCGTCCGAGGATACTTTCATTCGCTGGACGTAACTGCCTCCTGAAGCCATGAAATGGTGGATGTGTTTCGATTGTTGCGTATCCCAGAGATCGGCTGAGCCCGTTCTGCCAACCAATAGAAACCTCCCGTCCGCAGATGTAGACAATTTCCATACAGGACCCTTTCCGTTAGGAACCAAGGGTAAATCGGGTTTCCCATTCAAGGTAGACCAACCGCTTACCTTGCCGCCGTATTCCGCAAAAACGCGCCGCCCATCCGATGAAATGTCCGTGCGATAAACACCCGCATCAACAAGCTGCATTTTCTGAATTGGCTTCCCAGCGTGCAAATCGAACAGAACCAACCACTTGCCGTCGGTAGCAAGGCCCTGAGTTCCTTTAGAATTCACGAAACATGCCTCTACGTAGCCCTCAAATATCTCTTCAAAAGAGAACTTGACTTTGCCCGTCGTGAGATTCCAATAGAAGACCTTTTTTCGCTCATCTCCCGTCAGGCAGTAATTGCCGTCAGGACTAAACGCCATGCTTGAGATTTCTCCTACCTGAGGGCTCTTGAATAGCTGTTTTTGCCGCAATGTTCCCCTGCCATCAACGTCCCACAGGATAATCGTGCGTTTGTTTGCGGAACATGTGACTAAGGTCTTGCCGTCTGGAGCAAATTCGCAAAACTTCAGATATGAGTACGTCTCATTCGCCACCTCGGTCAGTTGAAAGCTTGACTTCTCGACATCGATCATTAACACGCCCGCGCGAGTAGCGCCCGCCACAAAGCGACTGTCGGGTGAAAAGGCAATCGCATCACATTCCTGCGGGAGCTTGGGAAGGAGACAAATCGTGTGTTCGGAAGGTAGAATGTTGCTGCTGAAGTAACTCTGAAATTCGGGCAGTGCGCGGAGGTAGTCGTAATCGGCGTAGCCCAGCTTCTCCATCGGAACGCTGATGACACTTCCGTCTTTTCGTTCCAAATAGACTTTGTCCTCCTTGAAGCTGACGAATTTCGCCTGGACGGAGAAGGCCCCTGTTCGATTGCTCCACGTGCGAACTTGCGCAGCTAACACGTCAGCCCACCAAACCGAACAAACAACACCGCAGAGTATGGCTAGCTTCATCTTTCCCCACCAACACGACTTAAGAAGAAGACTAAAAGTGTAACACACCTCATCTGCTTGCAAAAGCAAGAAAGCCCCCCCGACCTACCGCACAATTCGCCCGCTAGGCAATGAGGTCTTTCAGCACCGTGCCGTGAACGTCGGTCAAGCGAAAGTCGCGGCCTGAATAGCGGTAGGTTAGCCCTTAGGTTTAGCCACATTTTTTGTATTTTGATTTTGCAACGTCGTATCCCAGGACCATGGGTAAAAGTTCCTTCCATCCTTCCCAGATGACTTGCCAGCCAGGTGGGTGATCGTGTTTGCGGTTTTGGTGGCCG
>JAJDEH010000022.1 GCA_029259935.1 Planctomycetota bacterium
CTTGCTAAGGGGGACCACAGGGGGTTCTTCTTTTTTGCGAGACCATGCATCCTTGCTTGCAACGATGTAGCAACCCCCTCGAACTCCCCCTTGGTAAGGGGGAGAACTAGATTCGCTCTAACTCCCCTTTGGCAAGGGAGAGAACCGCAGTCGTTCTATTCGTAATCCCACTTCATGATCCAGGGGTCGTTCGTTCGCCGCTGAAAGTCCTTGAGCTTGGCGACCAAACGGGCGAGTGTCTCGGCATGCTGAGGATCATCGGCCAAATTCTTACCTTCGTGTGGATCTTTCTCAAGGTCGAATAGCTCGAATTTGGGTCGATGCATGTAGCTGCCGACCGTCATCGCTCCGTAGGGGGCATCCAGGCCCAGTTTATATTGTGCTTGCCACGTCGGAGCGGCCCACAGGTCGGAAGCGAAAGGAAACGGCAACGGATGAGCGATGTTCCAAATCAGTTTGTACTTCCGCTCGCGCACGACGCGCATCGGATAGTACATTTGTATTTCGTGAAACGTGTGCGAGGCATTCACCTGGTTCCAGCCTTTGGTCTCTTCCTGATCGAGGACCGAAAGAAACGAGCGGCCGTGAAACGTGCCCGGCTTTGTCTGACGGCTTTGCTGCGTGCCGGCGGCCGGCCGTTCGAGTTGGGCCACGATTTTTGATTTCGCATGGCCCGTTTCATGGTCGAGGGCTCCAGCAAAGTCCAGGATCGTCGGTGCGAGATCGATCCAACTGACCATGGCGTCGGTCACCACTCCACGATGATCGTTATATGGATTGCGCGCGAGGCACGGAGAACGCATGCCGCCTTCGTACAGTGTCGTCTTGGCGCCCGGCATGGCGATCCCATGATCGGAAATGTACAAGAATAACGTGTCGTCCCACTTGCCCGCATCTTTAAGAACTTGGATCAGGTGTCCCAAGCCTTGGTCGATGCGGGAAACGGATTGATAGTACTGGGCAATCTCCGCCCGGCAGGTAGGAGTATCGGGAAGGAAGCCAGGCACGATCACGTCCTTGGGGTCGTACACAACTTCCTTGATTCCGGGATATCCTTTGCTGTTCGGCTTGGGGTTGCCGAAGCGGTTTGGCTTATGAGGCAGTTCGTTGGCCTCTCCACCGCCACGATGCGGATCCGAGGTGCAGATGTAGAGGAAGAAAGGCTGCTCACTGTCGTCCTCGATAAACGGCTTGCAGTTCCTGGCCATTTCGACCGGACTGCGCGTCGATCCTGGAATGGCCTTATCGAATTGGTACACCGCTTCCGGCGCGACGTGATACTTGCCGCAACGAGCCGTCCGGTAGCCGGCCTTTCCCAACAAAACGGGCAAACCGACGATGTTCGAATAGCTGTTGAATTTGTGATAGTTGTGCTGATGTCCGTAGTGGCCGTTGGCGTGATTGTGCAAGCCGGTCAAGATCACGCTGCGACTGGCCGAACAACTGGCGGTGGTGCAAAACGCGTAGTTGAAACGCGTCCCGTCCGCGGCAAGGGCGTCGAGATTGGGAGTTTGCACCACGTCGTTGCCATAACAGCCGGCGTCTTGGCTTTGGTCATCAGTCACAAATAGGACCACGTTTCGAGAAGCGGCCATCAGCGATGAAGAAAGGAAAATCCAGCAAAGAATGGCGGCTCCCAAACGAATACTCATGGCATTGCTCCCGGCCAATGTGTGAATTTGTGCATGCTAGGTGAGGCGATCTGGTTAAGTCAGCTCCTCCTACTATGCGGCATCCGCGAATCACTTGCAAACCCCTCGATCTGTGCGAGAATCGAGTCCATGTTGCTACCCCGATTTACTCTGCGTCGGCTCCTGCTGTTCATGGTCGGTTGTGCCGCGTTTTGTTGGGTCGTGGCGGCGGGATTCAAAGGGCAAACATGGGCCATCGCATTTTCCGCCGGCGTCGCTAGTCTCGGTTTCATGCTGTTGCTGCATTCGATGACCTATCTTGTGGCGTGGTGGATTTCTTTAGTGACCGATTTGTTCCGGCCCAGTTCAAAGCGGCAATCACCGTTTGCCGAAGGCTCGATGCCGCCACAGCTTATTCCTCCTCAAGAACCCGAGTAGCCGTGATGGATGAGGCTGGCAAATTGACGAGGATTCTCTGCACCAGACTGTTGGCGTTCGTGGTCGCCGGCGTCTTCATGCTCTTTCTCCATGCCGTGGTCTTGGCTGAATCGGGACAAACGCAATCCTCTCCCGGCCCTCGAGTAAAGCCAAAGAGCGGCTTGCGAATGCTGGTTGATTCTAGATGGGTCAACGGGAATGGCTACCGGCCCGTGACCGTGGAAATCAGCACCATGAACCAAGCGCCCATGGTCGCGGACCGATCTTTTCATGTCGAATTAACGAACCAAAACTGGAGCGGCCGCCGTCTCAGCGTTGCTTCTTTTTTGGATATACCGGCCGGTTCGGCTTCCGGTACCGCCAAGTTGTTGGTACCTCAAGAGTACACCTTAGAACAACTGTCCTGCCAGATTCATGAGAATGGTCGGCACTTAAAGGACCTCGACCTGTCAATGTCGAGAGTCGCCGCCAACTACAATCTTGCTCTGCCGGTGATTCTGTTTGTTGATCGGGACGCCCCGACCGGCCGCCAGAGGCGTTCTCGTCAACGGGCTGGCAACAATTGGAGCGAAACTAGTTCGGAACCGAGGCAGTTGCCCAACGTCATCAACGTCGGCCACGCCCTGCCATTGGATGGCACGCTTGAGGCGATGCACGGAATGCGTTCCAAGGCGATCGTTTCCGATGGCGAAGTCTTGGACTATCTAGACCGTTCCGAATTGCTCGCCCTGCGTCCTCCTCGCGACCTTCCCGAGCAGTGGCTCGAATACACTTGTTTCGATTTCGCGTTCATCTCATGGGAAGATCTTCAATTTCTGCAAACGCAGCACGCTGACCGCTGGCGGGCGCTGCGGCGTTGGGTTGCCGCCGGGTCGACTCTGTGTGTTTACGGCATGGGTGGCGGTTTTAAAAATGTGCCGGACTTGGAACGGTCCCTTGATTTCGCTGCCAAGTCTGCGGATTCTGGCGTGGCGGCCGCGCATCCTGGCTGGTCAAACCCCCGCACGTCGGACTTTGGGTTGGCTACCGACTTGGCGGAGTTTTACGACGTCAATACTCGTACTTTCGTCGAAGCCGTAGACAAAGACGGAAATCCAAGCTTGGTGAGAAGGCAGCGGATCAGCGCGCCTAGTACGCCGCCTTTTATCTTGCGTCAACTAGACATGGGAGCCGTGGTCGCCTTTTCCTCGTCGGATCCCTTCGACGCACCCGTGGAGCATTGGGGCTGGTTGCTCAATTCGCTGCAGCGCGAACGTTGGAATTGGAGCCACCGGCACGGCATGCTGCTAGGCGCTGGCACGCAAGCTTACTGGAGCTTCTTGATACCGGACGTGGGATTGCCCCCGGTGAATATGTTTCGCGTTCTGATCACGGTCTTCGTTTTGGTGATCGGGCCTTTGAATTACTATCTGCTGCGGCGTTGGCGTCGATTGCATTTGCTGTTAATCACTGTTCCCGCGGGCGCGGCGCTTGTCACCTTGAGCTTGATCGGTTACGCCTTGGCGGCCGATGGGTTTCACACGCGCGTGCGGTTGCGCAGCTTCACGAAGATCGATCAGCATGCCGGCCAAGCGGTCTCGTGGTCTCGTCAATCGTATTATTCGGGGCTGGCGCCTTCGGACGGGATGAGCTTTGGAACCGACACGGCCGTCTACGCCATGCAGCCCGCGGTCGAGGTGGAAGGGTCGAGTGGAGACTATCGCGCTGTCGAATGGGCACCGAAGCAGCAGAATCTGGTACGCGGGTTTATTTCATCGCGTTGGACCAAGCAATTCCTGGTGGTTCGCGCGCGCGACTGCAAAGCACAGCTTGCCATCCAATCCACTGATGCTGGTGGTTTGGAAGTCGAGAACTTGCTCCGCGCTGACGTCCAGTATTTAATTCTTGTCGACACGGACCGTCAGGTTTACACGGCGAAGGACATCAAGGCGGGCGACAAGTTCAACCCCCAACCCGAGCCCGGCACCGATGCCTGCGCCGTCCTCCGAAGAATCTCCTTGGATAATCGTCCCTCTCGACCGGAACGCCTGCCGTCGGGTTCGCAATACGCCTACCGCTCGTATCGGCGTTCAACTTATTTTTATCGCGGCAACAACGCCCCCGACCCCAGCTTTTCCGAAGGCCTGCTGGAAGCGAACATGCGCCGCATTAGTATGCAAGGCAGCACCGGCTTGGCACCGCGAACTTATATCGCGGTGGTCCGGCAATCGCCCGAAGTTCCGATCGGCATTCGCGGTGCCCGTCAACAGGACAGTTTTCATATCATCGAGGGGAGTTGGTAACCAGTGATCTCCTCGGGACCCGTCATTGAACTGCGCCGGCTGCATCGGTTTTTCGGCAAGACCTGCGCGGTCCAAGACGTCTCTTTTGATGTCGAGCGTGGGCAGGTGTTTGGCTACATCGGACCGAATGGCGCCGGAAAAACGACGAGCATGCGGATCTTGTCGACCTTGGACCAACCGTCGGCTGGCGACGCGATGGTCGATGGCTTTTCTGTCGTTAACGACCCCGACCGTGTCCGCCGCCGCTTGGGCTTCATGCCCGATTACTTTGGCACTTACTCCAACATCAACTGCTGGGAATACCTTGACTTCTTTGCTCGCGCCTATGGGCTGGTCGGCCGTGAGCGCCAGCGGGCATTGCGGCATGTCATGAGTTTTACCAAGCTGGACAGCCTGGCCGAAAAGCCGATTAAGGGGCTGTCCAAGGGCATGAAGCAGCGGTTGTGCCTGGGGCGGGCGATGATTCACGATCCGAGCGTGCTGATTCTGGATGAACCTGCCGCCGGCTTGGACCCCCGTGCCCGCATTGAGCTGCGGGAAATGATCGGCCAACTGGCGGCCGACGGAAAGTCGATCCTGATCAGCTCGCACATACTGACCGAACTGGCCGAAATGTGCGACCGCGTGGGCATCATCGAACAAGGACGCTTGCTGGCCGTCGGGACCGTCAAGGAAATTCTGCACCAATCGACGGGCAGCGAACATGTTTCCAAGAGTATCACGATCGAGGTCCACGCACTCAACGACCTGGAACTGCTGCGCCAGTGGCTCTGCCAGCGAGAGGATGTGGAAGATGTCGCAATCGACGAGCAACGATTGGTCTTTTCGCAAATCCGCGACCGCGAGCGCCAAGCCCGTTTGTTAAGCGAGATGATCGAAGCGGGATTTCAAATCGACCACTTCGGATCGCAGCAAACAACGCTCGAAGATGCATTCTTGCACGTCACTCAAGGCCGAGTCCAATGACCACCGTTGATTCCCCCATTCCGACCAGTCCGCCCAACGAGGCCGGCGACGTGCCGCGCGGCATCTGGAACTGGATCGAAGGTCGATTGGAGCGGGCCGGTGAATGGTTGAATCCAATTCTGGTTAAGGAAGCGCGGCAGGCGCTTAAGAGCAAGCAATTCGGCATCACCTTCACCCTGCTGTTGGTGTTTGGGTGGGGCTGGTCGCTGTTTGGTGTCGCGGTCTTCATGTCGGGCAATTCCCACGTGCCCGCCGGCACGGCGATGCTGGCCGGCTACTATTGGATTCTGGCATTTCCGCTGTTCGTGATTGTGCCCTTTTCGGCATTTCGTTCGCTGGCCGCGGAACGCGAGGACGGGACGTTTGAACTGCTGTCGATTACGACGCTGAAGGCGCGGCAGATTGTCAGCGGAAAACTGGGCAGCGCGATTCTGCAAATGATCGTCTACTATTCGGCGCTGTCGCCTTGTATTGCCTTTACCTATCTGCTGCGCGGCATCGATATCATAACGATTGTCTTGCTGTTGTCGATCACATTCTTGCTGTCGGTCTTGCTGTCGGTGGCCGGGTTGTTTCTGGCGACCGTCTCGCGGCAAAAGCACTGGCAAATTGTATTGTCGGTGGTCACGATTTTGGGGCTGGCCTGGATCTTCTTTGCCGTCTCGTCGTCGGTCCACCAGAGACTTCAATATGGCATGCTGTATGATGACGATCCCGAGTTTTGGTCAGGGCTGGTGATGACCGTTTCCAGCGTTTGTTCTTATGGTGTACTTTTCTTTTTCGCCGCCGGGGCCGCGATCAGTTTTCCCAGCGAAAACCGCTCAACCAAGCTGCGGGTCATCATGTTTCTACAGCAAGCCTTGTTGATGGGCTGGCTGGTGTGGGCCTGGGTCACCCAGGGTGATGCTGAGTGGTTTTATTTCAGTTTGATCATTGCCTTGGTTCATTGGGCCGTGATGGGGGCTTTGATGGTCGGCGAGTCGAATGTTCTTTCGCAACGTGTCACCCGTGGACTGCCGCAAACCGTGATCGGACGTATGTATCTCAGTTGGCTGATTCCTGGGCCTGGCACGGGCTACATGTTCACTTTGGTCAATATGCTGGGCGTGTGTCTGTGTTGTTTTGCGGTTTTGTTTGTCGGCCAGGTGGTATTCGACGTGAACAGAGACCTGCCGGACGCATGGGCCCTGTTGACATTTAGTTTCCTGGCCTGCTGTTACCTGGCGACTTATCTGGGACTGTCGAAGCTGTTTGTGGCAATTGCCCGCCCGTTCGCGCGGACCAGCCCTTTTTTGTCGCTGGTGACCACCACGCTGCTCGTCGTGCTGGGCAGTTTCGGCGCGCTAGCGCTGCAATTCTCGTTCGTCGACTACTACCGCCAGGACGGATACACCCTATGGCAGGTGGCGAATCCATTTTGGACGTTGTTTGAGGTGATCGATTGGGACGTCGGCAGGGGGGCGTTTGCCCAACATGTGCTTCCGGTCTGCTTACTAGTGGGCGCATTCTCCGCGTTTATCTTTGCCGTCAACTTGCTGCTCAGTACGGACGAATTTCGTCGTGAGCGACAGGCGGCTCCGCAACGCGTGCTTGAGGATGAAATGGAATTGCATCCACAACGGCACGCCAGCCCGCTCACACCCAAAAATCCGTTTGAGGATGCGTGAGCCGGCGTCCGGGAGCCGGAAAATTTGGCGCTTCAGCAACAGAGGTCAGGCGGTGGCTGCCCGCTTACAACATGTACCTCAATGGCCCAAAGACTCGATCGTCGTACCCTTCGCTCCTCGGGCCGGACTACTCGTCGGCGGTCTACTCGTCGTCGGTCTTATCGGCTTTTTTGTCCTTGGCCGGTTCCGCCTTCTCGTCCAACTTCGGAATCAGCACCAGACGGACATGCGTACCGCGAGTGGGGATGTTCTCGGTGAAAGCCTCGAACATCAAATCGTCGCCGTGAGCGGTACTCTCGACGGGTAGGTCCAGCGTTGCCGTGCTGAAGTTTGAAACGCAAATCAAGTCGCCACCTTCCGCTTGATAAATCTCCTTGCCCGTTTCCTCATCGCGCCAAAAGCTGCTGCCGGCAAAGACCCACTTGAACGGCATCGGCTTGCCCGTACTCGATTGCCGAATCCACTCTTGAGCACGCATCTTGCGATGCATTCCGCCCTTGTCTTTCCACAGCACCCAAATCTCGATCTCGGTGCCGGAAGCGGGAACGTATTTTGGGTCCCACTCGACGGTGTTTCCCGGCTTGGCACCGATGCCGAGCAACGCGGCGTGAACAAACTGAGCGGGAGCCTTCAGCGAAACGATGGATTCATGTTCTTTGGAATGCCGAGGGCAGGCAAACATTTCCAGGGGACCGGCGCGCAGGCAAACGTTTCCGTCGACAACCACGAATTTCCGTTTGTTGTCGATCCAAAGCTCGTGGTCGGGAGACAATCGCACCAGGCCCGGCGGATCTGGACGTGGCTTGTTGTCTTTGGCGGGTGTAGGCTCGGTCTGGCCCGTTTCCGGTTCTTGGGCGACCACGCGCGTGACTGGAGGCCAACAGAAGACAGCGGCGACCGTAACGACGGTTAATGAAAAAATTCTGCACATGAGAAAGAAACTCCCTACGGCATTTCGCTTGGCATTCATTGAAAGAAACCGGCCTGCTCGGGCCTATCGCTGGAGCACTGTCGAATGGACTCGTGGAAAGTCGACCGGCAGCGAAATGGGCTCTACCGTCATATTCTACCCCACGCAGCCAGCGGGCGGCAACATTGTTAAAATATCCCGCTTTGGCTGCATCGCGGTCCGGCTCGTGCAATGTGCAAATCCAGGAAGGACATCCAGTTGAACTCAATCTCGGCCAAATCCAAAACCAACAACGCAAGGAAGACCAAAAAGCGACCGATGCAAGTCACTCCGGATAATTGGCAACCGTGGGTTGATCATCTCCAGCGCCGAAAGAAGCCGCTGTGCCTATGGAATTTGTTTCCGGGCAAAAAGACATCGCCTTTGTTGTGGTCCGAGCCAAGGGAATCGTCGCAAGATGCCGAGAATCTCATCCGGCAGACCCATGGCTTTGCTCAAGATCGAAAGCCAGCCACCGACGTTCGCGAGCTACTGAAAGACTGGTTGAATCCTGACAACAACAGGCCGGATGAATCTTACGCGCTGCAATGCCTGGCCTGGTCGCATGTCCTCCCGGCGCTGGCCGAGCCCGAATCGCCCGAACCGTGGCAGCAACTGTTCGACCATCTAATCGCCGTGTCGCGCGAAGCGGTTGCCATTCGGCTGGAGGAAGCACCGTTGTCCCAACAACTGCTGGCGGGCGAATTGCCACTAACACTTGGCTATCAATTTCCTGAAATCGACGAGTGCCAAGATCTGGCGGACGAATCGTGGGCCACGCTGTCCAACGCGTTGATCGAACTGCTGGACGGCAACGGGCTGCCGCATGGTAAATATATTTCTTCGCTCCGTCCGCTGATGGCTTGTTGGACGCGGTGTGGATGGCTGGGCCGAGCCATGAAAACCAAGGGCCTCACCGTCGAATCGCGAGCGCAGTACGACTTGCTGGTTCGCCAGGCAATGAGGCTCACGCGCCACGACGGCGGCCAAGTGTTTTCCGCCGAAAGCGAACAGAAATGGAACAAGCACTTCATCAACGCCGCCTTGGAACTGGTCGGCGATACGACGGATGACATGATCGCCCGTCGCGCGCTCGGTGGTTCCCGGTCCGGCGGCAAGTCGTCGAAAAAGGCAGCCAAGCCCAACAAGTTACCCTCGGCCGGATATCACTGCGAATGGGCGGCCGTGGGGGTGTTGCGGTCGAACTGGTCGCGCAAGTCGGAAATGCTGGCCGTCAACTATGCCGGGCGCTCCCTGCATTTGGAATTGAATGCCAGCAAGGACACGATTTGGTCGGGGGCCTGCGACCCGGTGATTCGCGTCGACGGAACACTGCTCTCGCCCCAAGACGATTACGAAGAAGTTTGCTGGTACAGCGACCAGGACGTGGATTACTTGGAACTCGAACTGGAATACCAAAACGAGTGGAAGGTGCAACGCCAAATGCTGCTGGCTCGCAGTGATCAATTCCTACTGATCGCCGACGCCCTGCAAGGTCCCGCCCGCGCGCGGATCGACTATCAATGCACGTATCCCTCACTGCCCGATGTCGGCGTTGATCCGGCGAAAGAAACTCGCGAAGGATTTCTCTATCGCGACCGCCGGCTGGCCGCCGTACTTCCGCTGGCCCTGCCGGAATGGCGCGCCGAGCGGGTTGACGACGATTTGGCTCGCACCGACCATGGCCTGCGGCTTGCGCAACACCGAGTTGCTCGCCGGCTGTACGCACCGCTGTTTGTCGACTTGAAACCGTCACGATTCGAGAAAGAATTGACATGGCGTCGCCTAACCATCGCCGACCGCCTGGAGATTCAACCGGAAGACGTGGCGGCCGGCTATCGCATCCAAGTGGGCAACGCGCAGTGGCTGATCTATCGTTCCTTGGCGCCGCGCGAAAATCGGTCGGTATTGGGACAAAACTTGTCGTCGGAGTTTTTCGTCGGAAAGTTCCTGCGGAGCGGCGAGACGAAAGAATTGTTGCAGGTGGAATAGACGTGCACTGCATCGAACTGAACTCATGAGCGAAATCGCGCAGCGCATTACGGAGAACCTGGTCGGCGTTCGTGAGCGGATTGCCGCCGCCGCCCAGCGCGCCGGCCGCCACGGTGACGAAATCACGCTCATCGCGGTCACCAAGTATGTCGGCGAGGCGGAAACGCGGGCGTTGGTCGACGCGGGCTGCCACGACATCGGCGAAAGCCGTCCCCAGGAACTGTGGCGCAAGCAGGAACTGCTAGCCGACCGGCCGATCCGCTGGCATCTGATCGGCCATTTGCAAAGAAACAAGCTGCGACGGACACTGCCCCTGGTGTCGCTTATGCACTCCGGCGACAGCCAGCGCTTGCTGGAAGCGGTAAGCCATTTCGCGGTGGAGACCGAGGCCAAGATTCCCGTACTGCTTGAACTGAATATTTCCGGCGACGAAACCAAACACGGATTGCAGCCGGATGAGTTGGAGATTGTGTTGCCGTCGTTGGCAAAGCTGCCAGGCCTTGAAATACGCGGCCTCATGGCGATGGCATCACGCCAGGGCGGAGCTGCACAAGCCCGACATGATTTCGCTCGCCTAAGAGAGTTACGCGACCAACTCGCGCCGTCCGCCCCATCCGAAGTCAAGCTACAAGAACTCTCGATGGGCATGAGCGGTGATTTCGAGGTGGCGATCGAGGAAGGAGCCACCATGGTTCGCGTCGGGTCGGTATTGTTCGAAGGAATCCTACCCCCGCGATGACCGATGGTAGAAGTTGAGCAACACGAGGACGGCGTGATTCTTCCAGTCCGGGCCATGCCGGGCGCGAAAAAATCCGAAATCCGTGGACAACAAGATGGATCGCTGAAAGTCGCTGTCACGCAGGTGGCGGAAAAAGGAAAAGCGAACAAAGCGCTGATCGCCCAGTTGAGCAAATCGCTAGGCCTGAGAAAGTCACAAATCTCACTGGTCGCCGGAGTGACATCCCCCAACAAACGCTTCTTGATTCACGGCATTCAATCGAAGCAATTGCAGGCTCGAATCGCCGAAATTTTGGAAGCGAAGTAAAGTCGCTGATCGCTCCGCGATCATGGCGTCCTCTCGATTCCGTTCTTCATCACGCGGTTTTTTAACAAGCCACGACCCATTCGTTTTGTTCGCGGAGCGAACAACGACCGTTGGTTCCGTCCACCCCGCGCGTTAAGCTAGTTGAGTTCCGCAATCCCACTCTCCAGGCCCATCGCCATGAGCTACGAACTTGCTCCGCTCGAACCCGATCCCGATCCGCCTTTGCGGCGATCTCCAGCCGAAACCGCTCGCACGCCCCCGCATCCATCGAAGCAACGGCTGTTGTCGCTGGACGTCTATCGCGGCCTGATCATGATCTCGCTCGCCTTCGCCGGCTTTGGGCTGGCCAACACGGCGAAGAACATGCTGGCAGTGCAACCCGATTCAGAATTGTGGAAAGGCGTTAGAATCCAATTCTCGCATGTCGATTGGGTTGGTTGGGGCTATTGGGATTTGATTCAACCCTCGTTCATGTTCATGGTCGGCGTGTCGATGGCGTATTCGTATGCCAAACGCCGGCAGTTGGGACATTCGTACCCACGAATGTTTGGGCACGCCCTGTTTCGTTCGATCGTGTTGATCTTGCTGGGCGTTTTTCTGACTTCCAACTGGAGTCGGTCGACCTATTGGTCGCTGATGAACGTGCTTACGCAAATTGGTTTGGGCTACACTTTTCTTTTTCTGCTGTGGTGCGGCCGGAACTGGATCTTCTACTGCGTGGCCGCGATGGTTCTGTTAGTGGGAACTTGGGCGGCCTATTTCTTTTTCCCGCATGCCGGGATCGACTTGACGAGCGCTTCCGAACAGGCGGGCGTGACGAGCGAGTGGGCTGGAGAACATCTGGCCGATGTACCGTCAGCTTGGCATAAGAACGCTAACGTCGGCAGTTGGGTGGACGGCTACCTGCTGAACCAGTTTCCACGTACGGAACCGCTCAAACCTAGTTCTGGCGGCTATCAAACGATCAACTTCATTCCGTCGTTGGCCACCATGTTGTTCGGGCTGATGTGCGGCGAATTGCTGCGGCGTCCCATCGCTCCGTGGTGGAAGTTGCTGATCCTTTGCGGGGCGGGTGCCGGCGGTATTCTGATCGGACTCGCCCTAGACTACTTTGGAGTTTGCCCGATCATCAAACGCATCTGGACGCCTTCCTGGGCCATATTCTCGGGAGGAATCTGTGTGTTGATCCTGGCCAGTTTGTATGCCGTGATCGACGTGCTGCGGTTGCGTTCTTGGACGTTTCCGTTCGTCGTCGTGGGAATGAACTCCATCGCCATTTACTGCATGGCCCAACTGCTCAAGCCGTGGGTACGCGACACTTGGGAAACCCATCTGGGGCCCAGGATATTCACTTTGCGGGCACAGTTCGGCACGACTACTTACGCAATGGCCGATCTTCACTACCTTGGCGTTATCCGGTTGTGCGAGCCGACGATTCAAGCGGTCGCGGTCGGTTTGACGTTTTGGCTTGTCTGTCTGTGGATGTATCGGCAGAAGATCTTCATCCGCATCTAGATTTTCCCGCGAGATTCGCGCGACGGCAAACTGTCTTGCCATGCGAGAAGCAAACACCGTATTCTACTGAATCCGATTTCGCGGTCCGCCGTCTGCCATACCTTCCCGATCACAACGGAGAAACTCTTGTGCGAAAGAAACTCCGTCGTTGGACCATTGCAATTTCGTTCCTTGCCACGGCGACCGTCACGATTGTGTCCTGGATTGTTGGCGGCGTGCTGGTCGCACCCTGTCCGTCGCCCGTCGGATCTCCGCCGGCTGACTTGCCGATTGAAGCCGTCACCTTTCCGAGCGAGTCGGGATCGGACATACACGCCTGGTACGCGCCTGGCGCTGTAATGCAAGGTATTATCGTCCTGTTGCATCCCATTCGCGGTTCGCGACTGACGATGGTGAAGCGCGCGCGGATATTCTGGCGCGCCGGTTACTCGGTATTGCTGATCGACTTTCAGGGACATGGCGAAAGCACGGGCGGGAGTATCACGCTAGGCCACCTTGAAAGTCGAGATGCGGCGGCAGCGGTTCAGTTCGCCAAAGAGCGGCATCCGAATGAGCCGATTGCCGTGGTGGGAAGTTCGATGGGAGGCGCATCGGCGCTGCTTGCCTCGCCATTGCCCATTGACGCACTGATCTTGGAGTCGGTGTATGCGACGATTTCGGAGGCCGTGCACAACCGGGTGGCAGCGCAATTGGGAGCGTCGCTGAGCACCGTACCATCGCAGTTGTTGCTGGTCCAACTCAAGCCCCGTTTGGGCATCTCGCCGGCTGATCTGCGCCCCATCGATCACATCGCGGACGTGGGCTGCCCGGTTTTGGTCGCTTCGGGTAGCGAAGATCGACACACGCCGCTCGACGAAACAAAGCGTCTGTTCGCCGCGGCGCAGGAACCGAAGCAGCTTTGGATTATCGACGGAGCGGCGCACGTCGATCTATGCTCGTTCGCACCGGTTGAATATGAAACTCGTTGTCTTGCATTTCTTGAGGCTCACATGCGCCGATCACGTCATTGACACCAATGTTGCGATCGGCCGTGACGGCGTCCCCAAGAGCGTGACGGCGGCATTTCCCGGTAAGCGTATTTACTTTCCCTCGCCGGTGTGAAATAAAGGCGGAAGCTTGTCTTGCGGCAAGCTCCCACCATCTTTCTCCTTTCCCGAGGGCGCGACAGCCGATGAACATCAGCGAAGTGAAGCAAGTCTTACGCGGTCCGATGATTCCCGTGATTACGAATTTGCACGAAGATCTTTCGGTCGATCACGGGGCGATTCGCGAGAATGTGCGGTACGTAATCGAAGGGGGAATTGTGCAGGGACAAGGTGTGCTGCTGGCCGCTGGAGCCGGCGGTGATTTTCCGATGCTTTCGCTGTCCGAGCGCAAAGAAGTCTGCAAGACAATCGTCGACGAGGCGGACGGGCGCGTGCCCGTGTTGGTCGGCGCGCAAGACACCAATCCCACCAACTGCTTCGAGATGGCGCGGTTGGCCGAGGATATCGGCGCTTATGGAATTCAAATGAGTCCTGGTTATTACTATGCGTCGTCCGAAGAGGATTGTTTGCGGTATTTCGAGTCGGTACACGAGCAAACCCGGTCGACGGCGATCATGATTTACAACACGTATTGGGAAGGTTTTCACATGTCGCTCGACTTGATCGCGCGGCTGGCGGAAATGCCGCGCTGCGTGGCACTGAAATGGTCGACTCCCCAAGGCAGCGCGGATTATCTCAAAGGCGTGGAGAGACTTTCCGACCGGCTGGCGATTGTCGATAACCAGGGACTGCACGTGATGACGCACTTGCTGGGCGGCACCGGATACATCACCCACTTGGCGACGATTTGGCCCGAGCACGACTCGTCGGTTTGGCAACTGATGGAGAAGGGCGACTATTCCGCCGCGCAGCGGCGCATCGCGAAAGCCAATTGGCCTTGGCAAGAATTTCGCGGCAAGATGTGGGGGCGAACTGCCGCGGAGAGTCCCGTCGTTAAAGCCGCCTTGGAACTCTGCGGACGTCCCGGCGGGCCCAACCGCTTGCCCACGCGGTCGCTCAACCAAGAAGAGCGTGACGAACTCCGACGATTGTTCGAAGAGATCGGCGTGCCCTCGCTGGTCTAAACGGACAGCCGTGTTCAAACGCGGCGAATACTACTTTGCCATCTTGATGTAATCGGCATAGTGTTCGGCGACTTTGCCGTACTTTTCATCGCCGTGGTGGAACACCACGCGATGACGCAAGGTGAACGAATCGCCCGGTTCCATCACGTGCGAACCGCTCAAGTCGTTCGAGCCTTCGAAGTGATGCACGCCAAACGGATTAGCCGTAAACAAGCCATAGGTGCGAACGTGCCAATAGGTGGGCGAGCGAAAACTCGATGGATGATTCAAAATCGCCACACCGACCGTTTGGTCGTCGACCGGGCCGCTATAGTCTACCCACGCGGCCCGTTTACCCCAGGCTTCTCCATTCGTTTGTCCTTCGCTGTTAACGACACGGCCTTTGCCAGGTTCGTCGACCTTCATCGTCCCCGCGACACGGACACCAAAGCAGCCTTCCTTGGTATCGCCAAATGTCACCTTTCCATCCGACGCGGTCACCGTGATATCGCAATCGACCCACCAAGCGTCACCCTTGCCGTCAAAGACATAAGAGCGGAGATCTTCACAGTGCTTCTTGCCGTCGGGACCAATCCAGTCGTTTTGCGTGACGAGCACCGCCTGGGTGCCGCCTTCCACGGTGACGAACTTGCGATGAATGATATTGCCGGCCTTGGTGCCTTCGCTCCAAAAATCTACGCCGTTGACGTCACCGTGCGTGAACCAAAACGAACGATGATGCGGATGGTCTTTTCGCTCATTGGGATTATCTTCGAGCATGGGGTAGCCGCGCGTGATCTGCTGGCCGTTGGCACCAATCACCGGAAAGAAGATCGGCTTATGCCCCGACTTGACGAGATATTGCGTCAGCAACACACCGTTGCGAAGAATCTTAACGCCCTGCTCACCCTTTTCGACCGTGAATTCTTGCGCGGACACAAAAGAGGCGACCGCCCCCACAAGAATCAGAGAAACAGTGACCGCGCGACCCTTCATGGCAATTTCCTTATCAGGCTTTTTTACAATATGGAAAATCGGATGACCCGCATTCAACGATGACTAACATTCAACGACCAACATTCAACATGGTACCTAGCGAATCCACAAGTTGCCATCCATGAAACCTGTCACTCACCCGCATCGCGCCCCAACGACGGATCCAACTCGACCGCCCGCTGAAAATGATATCGGCTCTGGGTGAAGTCGTTCAACGACTCCAGCAACAGTCCGAGTTGCAGGTGGGCCTGTGCTTCATTGGGATCTTGTTCGAGCGCGAGCCGGAGATGGTGGGCTGCCTGCTGGGGCTTTTCCAATGCCCGCAGTGTGATCGCGAAGTTGACCCGCGCGGTGACGTTTTCCGGATCTAGTTTCAGGGCTTTATGGAAGTAGTTCGCCGCTTCCGAGGCCGCTCCCACGTCGCCGACCAGGATTCCCAGACGATTGTACAACTGGGCATCTTCCGGACGAAACTGGACGGCCAGCCGGTACTCGTTAATCTCCTCGTCCAGGTCCTTCCGTTCGCGGGCCAACGCGGCTTTTTGCAGATGGATTTGGACGGCCAAGTTGGAAAGGACCGTGTGCCGAGGCGCGAGCCGCGCCGCTTCGTCGATTTGGTCCGCCGACTTTTCCAGCCAGCTAGATTCTTGCATTGCCAGCGGCACGGTGATCTCAAGCAGTAGCCGAGCCGCTTGCCGACAGTCCTTCAACAGGGCGTCGCCATTTTCGCCGGCGACCGTCAATTCAATCTCGCCCGTGGGGATGGCATCCACCAACGCGGCGATGTTCTGTTGCTTGCGTTCCACTCGGCTGCTGCGAAAGGTCTCCAGCGCGTGGGCTTCCAAGCGCGGACGTTCGAGGCTGTTGACGCTGCCATCGCTTCCCAGCCATTTCGAAACCGCAGTGCCATCCAACAGCAGCAAACTCAGCAAGTCGCACGCGTCACTCCAATCATATTCCCGCAGCATGGAAGCAGGCGGCGCGCCCAAATACTCTTGCATCTGTTCCAGGTCCAACTGCAAAGGCTGCTTGGCACCGACAAGATACAGCGAATCGGGGGCGGCCACGCCGACATAGGATTGGGGGAACGATCGGACAAAGGTCCGCAGGATTAACTTCAAGGCGTCCGGCGGCGTCTCTAGCGAAATCCATTGCACGAAAAGGCCGTCGGCCGCCAGTCGCGCGTCGCACAGGCGATAGTAGTCGGTCGAAAAGAAGGCCGCGTTTCCGACATGGCCCGGTTGCGATTTGGCGTCCGAAATGATCGCGTCGTAGGTGGCCTGGCTTTGCCGCACATAGTGAATTCCATCGGCCGCCATGACGGTGACCTTCGGATCATCCAGAGCGCCCCGGTTGAAATCGTTGAATTGGCGGGCGGCTTCGATGACGGCGGGCGACAGTTCCACGCAGGTGATTTGCGCGACGGCGGGATTTTGAGCCAGTTCGCCGGTCAGAATTCCGGTCCCCAGGCCGATGGTCAGTACTTGTTGTTCTTTCTTGTGTGGCCGCAGCGCGAACGGCAGGTGGGCCAGTTTGCGCTGTTTCTCGTCGACTCCTCCTTCGCTCTCACCAATGATGACGCCGTCGACCGCCATGAACTTCCGCGGCGGACTGGCGGCGTCTTGCAGAACCATGACGGTGTTCACCGGGCCCTCGCGGTAATAACTCACCTTGTGCTCTCTAAGGCTCTCGTCCATCCCCAGCGGATTGGCGGGCCAGAACCAGCCGCCCAGTGCTAAACCCGCGATGCCCAACAACACCACGGCCGCTTGTCCGCGAACCATCCACAATGTTCGCGCGGCTCGTTTCGAAACACCTTGGAACTGCGGCACTAGAGCGACCAACGCAGCCGCCAAGCTGACACCGGCCAGGACGATCAAGCCGCGCTGAATTCCGATCCAAGGGATTAGCAGAAAACCGGTGGTCAGCGCGCCGACGACGTTTCCGATGGCGCTGGCCGCATAAAGGCGGCCGGTGCGCTGACTGGCATCCTGCACGCGCCGCAGCCAATGGCTGGCCATGAGCGGAAAGCTGAGCCCCAGCAATGTCGTGGGAATGAGCAGCAACAGGAAACACAAAACGAATCGTCCGCCGATCACCGCCACGTTGCCACCGGCCAGCGAGGCGAGCCAACTCTGCCCGGCACCCGCCGCCAACCAGCGAAACACGATCAACAGCAGCACCGACGTGACGCCCACGCCAATTTGCAGGCAGCCAAAACCGAACAGCGGATTGGCAACTCGCGGGGTCACAAAGCGGCCTGCCGCCGCGCCAATCGCGATGCCTAGCAAGAAGCTGGTTACAACAATTGTGTAGCTGTGGATATCGCTACCCACGATCAACAGCAGCAGGCGAGTCCAGACAACTTCCATGCCGAGCGCCGCCAGGCTCGCGAGTACGACGGCCGCCAGCAACAAGGAATCTTCGCCCACACCGGCCAGTCGCCGTTGGCTGGTTTTCGACGCCTGCGCGTGCGGCTTGCCAATCTCTTGCTTGCCTAAGACCGCCGACAGAGCTCCCGCCAACAAGCAACATCCGACCGCCAACCCTAACGTGCCATTGAGTCCAAAAGCATAAATCAGCCAGAATCCAGTGAGCAAACCGCCGAGCGCCCCGCCGAGAGTTTCCACGCCGTAGAGCAAACTGATGCGCGGCCGTAGTTGGCTTGGTTTGGTGATGGAAACGCGGGCCAGCGCCGGGACAATGCCTCCCAACATGACATAGGGCGGCAGGACGACCAACAAACCGAGCAACATCCTGACAACACTCTGGGTCGTGCCCGACAAGGCCGCCGGGCCGGCAATCTGGTCCGTCAACGAGAAAAATACAGCCGGGAGATAGATCCCAATCACTGCCGTCGCGCCGCACAACAGCATCAAGATGCCCGCCAATCGCAGAGGGCTGGGCGAGCGATCGGCGCGTCGGCCGAATAGAGCGGCCCCCAGTGCCAAGCCTCCCAATACCATCGCCAGGACAACGGCAATCGACTGCGCCGACACACCAAAGAACTGCGTGAAACGCCGCGCCCAGACGACTTGAATTGCTAGTCCACAAGCTCCGGCGGAAAACGCCAGGCCATAACAAAGAACTCGTTGAGTCATGATATTGGTCCGACAACGCATGGCAAAATCAGCGACGACACTCCGACGTAAGTGCCAACCGCTCAACGAAGAATGCGAATGAGAATTGTATAACATCAGATAGATTTACCCCAATTTCGATGTAGGGCCCGGCCCATCGATGGATGTCATGCGCGGGATAACAGAGGACCAATGGTCCTTCGGCTCCCTTGTTTTTTGACGCACGACAGTCGACGGCTGTCGCACTAGATAGATAAGGAGATAAGCAACGGATCGGTTTACGCGATCCGCTGTTGAAGACAATTGAAAAGCCGGCAGTCTAGTTCCACCACCAGTGCTTCTTGCCGGTTGTTTTGGCCCTGGTTCGGATTTGAGCGACTTGGGTGTTTTGTTCCGACTTGGCCGCCGCTTGCCAGCTTTCGACTTGGACGCCGCCGGATGCCGCGATCACATACCCACGGCCGACCTTCAGCACGCTGCACTGCGAAGCGACCTTTTTCGGCACGCTCCATTCCTCGACGGGAACACCCTTTTTCGGATCGCTGAGCAGAGGCAAGCTCAACCCAACGCGATCCAGCATGTTTTCTTTTTCAATCAAGGCGGCCACGACGCACAAGTCCATGATGTTTCGCAATTCGCCGAAGATGGCTTCCTTCGCGGACAATTCGTCATACAACTCGGTGAACTGATCCGCCCACTGTTTAGCGATTGGATTAACGCCGCCGGTGCCCTTGACCGCGCCCTCTTTATCGACGAAGTCGTCTTCCGAGACGCACCGCACACCTTGGCCTCGCAGTTGCCACGCCAAGCCGTCTTCGCTGCGTGCCAAGGGCTTGTAGTCCATCTCCAACCACCAGCGAGGCATGAGATTGTCGAGCTTGGCTCCTTTGGCTTTCAGCATGTCGAGGAAGCTGGGAAGCCCTTTGATCGGCGCGGGTTCCAAGTCCATGCCATACCGCTTCATGCGATAGTCGGCCGCGACCAGCACGCGGGCAAAATGGCTGTTTTCGGGAATTCCCGTCAACGTGATCTGTTGATCGCCTAAAGCCCGTTTGATTCTCGT
Source organism: Planctomycetota bacterium (assembly GCA_029259935.1). The sequence continues at coordinate 19,714 of JAJDEH010000022.1, forward strand.
GGGAATCGAGCGGTCAAACGTCTTCAATTTGCGGAGCAAGGTATCGAGATTTTTGCGACCTTCGGCCGTGGGGTCGATCGAACAGGTAATACCATCGCCTTGGTTCGCGCCGCGAACGGTTCGCAGTGCGACCAAAAAATCGTCCAATAGAATGACGGGACGTCCGGTCGTGATGCCAACGACGTTCGCGTCGCTATCGACTCGCCAGCCTTCTCCCGGTCCGGCGATCACAATGTCGTTCTCTTCCGGATAGAGAAACACGTATTGAATACGAGTTAGCCCCGCGAGAAATCGAATTTCCTCGGGCAATTCGCCGAATCCGCTCTTGTGGAACTCTTGAATTGCATCTTGCAATCCCCGCAGAGAAATCATCCGCATTCCGACGGGAGCGTTGAGGTCGGCCGCCGCGCGACCGACATTCTTGCGCATGAACTCCAGCAACAGGGCTTCATCCTTGCCAGTGGGGTTGGACAAGGCCCCGAAGGCATCAATCGATATACCGCCCACCGAGCGGGACCGAAAACCGCCGCCGCCGCCTGCCTGTAGGTGAGCAACATCCGTAGCCCAAAGTCCGCCAACAACCAACAGGAGAAGGATCCGAAGAATGAAATAGCTGCGTCTAACCATCGCCTGAACTCCTTGAACCATCAACACCCCTGGTAATGATCGGGTTTTCCACCTCCCTCGTTGCTGGTGCAAGATAATTGCGAACCAGTGCCGGCCTTGGGGTGAGGGGTAGGAATTCTTGAACTTCCTAATTACAGAATAACTGCGGCCCCCAATATTTGCAACGAAATCGAGCGACCGGGGAAGAGTTCCGGCTTGCTTGCAGTATCTACCCGTGGTGAAAGTCTCGTTCCGATGGGATAATAGCGATGTTAGCGCGGATATTCATGTTGCCGGTATTGCCGAGGCCCCTTTTTGCGTTCTAATGAAAACAGCGGGCTAGACCCCTTACCACCCGATCTTTCAACGCCGTTCGGCGGGACGTTTATTTTAGCCAGGAGTCGTTTTTGTTAGCCTATCTTGTCATTCGAGAAGGTACCAAGTGGTCGGACGTTTTTCGGCTCACGCCGGGTCAAAGCGTGACCATGGGCCGCGCTCCGACCAATGAAATTGTCATTCACGAAGATCTGTGCAGCCGCCGGCATGCTCAAATTTTCGAGGAGCAAGGCCATTGGAATGTACGCGATCTGGAGAGCCGCAACGGGACTCGAGTCGGCGGCGAGTTGATTGACGGAGTCCACCCGCTGCAGCCGGGCGATGTGATCCGCATCGGCAGAACGCAGCTCGCCTTCGTCAACGATCTGTCGCGCGCTTATTCGGAATCAAGTCCCGCCGCCTATTCGCTGTCCGAGGGGGAAACGGTTTTGGACGCCGGAGGCGCGTCTTTCAGCGACTCCAACGTGCTGGATACGTTCGAGCCAACCACGATTACTCACCGCCGTGTTGAATCCAAGTTTCTGAAACCGCCCCACGATGATGAATCCGCGATTCCCAAGGCGGGGCGGGCTTCCATCGAACTGTATCAATTGGCCGTGAAACTGGCGACTCAGCCCGACGTGGCCAGCGTCGCCAAATTGGCACTTGATGCACTCATCGAACGCACGCAAGCGGATGCCGGGGCGATTCTGTTGATGTCTCGATCCCCCGACGCATCGGAGCATGTCGAGGACCTAGAACTGGTCGCCAGCCGTACCGACCTGAAACCGTCCTACCAGCGTGTGTCCGCTTTCCTGGCTTCGACGGTGCTGCGCGAGGGCGAGGGCGTGTTGGCTCGCAATATCGAGGGCGACAGCACATTGGGGCCGCGGGATAGCAAGGGCGAGTTTCATGCGACCAGTGTCATCTGCGCGCCGGTCCGCTCGGAGGGAGAAGAACCGGTCGGTCTGGTGCATTTGTACTCGTCCGACAGCGAACGCGTTCTCGACCCGGAAGATCTAGAATTCAGCTTGGCGGCCGCGACCAGCGTCGGTCATCGACTGCAGGACCTGGATCGGCAAAAGGCACTGGCGGAAGACCTGTCGATCACCAAGAGTGAAAACGACCAGCTTCGCCGCCGCCTGGGCGTGGAAAGCGAAATTGTGGGGCGGAGCCCGCAGATGGAAAAGGTGCATGAGGAAATTGCCCGCGCCGCGCCTAGCCGGCTGACGGTCTTGATCCGCGGTGAAAGCGGTGTCGGCAAGGAACTGGTGGCCCGCGCCGTCCACTTTTCCAGCCCACGGAAAAAGAACCCCTTTGTTTGCCTGAACTGTGCCGCGCTGACGGAATCGTTGTTGGAAAGCGAACTGTTCGGCCACGAGCGAGGAGCCTTTACGGGTGCCACCGAACGAAAGCTGGGCAAGTTCGAGGCGGCCGACCACGGCACCTTGATGCTGGACGAAATTGGCGAAATGAGCCCCGCGATTCAGGCCAAGTTTCTGCGCGTGTTGGAAGGCCACCCATTCGAACGCGTCGGCGGCAGCAAGCCGGTCAGCGTGGATGTCCGAGTGATTGCCGCCACCAATCGTGACCTGGAACGAGCGGTCAAGGAAGCAAAGTTTCGCCGCGATCTATTCTTCCGGTTGCACGGATTCGAAATCGTTGTCCCGCCGCTGCGCCGCCGGCCGGAAGACATTATCACGCTGGCCGAATATTTTGTTCGACGTTTCGCCGCCGAAACAGGACGGAAAATACGCGGATTCACTCAGGAATCCATGCAGCAAATGCGGGCGTACCACTGGCCGGGCAATGTACGCGAACTTAAGAATGTGATCGAACATGCCGTGCTGTTGGCCCAAGAGGACTTCATTCGCCCCGACCACATCACGTTCATCAGCATGCCGACCGCCAGCGAGTCGAATGTGCTTTCGCAACCGAGAAACGTCTACGAGCCGATGACGTTGGCGGACGTCGAGAAACGCCATATCGCCGACACGCTGAGTCACACAAGTTGGAATAAGAGTCGCACGGCGTCGATTTTAGGCATCGAGCGTTCGACGCTCGACCGCAAGATCCGCCGCTACAACCTCGTCGATCCGCGGCAGCCGCCGCGAAACTAAGTTGGATGTAGCAAGCGGTAAACAATCGAAGGTACCGCCGTTAGCTTCTCGTATTCAAAGGGGAGAAGTCGCGACGGCTGGCCTTGCTAGTGATCTTTCTTAGCGAGATAGGGGTTAGGGATCACGCGCGGAGCGATGGCGTCGGCCTTGCGAAAATAGGGATTGACGATCATCTTGGTCGTGCTGGCTACGCGTGTCGACGCTTGGGTTTCCTTCGGTTCTTCTTCCGTTGCCTCTCCGTCATCCTCGGGCTTAAAGAACGGATTGATGATCTCCTTCGTTTTGTCGACGTCGGCGGCAACTAGCAGCCCTTCGGCGGGTTGCATGCCGGCCGGCAAGGCATAGGGGCTGAAGCCGTAGGGCCGTGCGACGCTGTGGCTGTAATAGACCGGCGGATACAATGAGTAGAATGGCAAAATCGAATTGCCGTAAGGACGCGGAATCGTCCGCGAGAACTCGTGCATCGAAGGATAGCTGATGATGCCGCTATTACCCAACAATCCGCGGCGAAATCCGCGAAACCGGCCGAGGCCGTTTACGGGAGCGTTAAAGCGGTTGACCGGCAGTCCGCCAAAGCCGGGGCCTTGAGCAAACACGGGAGCCGAGACCGCGGCGGTCGAACCAAACACGATTGCCAGCAGCAAAAGTCGAAACATTTTCATGGGATGTGCCTCATCGGTGAAATCACGGGAGTCATACTCGGGACGCATGCACCTTGTTCCGTGACTGAGCATGCCTCAATATTCCAGGCTAAATACGGCCCCGCGCGTCTGCAAGGAATTTCGAGAAAAAAGAAACAACTCAACCAATTTTCGCAACATGGACATCCCCCAACTGACGACCGAGATCAAACAGGAAGCCCGACGCAACGGCTTCGACCTCGTGGGGGTCTGTCCCGCCGTTTCTTCACCGGGATTCGAGCGATTTCGCGATTGGCTGAGGGCCGGTTATGACGGTCAAATGCATTACCTTGCCTCGCGGGCCGATGCCTACGAGCACCCCGACCATGTCTTGCAGGGGGTGCGGAGCCTGGTGATGCTGGGGATGAACTACGCCACGACCACGCCGGGGGATTGCGCGCTGGGCCAAGGACGAGTTTCGCGGTACGCCTGGGGAACTGCCGACTATCATGATGTGATTCACGATCGGCTCCGCTCGCTTTGCAAGTTCGTGCAAGATCACCATCCGCAAGCGGCGGTTCGCGGCGTGGTGGATACCGCGCCCCTGTTGGAACGCGAATTCGCGCAACTGGCGGGCCTCGGTTGGATCGGGAAAAACACCTTGCTGCTGAACAAGCAGGCGGGCAGTTGGTTCTTTCTCGCCGCGCTACTGACCGACCTGGAACTGCAAGCGGACCAGCCCTTTGAAACCGACCACTGTGGAACCTGCCGCGCCTGTCTCGACGCTTGCCCAACCGACGCTTTTCCTCAACCGTACGTGCTAGATGCGACCAAGTGCATTAGTTACTTGACCATCGAACTGCGAGATTCCATTCCCCAGCCCTTGCGAAGCGGGATGGGCGATTGGCTGTTCGGCTGCGACATTTGCCAAGATGTTTGCCCTTGGAACCGCCATGCACCGGCCAGCGACGAAGCAGCTTTCTTACCGCAACGCAACATGGGCCCAGTCGACTTGACCGAATTGTTTTTGCTGGATGATGCTGCGTTCCGCGCGCGGTTTCGGCATACGCCACTGTGGCGTTCCAAACGGCGAGGTCTGTTACGCAACGCTGCGATTGTGCTGGGTAACCGTCCGACGGATCGCGCGATCGACGCCTTGATCCGAGGACTGCAAGACAATGAAACGCTCGTTCGTGGCGCATCGGCTTGGGCCTTGGGCCGACGTCCGTCCGCCACCGTCTTGACCGCACTCGAAGCGCAACGCGCGAACGAGTCGGATGACGGCGTACTTCGAGAAATCGATTCCGCAATCGCGTCGGTTCAAGCCGCGTATTCGCAACTTCCTTGAGCCTTGTGCAAATCGGCGCTTGGATATTGGCCCGGCAGATCCTCGGCGTACCACTGGTCGAGTACGGCCATCCAATCCTCGTGGCAGCGGACTTTGACGAAGGCGTCTCGCACCTCTTGCGTATTGGGATGCAGGGCCGAGTACTTGATACCAAACTTTCGCATCAGCGCCCCGCAACGATCCGCTCCGTATAATTGTTCGGCCAAGCGATAGTGCTCGCGAATGACCTCGCGTTGTAGATGCAATGTGGGCGGCGGCGGATTCTCTTCTCCTTTGGCGAGAGCCCGCGCCTGGTCGAAGATCCACGGATTTCCGATCGCGCCGCGGGCGACCGTCACGCCATCGACGCCCGTCTCACGTATCATGGCCAAGCAGTCCTCGGCCGAAAACAGATCGCCGCTGCCCAGGATCGTACGGTCGCCAACATGCTGTTTGACTTCGCGTAGAAACGACCACTTGCTGGGGCCAACATAGCGCTGCGTCACCGTGCGCCCATGCACGGTAATCGCGGCCACTCCCAGCGAGAAAGCTCCATCCAAAATCTCAAAAAAATGATCACGGCTTTGCTGAGTGTCATCGATCCCACGTCGCATTTTCACGGTGACTGGAATGTGAGCGGGAACCGTACCGCGAGTGCGCCGAATGATTTCCAAAGCGACCTCTGGCTGGCTCAAGTGGAAACCGCCCCGGCAGCGGCCGAGTACCTTTTTCACCGGACAACCGAAGTTGATATCGATGACGTCGAAGCCCGCCTCGACCAACTTTAACGCGCCTGCGGCGAATTGATCCGGCTCGCTCCCCATCAGTTGTCCACCGACGGGATGCTCTTCGTCACTGATATGCAGAAAGTGGCTGGTGCGGCGGCGGCCCTTCATCGATACCAAAAACTGATCCAGCATCACTTCGCACAACGCGTAGGAAGCGCCATGCCGCCGAGCGAGTACGCGCATCGGCCAATCGCTGTAGCCCGAAAGAGCCGCCTGCACAACGGGAAACCCAATAGCAAGCGGGCCAATGCGGAGTTGGGAAAGTGCTTCTGACATGGAGTTTTTAGAAGTTCTGTCCGGGTTTTTGTCGGTCGAGCAACAAGATTGGCAATTGCGATTTTCCTGCCGACAAGTGTAAGTCTGGGTAATCTAGTCACGACTGGAAGGTACTGTCTCTGCCGTCATTATGAGCAACCTCCACAAATTCTGCCACCGTATCCTTGAGCCAACCGCGTGGGTGGGCTCAAGCATCCCACGGCGGTTGGTCGATAATTTAGGTAAGACACGGCAGTTAACATTGAAGAGCCCAGTCACCATGGAATTTCTCACCGAACATTGGCCCGCCGCCGCCTTCATCTTGGGAATGGTCATCCTTCTTCTGCTCGCGCGGATTCTGTTACGCGAGCCACCGCCGCCCTATGAAAAGCGCGATGGACTTGTAACCGATGCGGAACTTCGGTTTTACCATGTGCTGACGGAGTCCGCGTCGGAAGACTATACCATCTTCGCCATGGTCCGGATGGCCGACTTGCTTCGAGTCCGCGAAGAGACTCAAAAGCGGCAGTCGTGGCAAAACAAAATCAACCAAAAGCACATCGACTTCGTGCTTTGCGATCCCGAATCGCTGGAACCGCAATTGGCCATCGAGCTCGACGACCGCTCGCACCAGCGGGCCGACCGCCAGCGACGTGACGAATTCGTCAACGAAGCGATGTCAGCCGCCAGCCTGCCGCTGCTGCGCGTGAAAGTCAAAAAAGACTACGACGCCGACGGCCTCCGCCACGACATCGACACGGCAATTGACCGCGCCGCAGCCTAGGCTCTGGTAGAGATTCGAAGCCTCTTGCGTGGGATCGCAATTTGGGCGGCTGCGTCGAGCGACTCGATCGACTTCGTCTAGGAGGTGCGGTCGGACACCGGGCTGATCGGAGTAAGAAGCCGCTCGCGACTTTGTCTACATCGCCGATATGCGATGGATCAACGCGCCGCACGAAGTTCACTTCCGGCTTCCTGCCATTCGACTTTGCGGGAGCCGTCTTGCAAACTCGGCACTCCATGTCCTTTCGTGGCATCGCCGGCTGCGCGCTCGGCCGTTTCTTCTTTCTCGAAGAATTCTTTGTAACAGTCCAAGTCCGATTACGCTTCCGATGTCAAATACCCTTCTACTTCGAGGCTCCCGAAAACTTGCGACAAGGAGTGCGCACATCCGGCCCGTCATTCGGTCAGTGATATCGCTGCCACGACGCCAATGCGCCGGCAGTGAAGCTGCTTCGACCGGCATGACTTCATGATCCGAGGTCATATCTCATCACAGGAGTTCTATCATGCTTAATCTCTTCTCGTTGCGCGGAAGTCGGAAACAATCCACGAAAAAACGAAGACAGTCGACGTCACGTCTCGCGGTAGAGTACCTGGAACCGCGGGTCATGCTAGTTGGCCCCACCGCTTTCAGTCTATCACTGCCGTCCGGTCTGCAGGATCAGGTGTTCGCCAATCCGGACTCGGTCCAGTCGAGGACCCTCATCGTCAGCAACACGAACGACAGCGGGACCGGGTCGCTGCGTTGGGCGATTGAGGGGGCCAATGTTGGCCGCGGTGACAACTGGATTGCGTTCAACCTTCGCAACGATGGTCAAAATGCGTTCGAGGATGTCGACGCGCACCTGACAGGTGGCGATACCGCGCCGGATGTGTTCGTCATCCGTCCGCTAACGGCGCTGCCGTCGCTGAACGACACGACGGGCGGCACGACGATCGATGGGCGCACGCAAACCCGTTTTCTGGGCAACACCAATCGGTTCGGTCCAGAGATCGTATTGGACGGAAGTCAGATTGCGGACGACCCGGCGGCGGGATTTGAAATTTGGCTCAACGCGGACGAAAACCGTATCCAGGATCTGAACATCCATAGTTTTCCCGGGGACGGCGTCATGATCGTCCGCAGTGACAATAATGTCGTGGCGGGAAACTACATCGGCACCGATCCCACAGGCACGGAAACTCGGCCCAACGGACGAACTTCGCGCCGCAGTTCCGGTGGAATCACGATCAGCGCGGGGGCCGAGTACAACGTCATCGGCAGCGACGGCGACGGCGTTGACGATGTGGCTGAGAGGAACGTGATTTCCGGAAATCGCCGCCACGGGATCCGCTTTCAACGCGGGTCGGCGACCGATCAAACTCGCTACAACGAAGTTCGCGGCAACTTCATCGGAACCAGCGCCGCCGGTGACGTTGACGGACTGGGTAACAAAACGCATGCCGTGCAGTTCATCAGCGGAGTCGACGGCGGCGGAGTATTCGCCAACATCATCACCGAGAACGTCATCGCCGACAACCAACTTGGCGACGTGTACTACTTTGGTGTCACGGAATCGGACAACGCGTTTTTCGGAAACTACACATCCGTCGAAGAGATTCCACCGGCCGAACCGGGCGGCTTTCCGGACATCATCCCTATCATTCCGATTCGAAATAGCCTTCCGAACGGCAATGCCGATACGAAAACCATTTTTCTGGACTTCGATGGCCATCGCGAGACACTCAAACGAGGAGGCTGCTTTTTCTGCGGAGACAATGTCCATGCGCGGACCGATACCCCGGCGTTCACTATTGACGCCAGTCCCGCGTTTTCGGCCGACGAAGTTGCGCTCATGAATGACATCTTTGATCGTGTAGCCGAGGATTTCGCGCCGTTCAATGTCAACGTCACAACGGTTGAGCCACGCAACTTCGAACTCGGCCGCGCGATCCGCGTCGCGATTGGAGGATCGAGTGCCGAGGGAAGTTGGATGAGCGACTACATGAGGGACTTCAATATATTTGACCCGGCAAATCCTGAACCTAGCGGTTGGGCGATGATTCAGCCGGGATTTCCGATCGCCTTTGTGTTCTCGGACACGATCGTGGAAGGGGCGCTCCGCGGCGATCTCGACGCCGACTTTCGCGCGATCCAAATGGCGCCCGCGCTCGCGACCACGGCTTCTCATGAGGCTGGGCACATGTTTGGACTACTGCATCAGCAGATGGCCGGAATTCCATTCATTGAGTACAGCCCTGGCGACTTCGTGCGCACGCCGATCATGGGAGCAAACTTAAACAGCGATCGGACGATTTGGTGGGATGGGCCTTCGGCCGCGGGCCGCCAGCCCGATTTGGACCGCCTGCAAACGGCCATCGGATACCGGAACGATGGAGCAAACGGTGTCGCAGGCGCGATTCCGCTGGAACGATTCCCGGTGGCCAGCCCGACGGTCTTCGTGCGCCGGTTCCTAACTACGGAACTCATCCATCACATGACCGATCGCGATTACTTTTCCTTGAACCATATCGGTGGCGATTTGCTTGTGGAAGTCGAAGCAAATCTGGTAACGGCGCTTCAAGGTGCCAACCTGAATGCCCGACTCGAAGTCCGCGACGCCTTCGATCGGCTCGTCGCCTCAAGCCATACTTTCGATCAGGCCACGGGGAATTGGATGGATCCGAACGATCTGTTCCGGTGGGTAGGCGGACAAAGGATGAAGACGTCGGAAGAACTGGGCGCCGTGATCAATCTCGCTCAACTTCCTTCCGGCCGTTACCACATTGTTGTGGCTAGCGAGGGTGGATATGGAGACATCGGTCGCTATCAGTTATCCGTGACTGCCACGGCAGGTCGCCCGTTGTCGGCGGTTACCACGAATTCTCGTGCCCCGCTGACCAATGCGCCGGATGTATTCGCCACGGTCAACAGCGGTCCGTCTTCCACGGATCGGAGGCTCGTTATCGCCGGCAATAACAACGAGTTGAGTACGGCAAGGACGGTGAAGGCTTCGCCGGTCCAATTGACGGCTGGAAACCTGTTGGTGATGGGAACGAATCAGGCGGATACCATCCGGTTTACCGGCGACAATGCGAGCGGCATTCGCGTGGAACTCAACGGCCAGTCGTTCGGCCCGTACGACGTGGCC
>JAJDEH010000211.1 GCA_029259935.1 Planctomycetota bacterium
GAAAAAATCCCACGATGAGTGAACAAAAAGCTGAGCGTAGTTCACGCCGCGAAAGCGAGCGGCCGCTCGCCGAACGCGCGCGACCCGGGCTGGCGAATTCAGCCAGAAAAACATTCAGGGTTCGCTTGTTTTGGGACTAGCAGAGTGTTCTCAAATTCAAATGTCCGTCTTATAAGAAAAGCACTTGCAACCTTACCAACGCCGTTCCAATAGAAATGCTCGATTTCCATATCGGTTAGTAGCCGGTCGTAAACTCGAACTTCGTCAATCGCCCCGTCCAGTGGTGTGGATGGGACTGAGAACAACCCAGGGGGACGGGTGCCGAAATGAAGGGGAACAGGTGATTCAATCAACTCGGCCTCCAGGGGACTGATTCCTTTTTCCGTACCGGGGATCAATTCTTGAGGTTTTCCATTTACATAGATTCTGATTCCGTCAACGGTTTTTGTGCCATCATAAGTGGCTAGGATGTGATACCAGCAGTTGGTTTTTTCGAAACGGTTTTTCGTATCACAACGTATGTAACCCGTTTTGCTGTTCAAGTGAAGAATAATTTGCCCCGGTTGTCTGTAAAACATCTCCAGACCTTGCAGCCGATCATTTTTGTCTCGGTTAGAAAGAAGACCAAACGATCTCTCTTTCTCTCGAAATAGAAACCAGCCGCCGATGGAAAATGGCTTTTCGGTGTCGAGTGTCAAGGGATTGCCTGTGGCATAAGCCCCGTCTCGCAGTGCGACCGCTTGTCCAATGACCCCGTTTGTTTTCTGTGGTTTGGTGTCACCGTGGAGTTGAATCAATGTTTTTTTCTCTGGTGTCGAAGCGGTGTCGCCCAAGGTGTCGAATTGGTAAAGGGACAGAAGATCGTTTTCGAGCGATGATGGCAAATCCGGATACTTTCGGGAAATCTTTTGGCCCCACTGTGCAATCTGACTCGCACGTTCCTCTTCGATTCTTCTTTTTGTTTCGTCAATTTGCGTTGCGAGTGTATTTCTCCGTTGTTTCTGCTTCTCACTCAAAGACAGTTCGCCAACAGGCAGATCAGGCGGTGACGATCCCCATTGCCTGAGCGTCCAGCCTGCCGCCGAATGCACCCCCGGATCAGGGTCTTCTCGGTAGAGTGTCGCCATTTGTACTGTGAACGACCGCCGTTGTTCACTCGACCAGTTCCGTGCATCGAATTGGCCCAAGGTCAATGTGAGAGCGTAACGACTCGCCGAATCGGATTCTTGCTTGATTCTTTTAGCAATGACACCAGGCGTGGCTCCCAACCGAGCAAGTCTGTCGATAATAAGGCTACGAAGCGATGGATTAGGCGTCTGCTGAAACAGGGGCCAGACAGAATTCGTCTCACCTAACTCAAGCAGACAGACCGCTGCATTGGCTTGCTTTTTCCAGAACGCATCCCCTTCAGCAGGTTCGGCATCCTTGGGTGGTGATTGGCTCACCAGAGATTTCAGTTCGGGGATCACCGACTGGCTGTGGTTGCGAAGAGCCGCCAGCAAGGGCTGAAACTCCCGGCCATTGTCGGCCAGCAGGATCAGGGGCGTCAGAGCTTTGGGTTTGCCCTTGAGATAAACAGACAATGCAGCAGCGATGACTGGGCGTTCACTACTACGCTTTTCGCTCCTGTCTCGGAATCGCTCTTCCAGTGGATCAGCCAACATACCACCCACAGGACGCAGCATTTCGATCCACTCGTCGGACTCCGAAGCGGGAACGGATACCAGTGCGGTGACGACATCCTTACGTTGCTGCTCCCACTGTTTGTCTTCACCGTCGTATTGGGACAACGCCGCTGCCGCCCGTATACGCTGGCTGTTGCTGCCGGTCTGGATCGTGTCCCACAGTCGTTTCTTTAACTGGTCTTTGTGCGGTGCCAAGAACGATACGATGACCGGCACATCGTCAGGACTTGCCACCAGCAGTTGTCGCAACAAAAAATCGACCTGCGACGGATCATTCTTGACGAGTGCCAGACTGGCGTGGAGCTTCGCCGTGGGGCTGCTGTTTTCGTCGGCAACGATTTCAGCCAACAGCGGAGTTACCCATTGCTGATACTCCGAAGTCTCGACAACCAAATCTTTCACGTCGGCTGTGTTCGCCGCCGACAATGATTCGACAAGGGCTTTGGCATAATTGGCGTTCTGACGCTCCTCAACCCGACCAGAGATGAACAGTCCAGCGAACACGACAAGCACTATGCACAGCCCAACCAAACCTGACCGCAATCCATGCACTCCTCCCGCCTTGCCCATCATCTTCCGCTGTGGTTCGGTCCAATTTTGCTTATCGGTGAATAACCGGATGTTGAGGTTCTCCCACCACGACGGCAGGAAGCGGTTTTCCGGCTTGGCATTCCAAGTCACCGCAGTATCGAACAGATTGAGTTCCGCCCGGCCCTTGCGTGTCTCCTTCTGCTTGCGAGTCAGCCAGTCCCGCAGCGAATGCACCAGATAATCGTGCGTCAGTTGAAAATACTTCTGGCCCGCTTGGGTTTGCGTTATCGAGTCATCGTCGGCATCTTTGCCTTCGGGATCGGTCGGTGTGATGAGCCGGATTTCGCTGTCCAGAATGCGGACCAGATCATCGAAGTCTTTGGGGCGATTGCCATAGCCAGAAGCTTCCATGAGTTCCGCATGAGACCGCATGTAGCCTTTGATGTCCGTGCCGGAATTGGGCAGCAGGTCTCTGAGAACGGCACGAGCGGCTTTCTGATGATATCGGTGGTCGGGGGAAGCTGCGGAGGAACTAAATGTCTCCTCCAGAAACGTCACGCCCACACCCTTCGTGCCGCCGACTTCTTTCAACGAGGCGGCGGTCCACTCTTTGCCCTTCATCATCTCGGCAAACAATGCCAAGCGAACACAGATGACTTTGCCTTCCTCGGCAAGACCCTCCACCGATTGCTTGAGGAAGTCCTTTTGTTCTTTGGTTGTCGATCCGATGTCATCCGGCAATGTCCCAAACGCTCGACCGAATGCCGCCAATACCTCCTGGGCATGACGCTCTGGAAAGAGATCGACCGCAGCTAGGTTTTGATCTTCCAGCAGCCTGACTTCCAATTCCCGCAAGAACCGAGTCACGGCCATCCAGAAATCGTCACGTACCATGACGACACACTGCACCCGGCCCCCATCGCACTGCCGCAGAGCTTGCACCAGATCGGTATTTTCTTCTTCCTTCTTGGCGTGCAACCATTGCTCGAACTGATCGAGAACGATCAGCACCTTTTTGCCGACCGGGATACCTTGGCCTCGCCTCAATGCGGCCAGCGTGTCTTTGAGGCTCAGGTTATCTTCGAGAGAAGGGCAGCGTTTTCGCAGTCCATGCAACAAACGAGTTTCGGTTTCTTCCGGCGTGGCCTCGATGTAGACCGGGATCACGTCCTCTGAGAGCCGAGGCAACAGTCCCGCTTTGACCAGTGACGATTTCCCACAACCGGAAGGCCCATAGATCAAGCCGACCGAGAAGGTGTTATCAGGATCAGGTTCTTCGATCCGAGTCTTCCAGAACCGCAGACTGTCGGGCAGGCCCTCACGATCTCTGGGACCGGGCAGCAGTTCCAGAAAGAAATCAGCGTCGTGAGCGTCAAACGACCGCAATCCCTTCGGCACGATCCTGATGGGCTGACTGTCGGACGAATCTAATTTTATTGAGCCAGATGAAGCTGCGCTATCTACTGCGGTTGAACCACCCTGCGAAGCAAAAGTTTCAGAGGCAACGGGGCCGATCCCACCCGGCGAAGTACCACTCTGAATCACCGCCTGTTCCTGCATGAATAGTCGCAGGTCTTCGGCAAAGTCTTTGGCCGTCGAATATCGCTCCGAAGCTCGCTTGGCCATCGCCTTGTGGCAAATTCGTTCGAGTTCCTTCGGAATGCGGTCATCATACTGCCGTGGTGGGCGTGGCTCGTAGCTCGCTACCTGCTCGAACAGTTCAGCGTGCGTGTCGCCCCGAAACGGCTGACGCCCGACCAGCAACTCATAGAACACGCCCCCCAAACTAAAGATGTCTGACCGGCCATCAACCCGATGACCTTCGCCACGGGCCTGTTCAGGACTCATGTAGGCAGGCGTCCCAGCATACTTCGGCCCCTTACCGATGTTCTCTTCCCTCAAGGCCAACCCGAAATCGACGACGAAAGGCTGGCCGTCTTTGCCGATCAAGATGTTTCCGGGCTTCACGTCCCGATGGACAAGTCCCTGCTTGTGAGCGTAGTGCAACGCCTCGGCCACAGTCGCCACCAGTTCGGCGGCGTCCCGATACTTGAGCCGACTCTCTTTGATCTTTACTGAGAGATCAGTTCCCTCGATGTACTTGGAGACGACGTAACAGGGACAGTCTTCCGTGCTGCCCACATCATGCACCGGCACAATGCCGGGATGATCGAGATTAGCGACCGTGCGAGCTTCGGCCAAATACGCCTCGGCATCTTCGGGCTTGGCGATCAACTTGGCGTGCGGCACTTTGATGGCGACCAGACGATCGAGTTGCTCATCGTGAGCCAGATAGACGAGGCCGAATCCCCCTTTGCCCAGCACCTTCTCGATGCGGTAACGACCGATCCGCTGGGGGTGTTTGATCTGCGCAGCGACAGCCTGCGGGAGAGGCTTCCCTTCTGCGTCCTGAGTCACATCGAGTGGATCGGAGTCGTTCACGCCTGCTGCCGCTTTCTTCGGTATTGCCGGTCATCTTCGTCTTTGTCGCCTGTGGTTTGCGAGAAATTCTAGCAAATCGGAATTGCGATTTCATCAGGCCGTAACCTTTTGAACCAAGCGAAGCTGAGTGCAGGCAACGACTTGGAGCAAAGTCGCTTCGTCAACCCTCAGAGAACTGGACGCCGTTTGAACCGGGCGGAATGAGCGAAAAACGCTGTGAATCCAAGCAAAAAGCCCACCGCCGAAAAGACGATGGGCTTTGTTGGAAAAATAGTCGGGCTGAGAGGATTCGAACCTCCGACCTTTTGACCCCCAGGCTGAAATTCTCAATGCCAAAAACGCTCATTTTACAGGCGTTTACGCACTATAACGAACCCAAAACACCATTGCAAACCGTAGCATTCAATTTCACTTAATAGCGATACATTTCACCACGTGGTTGGCGCGCAAGCGGGTAAATAACCGCTTGGCAGTCCGAGGACATGATGTAGTTGGTGAGGTGCCGCTCATGGCGAGGGTTTTTTTGGCGTCTCAATTTTGTTCGGAATGCCAGAGGCCAAAGTATATTGCCAGCAAGCCTGATCCCGATCCCATCGTCAAAGTAAGCAGAGCGAGGCCAATGCGTACCGGGACGCTTGGTTCCAGGTAGGGTGGCGGCGTTTCGACGCCGAGCGCGAGAAAACTGCATATGATGCCCGCAATTGTCACCATCGTGCCGTTACACAAAAACAAGAAGCGAAAATTTCGGCAAGTCTTACTGTCCTTACCATAAACATTATTTATCCATCTCCAGTACGCATCCCGCCAACGCGCCAGCCACCAGCGGCGTTTCGGTTTGGGTGCCATTTCATTCCTCGGGTTTGGTAATCCCGGATTCCCGATACCCTTCCTCATTCCGCAACGGCTCGTCATTTTCCCACTCGCCACGGTAGATGCCCACGGTCGGCTCGGCTTGCGTCTCAGGGGTGGCTGGTGATTGGACACGGCTTGCCGGGGTCGTGAATTCGACGTTGTAGATGTCTTGCCAGAATTGCGCAGTCTTCTTCGTAGTGCGAAGTTCCGCCTCGAGTCGAATCACTTTGGCCTTCAACCGCACTGCCTCAACCCGGGCCAGCCCCGCGTTGTAATGAGCCCACACCACGGTTATCGCCGCTGCCACGAGCGTGGTTATCAAGAGTAGCGTGCTGAGTCTGAATTGCCAGATTTTCATGGGCGTTCCCTTTTTCGTGTATTCGCCGCTGCCCGTCCGAAATTGGATTACGAACCCTAGAAAATCGTTGGATGGCCCCGTATAATTGAGTTGTCTGAATCGGGCGGCGGCCATTCTTACTGCCCCAAAAATGCCGTCGCCTCGTGCCGCAGGTTCTGCCCCATCTGCGGCACTTTTTTTGCGACTAGGAATCGTCGCAGCATTCTGCCGTCACGTACCAGTCGCCCGTCCCGTCCATCGTCACAAACACCATGCCTGTCATGGGGCTGGAGCAGAAGTTGTAAATGGTGACGTTGGACTTGAGCAGGGTGAGAATGTCGGTAGTCCGGTGGCGGTAATAGATATTGCCAATACCGACGCCGACCTTCCGTGTCGGTGCCGTCCCACTGGCCTTGGGCAGGGTGCCTGGAATCCAGGCCACGTAGTCCACGCCCGTCCGCAATTCGATAATGCGGAATCGCTGGCCATCCATGAACCACTGGATGATGACCTTATCGCCTGCGATGAGGTCCACGTCGTTGTGCAACCAGTCATGGTAGGCGACGACCGTATCGCCTGACTCTTCCAATGTGAAATTGCCCGAACCGCCGGCGGGAATTGTCGTCGCAACCAATATGCTCGGGCTCGGACCACTCAAACGAGACGAGCCAAGTGCCATCAGGTAACTGGTCGACTTGGAATGCGTGGCAATGGTGCGTCACGCCATCTACTGTTCGGGTGCTACCCAACCATGGCAGTTCTGGGTCGCTTGCGAATAACGAAAGCGCGCCGGTGTGGGTGCGGGCCGTTACGACGAACGCATCGCCGTCTTGGGAAAGAATTGTGGCCAACGCTCGGTTCCTTGGGCTGAAAAGCCCCATTTTATTCGAGGTCGGCGGTGGTCCCTACGTCAGTTTGGTATAACTGCGAATTGATTACCACAAAACAACCACGGGCCAGTGAAGAGCGCGCCTACTCGCCGACACGTTGCTGACCCAGCTGCTTTCCGGAGAACTTCCCGTACCCGAAGCACTCAGCGCAACCGAGGAGGCTTAATATGAAGTTTGACGTCTATTGCGATGAAAGCAGTCCTGAAGCGTTAGCGTCAGAAACCGCCGACAATAAGTTCCTGTTGATTGGTAGCTTGTGGTTGCCTAGCGACGAACGAGCGCGCTTCAAAGATGCGGTACACTCGCTACGAGACAAATATAAGGTAGGCGGAGAATTCAAATGGAACCGCGTTTCACCTTCGCGTGTCGAGTTCTATTGCGAGTTGATCGAGATGTTCTTCGCCCAAGGTGACGACCTTCGATTCCGCTGTATCGCCGTCGATTGCGACAAAGTAGATCTCACCCAGTTTCACGCCAACGATCAGGAGCTTGGCTTTTACAAGTTCTACTACCAGTTGCTGCATCACTGGATTCTTGATTTCAATGAGTACGCGTTCTACCTCGACTACAAAAAAAACCGCCGTCGAGACCGATTACATGTGCTGCGAGATTGCCTTGACAATGCAAATCTCAGCTCGCTCGTTACCACCGTACAAGCGACAGAATCTAGCCAATCGGTATTAGTCCAGCTCGCGGATGTCTTGACTGGATTGTCAGCTCGACGACTCAACGCATCATCAACAGGATCTGCCGCTAAGGACCGTGTTGTCGAAGTAGTGGAACAAAATCTTGGACGCCACATCGCTCCAACGGCTCGGCACGAACGAAAGTTCAACGTTTTCCGCATCAACCTATCTGGAGGCTGGTGATGGCAAGGGTCGAGTATCCTCCGCATCTCGAATTGGATTCGGAAGACGAATACCGAGAGTACTTTCATACGGTCTATTGCGGAGGACCGTTGGAGACGTTCGATGGGATCATGGTTCGATTTCGCAAGCGTGACTTCGGCCATGCCTTCTTTGAATCATCGTCGGCCAAATCCAAAGACGACGTGTTCTCGGATGACCGGGCCAAGCGGATGCACTGGGTGAAGCTCGCGTTAAGTGATCCGGGAGCAGACATTCGCGTGGGCTATGATAACCAGCTGCGCCAAGATGACTTTGCCCGCCGTGTGGCGATTGTGAAAGGCAACTTCGTCGTCATCATTCGTATCGTGCGTGACAAGCAAGCCGAGTTTGTGACTTGTTACGTTGCGACTTCATGGACGATGCAAAAGATCAAGAAAAGCCGAAAGTGGCCGAGAGAGGAGATGGGCAAAGCCGAAGAGGCCAAAGATGGTGAGAACCAGGCTGGTGACAGCGCATAAAAAAACGCTGATTCGCCAGGCGGGCTCAGCGGAAGCCTTTATAGATTCACTACCACTGGTAGTGAACTACTTTAATTATTCGCCAAACATGGCCATCTTTCAATATGAATTGACACAAAATCTGCAAAATAGGTCACCAAAAAAACTAAAAACGCCAGCGTTTGTCAATTCTGGCGGGGGTCGACAGCAGAGGATTTTGCAGGATAAACGCCGATCTTGTCTCTACTACCGAATCTCAAACCGCACTTTTCGCCTGCTCTAGGCACTTCGGGACTTGAAAATAGCTACTTTCGGCTCACCAAACTCACTCTTGGACGCCGTGCGCCTGATTTTGGAGAGCAATTGGTCAGATTCGTCACCGTCAAGAATCAGCTTTTCCTGCCTGCCCGCCAAAAGCACTTGTAGTTCGTGGCCATCGTAGTCGTAATCGATGATCCGGTCGCGGTTAATCCCTCGAAGAATTGGGGTGCCGTCTTCGACCGTAACGTATTCCAAGAAGTTGTTTTCCTGAACCTGTTGCCGAACGTCTGCAATTTCAGAAACACGTGCCATGGGTTGCCCTTTTTCGAAAGATGAGATGAGGTGGTGGGTGCTGGAATCATATACACGCCATCTTGGTAGACAAGAGATTTTCTCGTCACTGTTCACTGTCGCTCAACCCACTTCCCGCGAAACGACCTTGCAAAATGGGTACACATTGCAAGGGATCGCGGTGCGGTGGGATTGCGTGACATTGGCACCGATGAACGAATCGGATTCACCGATATTGAACAGCGCCTCGGCAGCGTTGCTCAATCTCGCGGAACAACACAGGTAACTTATCCACTACTTCCTCGTCAGACAAAATGTCATCAGGAATCCTGCCCCGTTCAGCGGCCGCCGCATCAAACAACGCCATCCACTTGTCACTGCCCGGTTGCAGCCCCAACGCGTCTGCGTACATTTCGACACGCTCTCTATTGGGTGCCGCAAGACGGCCACGCTCTATTTTGCTGTGCTCGCCAGCGTCCAGGCCATTTGAAACGCAGAACTCGCGTAGCGAGAACCCCGCTTCCAGTCGGTACGTTTTCATTAGTTCGCCGAACATATTTTGCTACCCCTGGGCGTTCTTGATCGACGCAACGATCTGCCTCGATTGTTCCACCAAGTTGTCGTTATCGCCACTATCTTTTAGATCGAAGATCAGTTCGTCTACTCTTGGCCTTTCCGCGTCCACAGCGATGCGTTTCGGCAGGTTGTCCCAAACCACCGTTTCCTCGCCGCCAACCCTAACACGGATTCGATTTGCCCGCTCAACAAGACCAGATGAGTTTCGAATCTCGTCTACTGCATTCACTCTGATTGGTTCCATAAAGACCCCCTAATTAAGGCTGACGGTAAATGAATGTTTCTGGCTTTTATTCATGCTGTCGCTACCTTTCGTATTGTAGCCATTTCGGCGCGACAATCGACAATCAGTAATTGCCAATCCGCCGAACACGGCACGCGATGCTCTAATTGGCCAAAGTCCGCCAAGAAGAAAAAAACCTAGCCACAAAAGGAGGGCCAGCAGTGGGCAACAAAAGATGAAACTAAAGTACCGGGATCTAACGAAACGGTGCCCAGATTGCAGCAAGCCTGGCGTGGACTCCTACGGGTGCCGTAGATGCAAAGGGCAAGGAAGAGTGCCAAACAAAGCAGGCAAAGCCATCCTGCTGCTGTTGCACCACTTCAAGGATTATGACGACGAGGATGAGGATGATGACCCTAACCTAGCATGAGTCACGCCGATGCGCAGCCGAATGCTCACGCCGCAATCCCAGGCGGCTCGCCCTCTTCCCACCAATCGCTCTGGTTGCGATCGCAGACGTAGCCAGGCTGGCCTTCCCCGCGTTTCCACCATTCGTGTCGTTCCAAGAACGCCTCTTCCTCAACTAGGCGTTGGCCTATGGACGCTATGGCTCGCTGGGCTTCCTTGAGAGCGTTGGTAAACCGTTTGATGGACGGGGCCGCGACCGACAGGTCCAAGACTATTTGCGATGTTTTCATGGGGCAAATTATAACGCCGCCGAGTCCGCCGCGCTAAGAGCGGCTACTTTTCGTTTTCCGAAATGAATGCCTCAAGCGTGGCCAGCGAGTAGCGCACTGAGCGGCCAATTTTCAGATGGGGAATCTTTCCGTCCCGCGTCATTTGCCACAATTTGCGTTCGCACATCGAAAGCGCTTTGGCGGCGTCTTTGGGCTTCAGTAGCAGCGGTCGTTCGTCAGCCATCATCCCACCTGCGCGGCAATTTCCGCCGCCGCTTCAAGGTCGCGTTCCGCGTAAACCTGCGTGATTGCCGCATCACTGTGGCCCAACACCACCCGAGCGGACTCGATGCCGAATTTCTTACGCAAGTCCGTTGCGCGAGCGTGGCGCAACCGATTCGGTGCCCAGCGGTGCGCTTTCTGCCACTCTCTCAATTCGGCCAGTTCCGACTCGCTCAACCGAGCAAGCCAAGCAGTCTTCGTTTCGCCATCGCGTTGAGCCAGTGGGGGCGGCGCGGGAAACGCGACGTCACAGGCGCGGTGGATAGCTTTCCGATAGGAATTGGTGTCGTCGCAGTTGCCGACCGTTCGCTTGGGGCGAGACTTGCGATTGGTGCCCGGCCGATTGCCACATGAGAGCGGCGTCTTTCGCTTCTCGTGCTGTTCGGCCAGCCGCTTCGCTTCACTTTCGGCGGGCGAAAAACAATGCGTCTGCTTGTCACGCAGAAGATAGGGCCTGAGTACGTCCTGTGCTTGTGGCCCGATGAAAACTACTCGCTGCCGGGAATGATGTTCGGTTTTGTGTTCCGACGGTCTGTACGCCCACACATTCCCACTGGTGTCCACGTCATCGGGTCTGATGGCACACAATTCCCCAGGGCGGCATCCGGTCAGCAACTCAAATCGAATCATGTCGACGACGACTGCCGACAGGTGTGGCAGCGTCGCTTGGACCACCGCGTCATCCACGGGCAGTATCGGGGCTGTCTCTCGAGCTTCCGTGCGGCCCTTTTGCAGCCCGGTTACGGCGGTCAATCGCTGATAGACTTCGAATGACAGCAGCTCTTCGGCTGCTGCCCATTTGAACATCCGGCGAATCCGACCAACGTTCTGGTTGATGGTGCCCCGAGCCAGCCCAGCATCCACCATCTTCTGCCGCACGGCCTTCAATGCCAACGGGCCAAACTCATTGGCCACAGTCGTGACATACAGTTCTTTCAGGGGCCGCCGTGCGCACTTTATGGACCCTTGTTCGGCGGTTGGCCGACCGTGCTTGACGTAGTGCGTCGTCACGAATCGCCAGTACTGGGCCATCACTTCACTTCGCAGATAGTCAACGCCTGCGGTTCTTGGTGTGGCAATTGGCGACCCGCGACCAGCCACTCAGACACCAGGCGGTCGTACTGGATACGACTAGCGTTAGTGCCATGGCGGCCGAGATAAAGACGCTTGCCGTTAAGTTCAACAAAAGCTTGGCCGCTAGGCTTGTGCTTCCGGTAGCGAGGAAGAGAGTTGACCAGACGTGCATCGCGAAACTCCTCTTCAATGGATGACAAGCGGTTACATAACCGCTTGCGCCGTTGAAAATGAGCCGCGCTGCTGAACGTCAGCAGGTAACAAAATCGCTTGTTTCGGCAGGAAAAGTAGGTGTGAATGTCAGTCGGGCTGAGAGGATTCGAACCTCCGACCTTTTGACCCCCAGTCAAACGCGCTAACCAGACTGCGCTACAGCCCGAAGGGCTAATTTTTAGCGGTTTTTGTTGATTCTGGCTAGTGGTCCTCCGCTTTAATTCCAGTTCGTGCGAACAATCCCTCAGTCTGCGTTCTTCTTTGGGTTCTGACCGCTTTCGCCCGCCTCAGAATCATCCCGTTAACTTGACGCCCAAAGATGGCTGGCTAACGGGGCCCGCGCGAACTTCTGGCCCGGGCGCGGCATCGAGCCTATGATCTAGGCATCGCGCTCGGTTGCTGTCGTCAGGTGCGTGACGATCCGGGCTGCTTCCACGTCGACAGACGAGCCCCACCGTGATGAGGAACAAGGCCGTGCGAATCTTTGGATTTTTTTTCGTTACTTTGCTGGGTTGCGTGGCCGCGCGCGGCGGCACTTTGGAATTGCCTACGTTGGACAAGGCTGGCGAGCCGTTGCCCTGCCGAATCCTGGTCCGTGGCAGTGACGGCCGCTGCGTGGTTCCGCACGGTGCCGTAACGCTGGAGACCGGACAAGATCATTGGTTCATGTCGGCGGGCCGGTGTCGCGTGGAGGTACCAGGTGGCGAGGCGATAATTCGAATCGAACGAGGGCCCGAATATGTGCGAATCAAGGAACGTCTCGATCTGACGGGCAAGGCCGCTTCGAAAAAGACTTTCCGGCTGAAACGATGGATCGATATGAAGCAGCGGGGCTATCTGTGTGGCGAGAACCACTTGCACGTGGATTCGGTTCAGCTTGCCCCGATGCTGGTGGCCGA
Source organism: Planctomycetota bacterium (assembly GCA_029259935.1). Next base: position 12,579 of record JAJDEH010000211.1, read on the forward strand.
AGGATTGGACTTCGGCACTTCGCTAACGTGGTGGCGGGGGCCCGACTCGCGGCGGCCCGTTCCGGAAGGAACGGGGCGCGTGCGGTTACTTGAATTCGCCCATCGACAAATGCCGACCAGCATTTACGATGCGGAACTCGAATACGCGTGGGGCGCGGCCTATATCCAGAACCTGCCCGCGCCGCTGCCGATCAAAGCCGAGCCTGGCAGACCCAACCTGGACTATCTGCGTCACGCGGCCGACGCGGGCGCGATCGTTCACTACCAGGGCGGCTGGTCGCGTGAAGTCCTTGTCGACGCGCTATTGGGTTGCGTGCATACCGTCAACGTTTGTAATAACAATTTCGCCCTGCATCGTTTTCAACCCCGCAGCCGCTACTCGAACCTGTTGGAGGTGGAGAACTTCCCCGTCTATCCCGACAACGACACGGGCATGTTGAAGATGAATACGGATACCTACTATCGGCTGCTGAATTGTGGTTTGAAATTGTCCGCCGGGGCCGGGACGGCGACGGGAGTCAAGCAAGCGCCCGTTGGCTATAACCGAACCTATGTGCGATCGGCAAAGGACGCGTCGATCGACGAGTTCTACGCGGCGTGGAAGGCGGGCCGCAACTTTGTGACGAATGGTCCGATGCTGCTGTTACGAACGGAATCCGGCGAGCGGCCTGGCGACACCATGAAAATGCCGAAAGCGGGCGGCCCGGTCAACGTCCATGTGGAAGCGATCTCCAACCAACCGCTCACGGCTGTCGAAATTATTGTCAACGGAGAGGTTGTCGCGTCGCTGGACATCGAGAACGACAAACATGTCGTCGGCTCGCGCGAACTGCATGTTGCTGAAGGCTCGTGGATCGCCGCGCGATGTACCGCGCGAGACGATCTGCTCAGCGATGACGAACTGGCGGGATATAAGGACACCAGTGGCAACAAACCCTATCGGGTCGCTCCATCTCGGTTGCGTTTCGCTCACACGAGCCCCATCTACGTCACGGTCGACGGCAGAAGCGTGGCGGTGCGAAAATCGATCGACGAGGGGCTGCGGATGCTCGACCGATTCGAGGACTTCTCGCGGAAAACCGCCGACGCTCGGTTTCAACCGTCCATGTCCAAGGCCATCCACACCGCCCGCGGGCGACTGCAAGAGCGAACTGACCAACGGAAACGTGTCACCTATCATGTTCAGAAGACGAAGTCCGCTATCCGCATTGACGGCCGGCTTGATGAACCAGCTTGGCGGGAAGCGGCTTCCGTGGGCGAATTCAAATTTCCCTGGTGGCAGGCGGGCCGTAAGGAACAGACGGTGGCCAAACTCTTGTGGAACGACGAATACCTTTACGTCTCCTTTCGTTGCGAGGACGCTCACATCTGGGGTGAACAGACCAAACGCGACGGTCCGGTGTCTCGCGATGATTGCGTGGAAGTGTTCACGGCACCAGACCCGTCTCAGCCTTTGAACTACTTCAACATCGAAATGAATGTTCGCCGCGCGATACTCGATCGGCATCATCCAAGCGGGCCGGGAAAGCCGGAGGTGCCCAACTGGAATGCCCAGGGAATCAAGATCGCCACATCGGTCGAAGGCACGCTCAATGACGATTCGGATTCGGATAGGTCGTGGATCCTGGAAGCCGCCATCCCCTTCGCCAATTTTAAAGCCGCGGCTCGGCACACACCTCCCGAACCCGGAGACGTTTGGCACATGAACCTCAATCGGCTCGGGGGGAAGACCAACCCGCAACACAGCCAGTGGTCGCCGGGCACCTCCAAGCGCCCCAGCTTTCACGTACCGCAAGACTTCGGCCGAGTGATTTTTGCTGAACGTTGATCTCTGCCAGCGGAATTCTGTTGGGTGGCGGATTCTGCAGAGTTGGCGGAGATGTTGTAAAATGAGCGTAGGATCGGTGGGCGGTTTGAATTCCATCGGCGGCGGCTCGTGCCTGCTGCTTGCGGGCAACCTGAGCCTTGGCGCTTGGGGTCCGTCGAAAGGGTGCCCACGCAGTTTCAAAATGGTTGCAAGATTGTGAACGTTTTCGCGGTCGCCGGGCTCGGACGCGTGAGTCGGCGCTGCCGTTAACTTGTTGGGGCGGTTTCTTTTAGGGCAGTAACGTGACGAATCCACCAGAGGAAAAAAGGCGTAAGCGTATGTTACACCTTTCGACGTGCGCCGCTTCGGGAGGACGGTTCGAGAGATGCTTACGTTGTTTCGCCGGTTGTGACCCGGCGGTCGGGCCTTGCCACGGAATCTGGCAAGACACGCGGCACTGCTTCATCGTCGAACATCGCGACGCTCGCTATAATGCAGGTATGATATCTCGCTTGTTAGAAGCATACGGTTTGCTGGCCGCCGTCGCTGGGGTCGGCATCATCGCTTACTTGATCAACCGGTTTGGCCGGCGCGCCGCGGTGATCTGCGTCGCGGTCAGCGTCGTGGTCATTCCATTGGGTGTTTGGCTCGCGTTTCAGAATCCAGCCGAAGTGGAAGTCGTCGAAGGACCGGGCGGGGATCGCGGATTGGAGCAGGGCTTGCCACTCCGGGGCGCGGTCGACGACTATGTTACGTCCGAAAGTTGTCAGAGTTGCCACGCCGACGAATACTCCAGTTGGCACTCGTCGTATCACCGCACGATGACTCAAGCGGCGACTCCAGAAGCAGTGGTTGGAGATTTCAACAACCGAACGCTAACGGCGCACGGAAGAAGATATGAATTCTCCAGGCAGGGCGATCAGTATTGGGTCGTCATGCCCGATCCCGACCGGGAAGGAAATCTATCGCGTGCCGGAGCGCCGCCCGACGAGATCGCCCGCGTTCCCAGACAGCCGCACCGTGTTGTCATGACGACCGGTTCCCATCACATGCAAACCTATTGGGTGGCCAACGAAGCAGGCCGCTTGAGCCAGGTGCCGTGGTACTACTTGATCGACGAACAAAAGTGGATTCCCAGCATCCACACGTTTTTGCATCCCCCGGATTCAGACCGCGTGTTCGAGTATTGGAATACCCGCTGTATCGATTGCCATAGTACGTCGGGGCGGCCCCACTACGACAAGCGTACCGGGCAGATGGACACCCAGGTGGCCGAGTTGGGTATTTCTTGCGAGGCGTGTCATGGTCCTGGCAAAGCCCACGTGCAGTATCATCAAAACCCCGACGCGGGCCACGACAAAAACTTGGCGGTGATGGCGCATCCGGCCAAACTTCCGCCCAAGAAAAGTGCCGAACTCTGCGCCCAATGCCATAGCGCGTTCGATTCGACGGACCTGAGCCGTTGGGCGAACGAAGGGATGGCGTTTCGAGCAGGACATGACGACCTGGCCGACACGCACCATCTAATCAAAACCACCGACACGACCGAGCGTGGCCGCCCTTATGTGAAGTTCGGCTATTGGAGCGACGGGACCTGCCGAACGGGCAGCGATGAGTACATGGGATTGATTGAATCGCCTTGCTATCAGCGGGGCGGGCTAACGTGCATCTCATGCCATTCGTTGCACAACAGCGATCCCAACGATCAATTGGCCGCCGGTATGCAGGGCAATCAAGCCTGCACGCAATGTCACGAGCAATTCCAAGATGAGAGCAACGTCGTCGCGCACACGCATCATCCGATCAGTTCGGGCGGAAGCCAATGTTACAACTGCCACATGCCCCACACGACCTACGCGCTGTTCACCGCGATGCGCAGCCACCGCATTACTTCACCGCGCGTCGAGCAGATAGTCGAGAAGAGCAATCCGAATGCTTGCAATTTGTGTCACTTGGACGAGACCTTGGGTTGGACCGCCCAGCACCTCGAAGAATGGTACGATATGAAGCCGGTGAAGCTGAATGACGACGAACGCGATATCGCGGCGTCGTTGCTGTGGTTGCTCAAGGGTGACGCGGCCCAGCGCGCCGTTACGGCTTGGAACTTAGGCTGGCAGCCGGCGCAAGAAGCTTCCGGCGCGGACTGGCAAGCCCCACACTTGGCCCACTTGCTGAATGATTCCTACTCGACGGTTAGGCTCGTGGCCTATCGCGCGCTGCGCAAGCTGGATGGATTCGAGGACTTCGATTTTGATTTCATTGCCGAGCCGGCCGAACGGCAGCGGTCCGTCATGTCGGCGATCGAGCAATGGAAGCGAGCCAAGAAGATCGAAGGACATCGACCGCAAATCCTGGTCGATGAAAAGGGCGTACTTAATCAGCAAACGGTTGAGCGATTATTGCGCGGACGGAGTGACCCGGCGGTTGTAATTCTCGAGTGATCGGACGCTTCGATCCGCGCAAGTCGGTTACGCCAGCTTCCATCCTTTTCGGTACTCGCGACGAATGAATCGCTCCGCATCCGGCACATTCTTCACTCGCATCGCCTGAGCATCCCACTCAAGCTTTTCGCCAGCCCGATAGGCCACATTGCCCAAGTGATTGGCCTCGGTCAACCAACCGGAATATTCAAAGTTACATGTCGTTGGTTCACCGGTCTTGCACGCGTGAATCCACTCGGCGTGATGTCCCAGAGATTTGGCGATGAAGGGTTCGGGGCGCTTGAAGTCCGCGAATTGAGTTTCAGGAAGCAGCACGTGCTTTCCGTAATCAGAGAGAAGCATTCCGTTTTCTCCCACGAACAACACGCCGCTGTTCCATTGCGGAATCAGCTTTTCAGTCCACGGCTTCGGCTTGTTCGCGCCTTGGTACCACGACAGTTGCACGGGCGGCATGTCGCCGCGCGAGCCGTATTCGTAAGTGACCTGCATCGAAGCCGGCGCGATCTCCGCGTGTGGCGCTGGGCCTTGGGCTTCGATCGTCTTAGGTGCGTCCAGCTTCAAAGCCCAAAACGGAAGATCGATCCAGTGACTGCCGAGATCGGACATCGTGCCGTTGCCAAAGTCCCACCAGCGATACCATTTTGGTCCCGGGAAATAGACACTGTGAAACGGTCGTTCGGGCGCTGGGCCGAGCCACAAATCCCAATTGAGATTCGACGGCACAGGCTGTGAATCTTTGGGTCGCTCTTGAACAAAAACAATATCGCGGTGTTTTTTCGCAACTTCCTCGCTCGGCTGCCAACCCCAAGCACGACCAACCCAAACATGAGCTTCGCGCACCGCGCCGATCGCGCCGGTTTGGA
>JAJDEH010000212.1 GCA_029259935.1 Planctomycetota bacterium
GGGATCTGCTTTTGCATCGACTTGGACCCGCGGTGGGTGGTCAAGCTCATCAAAAAGGGTTGGATGGAGCACCTCGAAGCCTATAAAGACCATTGCGTCGACCAGGCGATTACGGTACTCACGGCGGGTCACGACGTGAAGTGCCTGTTCGCCACGCCCAAACTGCTCGACTCGCTGGCGCTGAAACTGGAAGAACAGGGCTCCAGCATCAAGGACATTGGTATCACCGGAATCTTTTCCGGCGGCACCGAGTTCACGCCGCAATGGACGCGCTATTGCGTCGAAGAATTGTTCGGCGGACCGGCGGAGCAAAGCGGCGTCTACATGACACCTACCTACGGCAACACGCTGATGGGCTTGGCGTGCAGCAAGCCGGTTACCGCGGCCGAGGATTACAAGATCAGTTACTACGCCCCGCAGCCACGAGCCACCACGGAAGTCGTGACGTTCGACGACCCCAACACGGTGGTCGGCTATGGCGAGACAGGCCGCGTGAAACTGACCACGCTGACTAACGAGTTCTTCGTGCCGGGTTTCCTCGAACGGGATGAAGGCGAACGAGAAAAACCGTATGAACAATACCCCTGGGACGGCGTCAGCGGCGTGCGGCCCTTCCACGAACTGGCTTCCGCCACGACGGTGGGTGTTTATTGATAAGGGAGGCGCGCGGCAAGCCCGCCTCGTTTCGGATTTGAGATTTCGCGATTGATTGTTAACAGGCACACGCCAGTCGCGTGCCCCACGGAGAAAAGTTGTGCTCAATATTCCTGTGATGCGTTGGGGCCAGCCGTACGAATCCCTCGAGGTCGCCGAGGTTTTGCATTTCGCAACGGGCGAACCGATCGCCAAAGTCAGCCAAGCGAACGACGGCATCATTCGCCGCGACATGCGGCAAGCCCATAAGGCACGCGGCATCTTGCGCGAGTTCTCGATTCCCGAATTGATCGAAAAGCTCAAGGTGGCGGCCGACATCTACGAAAGCGGAACCGTGCCGCTGGGCGATGGAACGCAGTCGCCCGACGACTTTGTTCACCAGCAATCGGCCAGCACCGGCCTCCCCGAGCATATGTGCCGGGCCAACATGGGCAAAAACTCGTTCGTGCTGAAGAACATGGACAAGATTCTGGATTGCCTGACGCGCGGCCTGCCGCTGGAAATCTTGTCGCGCGGCTGGGGTCTGGAAAGCCGGGGCGTGGTGGTCAGCTATCAAGCCCAATCGCCGGTCTTGGCCGCCGTCTTGCCATCGAACTCGCCCGGCGTTCACACGTTATGGCTGCCGGTTATTCCCTTACAGTTTGGCCTGGTTTTGAAGCCCGGCCCTCAAGAACCGTGGACACCTTACCGCATGATTTCGGCGTTCATCGAAGCCGGCGTACCGAAGGAGGTCTTTTCCCTCTATCCGGGCGAAGCCGCCGCGGGCGCTGCCGTGCTGGCGGCCTGTGACCGGTCGATGATCTTTGGCGGCACGCCGACGGTCGAACGCTACCAAGGCAATCCCAAAGTCCAAGCTCACGGTCCCGGATTTTCCAAGATCCTGTTGGCCGACGACGTGGTCGACGACTGGGAAAAGTACATCGATCTGATTGCCGAAAGCATTTACATCAACAGTGGCCGCGGTTGCATCAACTGTTCGGGCGTCTGGGCGTCGCGGCACACCAAGGAAATCGCCCAAGCACTGGCCGAGCGACTGGGTCCCATCGAGGCGTTGCCGCCCAGCGATCCCAATGCCGGACTAGCGGCTTTCACGGTTGAAGGCATGGGCAAGGCCGTTTGGGGAATGATCGAACAAGACCTCAAGGAAGACGGCGTCACCGATTTGACCAGCCAATTCGGCGAACGTTTGATCGAAAAAGAGCGGTGTTCGTATTTGCGTCCGATGATTGTGCATTGCCAATCGCCGGAAAATGAGATCGCCAAGAAGGAATACATGTTCCCCTTCAGCACGGTCGTGGAGTGCCCCGAGGAACAGATGCTGGCTAAGATCGGCCCCACCTTGGTCGGTACGCTGATTACCGAGAAACAAAACTTGATCGATGCCGCCACCGACGCGACGCACATCGACCGCTTGAACATTGGCGCCATTCCCACCACCAAGCTGAACTGGCTGCAGCCGCATGAAGGAAGCATCATTGATTTTCTGTTCCGGTCCCGCGCCTACCAAGTAACGGACGACAAAATGCCGGCCGCTTCGTAACGTCGCGGCGTCGTCAAGCGGGGCGGCACACAGCGACGAACGAATGATGGCTCGGTCATCGTGTTACCCATTGCGGGCGGGCCCTTGGCGATCCTCTTCACTACCGCAGTTGCTGGTGCCATCATTTTCATGATTCCGTTCGACTTTCAACCGCGAACTCGCATTGTCTTCGGGCCCGATAAGATCGACGCCCTCGGTGAGGTCGCCTCGGAACTGGGAGTCCGCGGCGCGCTGGTGATCAGCGATCCAGGCGTGGTCAAGGCGGGGCACACCGAGCGGGGCATTCAAAGTCTGAAAAAGGCGGGCATTGCTGCTCACTTATTTGACGATGTCCATGAAAATCCAACCACCGACGACATCGATCGCGGTGTCGCGCTGGCCAAGCGGCACGAGCCCGATCTGCTGATTGGACTGGGCGGCGGCAGTTCGATGGACTGTGCCAAGGGCATTAACTTCGTCTATTCCAACGGCGGCCAGATGCAGGACTACTGGGGAGTGGGCAAGGCGCTGCGTGAAATGTTGCCCATGATTGCCGTCCCCACGACCGCCGGAACCGGCAGCGAGACGCAATCATTCGCTCTCATTTCCGACGCCAAGACCAAGGTCAAAATGGCTTGCGGTGATAAGAAAGCCTCGTGTCGTATCGCTCTGCTGGATCCGAATCTGACGCTGACGCAACCACCCAGCGTCACCGCCTTGACCGGAATCGATGCCCTGGCCCACGCTCTGGAAACCTATGTCACCAAGCGCCGCAACGCCGCCTCGCTGGCCTTCAGCCGCGAGGCTTGGCACCTGCTGGCCGGCAACTTTGCCCAGGTGCTGGACGATCCTGAAAATCTGGAAGCACGCAGCGGCATGCAACTTGGATCGTGCTTCGGCGGTTTGGCGATCGAAAATTCCATGCTGGGGGCGGCCCACGCCCTGGCTAATCCGCTCACGCAAACCTATGGAATCATCCACGGCAAGGCGATCGGCCTGATGCTGCCCCATGTCATCCGCTTTAACGGAGAACTATTTCCGCACTTTTACCTCGAGTTGCTGGAAGCCACCGGGGGCGGCGAGCGATACCCGGATCCGCGTCACGGCGTCGAAGGCCTCGCGGACTTTGTGGAAGCCCTGGTCGCCAAGGCGGGCTTGCCCAAGATGCTCTCGCAATGCGGGGTCGAACGCGAAAAACTGCCGGAGCTTGCGGCCGCGGCCGCGGAACAGTGGACCGGAAAGTTCAACCCCCGCGATGTCACAACCGACGAGTTGTTGGACCTTTATCGCCAGGCTTTCTGATAGAATTGAGGAATGTCGTGGTTCGCTCCGCGAACCAAACGCGATAATCGCGGACCTCACTGACCACCCAAAAAACGAGACTTCGGAGAAGATGCAAATGACCCGCACTTTCACCGCGATTCATCAACTGGCCAGCGCCGGCTTCGTCGTGTCTCTTTGTCTGATCGCCGGTTGCGGTCCTCATACATCGTCGTCCACTGGCGTACTGGCCTCCACCGCCAATGCCAAGGCCGGCAAGACCGAAAAGTCGTCCGCTTCCAGCAATATGCCGCAAACGTCGTGGCCCATTTTTCGCGGCGACTCGAAAGCCACCGGCGTCTCGTCGAGTCATTTGCCTAAGAAACTCTCGCTGCTGTGGAAGTATGAAGTCGAGGGTGGCGCTTTCGATGCAACTCCGGCAATCGTCGACGGCGTGGTCTACATCGGGGACGCCGACGGCGCGATGTTCGCCCTCAATCTTTCCAACGGCAAGGAAAAGTGGAAATACAATTTCAGCGATAAGAAGTGGATCTTCGCCGAAGACGGTTTGAAATGGGAAAAGGACGAAACCGAGATCAGCGGCTTTATCGCCGGGCCGGGCGTAAAAGACGGCATGGTTTATGTGGGCGATATCTTCGGCAGGTTTTTCTGCCTGGACGCTGAAAAGGGCGAGCCGATATGGGGTCATGGCGAGACCGCCGAGATCGACGCCGGCGCGAATTTTTACAAAGGCAACATTCTCTTTGGTACGCAAGACGCGACGCTCTACTGTCTCGACGCCAAGACCGGCAAGTTGATTTGGCAGCATGCAATCCAAGATCAGATTCGCTGCTCGCCCACGATCGTCGAGGATCGCACATTTGTCGCTGGTTGCGATTCGCAATTGCACATCATCGATTTGATAAAAGGCGACGCGCTCGACAGTGTTCCCATCGATTCACCCACGATGGTGACCCCCGCCGTGTTCGGCGACTACGTTTACTTTGGCACGGAAGCGGGCGCGTTGTTCTGCGTGAACTGGCGAGAAGCCAAGGTGAAATGGACCTACACCGACGAAGCCCGCAGCCAATCATTCCGCAGTTCGCCGGCGGTGACGAAGGACCATGTCGTCTTTGGCGGACGAACGAAGCGGCTTTACGCGATCGATCCGACAAGCGGCGAAGAGCAATGGAAATTCACGGCCAAGGGCGGCATCGATTCATCGCCCGTGATCGTGGGCGACCGAGTCTTCGTCGGTTCGTCGGATGGCCGAGTCTATGGGCTGAACTTGAAGTCGGGCGAGAAGGTTTGGGAATACGAAGCGGGTGGCGGTTTCGCCGGTTCGCCCGCCGTGGCCGAAGGACGGTTGGTAATCGCCAGTGACCGCGGCGTCGTGTATTGCTTTGGTGAGAAGAAGTAGTCAATCAGAAGGCGGAACAATTCCATGTCCGTTGCCGAAAGCAAACTCGTCACCATCGAGCAATACGCCCAGCGACCCGCTGACGGCCCGCCGACTGAACTTGTACAAGGCAAGGTGGTGGAAATGAATCTACCTACTCCCCGTCACGGTCAAGTGTGTTTCAATGCAAGTCACATTATTGGTGTCTTTGTGAAGGAGATGGATCTTGGACACCTGACCATCAATGATTCCGCGATCATCACGACTCGCGATCCGGATTCGGTTCGCGGCGCGGACGTGGCGTATTACAGTTACAGCCGGCTCCCCAAGGGTCCCATACCAGCCGGGTACCTTGATCCCGTTCCCGAATTAGTCTTCGAAGTACTTTCCGACGACGACCGTTGGCCGCGAGTGTTAGCGAAGGTCGCCGAGTATCTCAATGCGGAGGTGATCGTGGTCTGTGTGCTTAATCCCCGCCAACAAACGGCACGATTGTTCGACGCAAACGGGCGCGACGAAATTCTGAACGCCGATCAAGACCTTGCCTTTCCAGAAATCTTGCCCGGCTTTCAAGCTCCCGTGGCGAGATTCTTTGAATAGATTGCGAGCAGTTCCATGGCAACCGAGACAACCAAAACCGAAGTCGGCAGTTATTTCATCTCGAACTATCCGCCCTTCTCGCAATGGTCGCGCGAGCAGTTGCCGGAGATCGAAACTGCATTGAACTCGCCGCCGCGCGAGGTGCCGCTGGGGCTGTATTTGCACATTCCGTTTTGCCGCAAGCGGTGCAAGTTTTGTTACTTCAAAGTATTCACCGACAACAAAGCCAGCGATATCGAGCTTTATGTTCAAGCACTATCCCGCGAAATCGAACTGGTCAGCCAACTGCCGGTCATGGGCGGGCGGCCGTTTCGATTTGTCTATTTTGGCGGCGGCACGCCTTCGTTTCTCAGCGGCAAGCAGTTGACGTCGCTCGTGGATCGCTTGCGGAATAGCGTGAATTGGGATCACGCCGAGGAAGTGACGTTCGAGTGCGAACCGGGCACGCTGTCGGAACCGAAAGTAAAGACAATCAAGGAACTGGGCGTGACTAGGCTCAGCCTGGGTGTCGAGAACTTCAGCGACGAAGTACTCAGCGAAAACGGCCGCGCTCATCAATCGCCGGAAGTTTTTCGCTCTTGGGACTGGATCACGGCCGCACAGTTCGACAATGTCAACATCGACCTGATCTCGGGCATGGTCGGCGAAACGTGGGACAATTGGAAAGATTGCATTAAGCAAACGATCCAACTTTCGCCGGACAGTGTCACCATCTACCAAATGGAATTGCCCTTCAATACGGTGTATTCGAAGGACATTTTGGGTAACCAAATTGAAACGCCGGTTGCCGATTGGCCCACCAAACGCGAGTGGGTCAACTACGCGTTTGACGAGCTTGCGGCGGTCGGCTATCACGTGTCGAGCGCCTACACGATGGTCAAGGACCCGTCGAAGGTGAACTTCAGCTATCGCGATAATCTGTGGAAAGGGTCGGATTTGCTGGCCACGGGGATCGCCAGTTTCGGCCACGTTTCGGGCGTCCACTATCAGAACTTGCCCGAATGGAATGACTACATCGATCCGCTGCTGAAGGAAGGCCGTTTGCCGCTGGGGCGCTGCCTGCGGCCGACCGAGCATCAGATGTTGATTCGAGAAATGATTCTGCAACTTAAACGGGGCTACCTCGAACGGGACTACTTTCAACAGAAGTACAACACCGACATTGTCGCCGAATGGAACGCTCAGTGGCAGTCGCACGCCGAGGAAGGAATGCTCACAATCGGCGACGACAGAATCGAGTTGACTCGAAAAGGCTTGCTGCACGCGGACGGGCTGCTGCCCGTGTTCTTCGAGGAGCAGCACCAAGGAGTTCGCTACACTTGATGAGCGACGATCTGGTTTTCATGATGGGCGAGTTTGAAGCCCGCTTCCCCACGGATCGACTGTACGCCAAAAACCACATGTGGGGGCAGTCGCGTGAAGGCACGCTGCGGTTCGGTTTTGCCGCTTATGCGGTCCGTCTGCTGCAGGACGTCTATTTCCTCGATTGGACGGTCGATGCGCCGGTCGATCTGCAAGAGCGGCAAGAAATCGGTGCGATTGAGAGCAAGAAGGCGGAAAGCGATCTGTTCGCTCCGGTCAGCGGCAGGCTGACGGCGTTCAATGACGAGTTGCTTTCCGACCCTTCGGCCATTAACGTGGACAAATACGAACAAGGCTGGCTGTTTGAAGTCGAGGCGGGCGGCGCGGAACTGTTGACGCCCCAGCAGTACGTCGAGCATTTGGAATCGGTCTGGGAAGTGACCCAGCGAACCATCAAAGGACAGTTGAACGAGTAACGATCATGGCAAATCGCATTACGGTGGTTGTTTCGCAAGGCCAAAGCCAACATCCGGGCAAACGCGGCCTGGAAGAAGACATCGTCGCCGCGCTGTTGTTCGAAAAAGGCATCGATGTCGTCGTGATTCCGCATCTGTATGATCTCACCCCGGACGGTACGGGCATGCTGGCGTTACAGGGCATCTCCGGCAATATGATCATCCTTTCGTGGCTGTTCGAACGGGCCGCGCATTGGACTCTGGATCGTAACGCCATTCACGGCCAAGTGGGCGAGACGCTGCTGCGTAGTGACGACGAAGACGATGATGAGCTGGAAGAGGAGATGGAGGCGGAGGAAAAGGAACGCGTCGCGGACACTCGGCACAAACCCAATCGTAAGATCTACTGCATCGACCTACGAATTCACGACAAGGCACAGCCCTACATCGACGAAGTCAAGCGAATCGCCTCGGAACAGAGCACGCAAGTGGTGGAATTGATGAGTTGGATTGGCGGCTCGCCGAAGCCCGAGCACGTCGATCGCTATTTGGACACGGACAACGGTTCCGCCGGTGGGTCCAACGGAAGCAACGGAAACGGGACCAAGGCCAATGCAGTCGCGGCCAATTTGGCAGGTTCGCCGGAGGCCCAAGTGACGCGGGTCGAGGAGCAATCGGGCCGCCGTTGGTATCCGGTCATCGACTTCGGCCGTTGCACGAATTGCATGGAGTGTATCGACTTCTGTTTGTTCGGCGTGTACGGGGTCGACGCAGTCGATACGATCCTTGTCGAGCAGCCGGACAATTGCCGCAAGGGATGCCCGGCATGCAGCCGCGTTTGTCCCGAAAACGCGATCATTTTCCCGCAACATAAAACGCCCGCCATCGCCGGTTCGGCCGATGTGGCGACGGGATTGAAGATCGATCTTTCGCAATTGTTCGGCGCGCCGACCGAGGGAAAATCAGCCGCCGAAATCGCCGCCGCCGAACGCGACGAACAACTGGTCATCGCCGGCCGCGACGCGGTGGGAATGTCGGTCGGCATGCCGAAGCGTCAGGATGGCAAGGCGCAAGAACCCAAAGATGATCTCGACAGTTTGCTCGACGAGTTGGACGATTCGGACTTATAGCTTCCGTGGTAGTGGGACGGGATCGCCAGAGCTGTCATGACAACTTGGCTCTTACTTCTTGCCTTGCACCTTCTCTATTGGTCGGTCGGCGCGATCTGGATTGTGGGACTGCTGCCGGCGACCCGCCTATTTTCGCTGCGTTCGCCCGGCTGGTTTACCGCCTATTGGTTGGGGCTGTTTTTCCACTCGACGCTGGCGTTCATTCTGAATCAGTATTTTGAAGTTTCGGTCTCCTTGTTGGGGCTGGTTCTGCAAGCTCTGCATGTGCTGGTGATCAGCGCTTTTGTGTTCCGGAAGATTTTCTCGAACGCGCGCACGCCGCTGCAAATCGAGCCGCAACCTTGGCGCTGGGACGAGGTGGGACTGGCCGCTCTGGTGGCGACCGTGTGGGCGCTGCGGCACGCGCCGACCGGGCCGCTGACCGACTTCGACATGCCGATGTATCATCTGCCCTTTGCCCAAACGATCGCCGAAGGCCAGTTTCCCTCGGAAATGGGCCGCAGTCTGCTGGGGCAATTCGAAGCCGCCTACCCGCAGCTCATTTACTTTTTCTACGCCTTGAACTTGTTCGTCGAGTCGCCCGACTTAACTTGGCTGGGACCCCGGCTGTGGATCGCCGTGGTGAACGGATGTACTTGTATCACCGCCTATTACTTTGCGCGTCAGCGATTGAAATTGGATGCCGTGTGGGCTTTGCTGACGTCGCTCACCACCGCCCTGTTTCTCAATACGATCCCCAACAATCAAAGCTATACGACCCTGTTTCTGACTCTGGCCGTCTACTATTCGTGGGAGGCGTTTGCGCCGCGGATTGGCGATAAATCAATCAAGCCGGGCGGCGACGCTCCAGTCGCCAACGAGTCCTTTGTGTTGGCGGCATTGTTTTGGAGCGGTTGTTATTGGTGCAGCTATGTGGGGCTGCCACTGACGGGCATTTATTTTTTGGGACTGCTGGCGGGCGAGGCCTGGTCGCGCGTTCGATTGCGAGAACCTTCGATTGACTTAGCGAAATGGCTTGGTGCCTGCCTGACCATCGCGTTTTGTTTGTTTCCGCACATGCTGCGCAACTGGCTGGCCTTGGGCAATCCGATCTATCCGGGGCTGTTGGGTATTCTCGGCGGAAGTGAGATTACCGAGTGGTTCTTGGCGCATCGCCCCGCTGGCGGAAGCCCGATGGAGAAGGATTGGACGTACCTACCCGAGGCGCTGTGGCGGGCCGCCCCGATGGCGCAGATCATTTTGTGCGGCGCGGCTTCCGTGATGCATCGTTCAACTCTACGGCAATCTTCGCGAGTGTTGCTGTTTGTCGTGTTTCTTGGTTTTCTTGTGCTGTGGTTTGAAAAACTGCATTTTGACAGTTCGGCGAACTGGCGGTATCTCTTCCCCCTCTCGCCGCTTGCGACGGCGGCCGTTATGGCGCTGTTGGCCCATTTGTGGCGCGACCCTCGATTGCCGCAACTCTTGGGAAGCGGCTGCGTAATAGGCATGTGCTGTCTGCTGGCCCTGCCACACCAACTTTCGGCGAATCCTTGGTTCCTGGAGAGACCGACGTGGATGGCTGGTTTGCATTTGCTGCTGATTGGACTGCTGATTGTTGGTCTGCCGCTGCTGATTACTCGGTTACGTAAGGTCTGGACTGAAAGCACACTCCCGCCAGACTCATCAAGACATGTGCTGTTGGTCTTTTTGGTGGTAGTTTTCGTGATATCGGCGGGCTGGTCGCGTTCGCTGGCGGCAGCCGATTTGTCTTGGGCGATAATTGCACTGCTGGTCGTCGGCGCGGCGGCCCTGATCGCTCGGGTTGCGGAGGCCGCGCCACGATATCGCGAGGGCACGGCGGCCGCCCTGGTCGGCTTGGCGGCCATCGGCGTCTATTACACCAACACCAATTGGAAGCAGGCCGATAAATACGCGTTACCGATCAAAGAGGATGTAACTTGGCTTAACGAAAACCTGTCTTCAAAGGACTTGATTCTGACGTTTGAAAGCCGGCTGTTCGAATTGAAACAAAACTGGATTCCGATCGACGATTACCGGATGGAGCAGGTTTATCTGGCCGAATCCGAATTTGAAGCCGTGCAAAGGCTAAGGCAAGTCGGAGTGACCCACTTTTATTTCTCCACGGAGGCGGGCAACGTACCCTGGGCCTCATTTCGAGATGAGGTCGCCTTCCTGAGCCCCCAGGGCAGTGAATATGCCGAACTGGTTCACCAAAGCGATACGGGGTATGTGGTCAAAGTGCGCTACTAATCTCCACGCGGCTTGCACGACTACTTTAATCGCCATTTTCCGCGCTCGCCGTTTGGCTGGTCATTCCGGCACGCTTCCTTTCGGCCATGTTGCGTTTCTCCCCAAACGCGATTCTGCTGGTATGATGGAAGAAGAGTCCTTTTCACGTTCACGGCTTCGCGTACCAACAGCGGTCGATGCAACAGACGATGGCTAACGGCGAGTTTATTTCGGTGGTGGTCCCGGCGTTCAATGAAGAAGGGAACATCCCGGTTCTCTATGAACGCGTCAAAGAGCAGTTGGAGTCCGAGCAGTGCCCTTTTGAGATCGTCTTTGTTGATGATGGCAGCCGTGACCGTTCGCTGGATGTGATTCGGGAACTTCACGAGCAAGACGAGCGCGTGAAAGCGATCAGTTTCTCGCGCAATTTCGGCCATCAGATCGCGCTGGCCGCCGGAATCGAACACGCGGGCGGCGACGCGGTCATCGTGATGGACGCCGATCTGCAGCACCCGCCTGAACTGATTCCCCAAATGCTCAATCTGTGGAAGGAAGGCAACGAAGTCGTCTTCACGGTGAAGGAGGCCAACGAAGGCAATGGGCTGTTCAAACGGATGGCGACCGCCGTCTTTTATGGCTTTGCCCGCCGCGTCACCGATAGCAATATTGTGCCCAACGCATCCGACTTTCGGCTGATGGATCGGCGTGTGGTAAAGGCACTTTGCTCGATGCGCGAGCGAACTCGTTTCATGCGGGGGATGGTCAGTTGGGTTGGATTTCAACAAGCCCACATCAACTACACCGCCGCCAAGCGGCACGACGGCGCTCCCAAATACAATCTAGCGCGGCTCGCTCGCCTGGCGCTCGACGGCATTACCAGTTTCTCAACCTTTCCGCTGCGTGTGGCGACGTATCTTGGATTCGTGTCGGCGTTTGTCGGATTGCCCTATGGCGTTTGGGCGGTTTTGGCTCGGATTTTTTGGACCGACGCTGCGCCCGAGGGCTGGGCATCGCTACTGACGTTGGGCCTTTTTCTGGGCGGCGTGCAACTCATTTGTTTAGGCATCATTGGCGAGTACATTGGCAAGATTTACGAAGAGGTGAAGTGCCGGCCACTGTATATTACACGCGACTCTATCGGTTTCTCGGCGGATGACGTTGCACGGTCCACGTCCAGAAATGGAAAAGAGAACTTGCCGGGCGATGTGGACGAAACGCGATCCGGAGCGGCCCGGCTCCAGTGAAGTACCTCATTGTGAACGCCGACGATTTGGGGATTTGCGAAGAGACTAATCGGGCGATTGAACGTTGCCATCGGGAAGGAATCGTCACGAGCGCCAGTTTGATGGCCAACATGCCGGCGTTCGCTCATGCCGTCGAGCAGACCATTGCCAACAATCCCAAGCTGGGAATTGGACTTCACCTTTGTCTCAGCAGTGGCCGTTCCGTGCGAGCGGCTTCGGAATTGCCGTTGCTCGTTGATCAAGGGGGCGTCTTTCATCGCGGCTTTGTCTCGCTATACCGAGCCACGGCTGGCCGGCACCGCGAGAGTATTTTGGCACAGATCGAATCGGAATTCGAAGCTCAGTTCAGACGTGCAGTAGATGCCGGAGTCCGCTTGGACCACGTCGACAGTCATCGGCATGTTCACATGATTCCCGGTATTTACGCGATTGCGGCGAGGTTGGCCCAGCGGTACGGGTGTCGCGTTCGCAACGCGGATGAACGGCTGCAATGGACGGCACGTTCGGTGGCGCGATTGCCACGATCCTTGTGCAATGGCAACCTCGTGAAAAAACTAGTGCTGTCGCGGATGGATTCGGCGAACGACGCGCGGCGGCAAGATTCGTCCTCCGCCGAACGCTTTCTAGGGATCGTTCATGCGGGCCTCATGACGATTCCGACATTGCTTCATTACATCCATCAAATCCCTGACGGTGTGACAGAACTGCTCTCCCATCCCGGCCTGACGGCTCCGAACGTTCAAGCGGGCGGATACAGCCAAGTAGACGCTCGGTTCTTGTTGTCCCCGTGGCGTGCGATGGAAATGGAAGCGTTGTTGAGCGAACAAGTTCGTCACGCAATCGATGCGGCCAAGATACAACTCGTTCGATTCGGCGACACGACCGCCGCCTGCAAGGACGAGAACTCATCTGAACTGAAGTAGCATCCGCCAACGCCCAGTCACGGACTCGGATGGTCCTTGAGATGCTGAAAAATTCGTTCGGCGATGATCTTGTTGCCCTTCTTTGTCGGATGGACGTAATCGATGAAGTTATCCTGCTGTTGCCGTGCTTCCAAGTTTTTCAACATGAGTACGTTGTGCAAGTCGCGAAAGGGGGTCTGGCGTAATTTGGGCCAGACGTGCTTCGACAGGAATCCCGGCTGTGGCATGGGGTTGCCGGTGTACAGATCTTGAAAGTCGATCATTTCGATCTGGTTGGCCGCCAGTAACGGTTCCACCGCCGCGACCAGCGGTCCGTACAGCGAATCGTCCGCGCGGGACGGAATGAGCAAGTAGACCAAGCGAAAGTTATTCTGGCGAGAAAGCTCGATCATCCGCTGAATCGGAAACTCGACGTACATCTTGATCAAAACGCGACGAACTTCCACGGGCGCGGAAGCAATCACCGCGAAGACATTTTCTTGGTCCGACTGAAACAATTTTAAGATCTGAACGGCGATTTGCCTTTCTTCATTCGACAGGCGAGGGTCAGCCAGTGATTTGATCGTGTATTGAATGTAAATGTCTCGCACATTGGCGAACGGATTGTCGCTGGGCAGCATGTCGTTTTGGCAAAGATTAACCATCACAATGTCCGGCGAATAATCCAGCAGATGCTGCTCCAACAGCCACGCTTCCTGGAGCGCCGAATAGCCGATGACGCCAGAATTAATAACTTCGTAGTCACGTGATTCGCCGTCCAGCTTGGTCTGTAGCAATCCGAGAAATGAATCCGCTTGATTGACGCCGGTTCCCCACATGACGGAATCGCCCAGGCCGATAATCCGTAGCGTGTCCGCCGGCTTTTCGCGAGCCGTGGGCGCTTTTCCGCGAAAACCCTGGCCGTTCGTCTCCACGTGAACGGTCAGAAAGCAATAATCGTCGTAGTTCTCAGCGTTTCTAAATCCAATCAACGGATCGCTGGCCAGCAAGCTAACCTGATTTTCATAGCGAAACTCGTGGTCTTGAATTCCCAGCAGCGCGGCATAGGCTTTCGCCGCCATGGCGAGAACCAGCAAGCTGAACAGGGTCGCGACGACCGCGAAAAGAACCTTCTTCCCCGTTGTAAGCGTTCGTTTCTTGCGAGTGGTTGTTGACATGGCGATACTAAAATGCTGCACCGACGCGACTCGATCCGTCTAGTTGTTTCCCGTCCTGGCAACCGGCCGGAGTGCGTTCTTAAGTCAATTCGTCCTCGTCGTCATCGTCTTCGTCTTCCTCGCGGTCGGGATGCAGCGGATCGTCGGGCGAGAAAAAGAAGTCCCCCAGGCCGAGCGGCACGGCATCGCCGCCGAGCGTTCGCGTGCGACTCTCAGCAAGCGACTCAAGATCGAGCGCGTCGTCGCCCAAGCAATTTTGCAACGCCTCGCTCCAAGCGGCGTCCTTGCCCATCGGGTGGTCGGAATCTTGCGACAGCCGCTTCATGGCATACCGCAGCAAGTTGATGCCGTCGCGGGGCGAAAAGTCCAGGCTCAACTCGTGCGACCGCTGCAAGAAATCAACCGTCAGGGCCAGCATCTCCGCTTCGACAAACGGCAAGTGATACTGCAAGATGGCCAGTTCGTCTTGCTTGCTGGGAAATCCAAGGCTGAGCGTTGGCTGCAGCCGGCTAAGTATGTAGTCGGGAATCTCGTAGGTCGACTCGTCCTGATTCATGGTGACGCAACAGCGGAAGTCCCGATGAGCGGGAATGGTGACACCCGCCACGATCGATTCGACGTAACGACGATGATCAAGCAGCGGTGCCAAACTAGCCCAGGACTTTTCATTCATCCGATTGCCTTCGTCCAAGATGCAGACACCGCCTTGAATCATGGCAGTGACTAGCGCCGACGCGTGGTAGGCAATCTTGCCACTTTCGGCAAGCACCGGAGTCACCAGCAGGTCTTCCGGCCGGGTGTCGGCCGTGCATTGGTAAATGTACAGTTCCTGCTTTCGCAATTCCGCGCCGGCCATTCCCAACTGGGTCTTGCCGATGCCAGGCGTGCCGACCAGTCGCGGCGTCAGCGGCATGTCCTTCTCGTCGACAACAAGCCAACATGCCAGCAACTGAGTGAGGATTTCGTGCTGCCCGATCCACTGTCCGGTCGCCAGATGGGGCTGGCTGAGCGTCAGGGTGATGCCGTCGAGTTCTACTTTATTTTGCATGGTCCGTGCTGGATAAGCGATGTGGGTCCTATGTTTCGCGCCGCGGATTGCGGGTACCTCACCTTCAAAATGTATCAATCGGGCGTCGCTTCGGCTACGCGGGACGGCACATTCGACCGTGGCGTTCGTCTTTAGCCCTGCTCATCATCGATCGGGGTTGCTCCGGGAGGAGGCGTTCCGCCGCCCTTCTTCACATACTGGCCGCGTAAGCGGGCATAGTCCTCGACCGACGGCAGATCGGCCTGCGTCTCGCCGCGCTCGATCGATTGCTCAAATAGTTTCTCTAAAAAAGGCCGGCACCAACCGCAACCCGTGCCCGCGCCGAAGCAATCCGCCATTTGACTTGCGCGGCGCGGTTGTTCGATTTTGATAAAATTCATGACTTTGCGCCGCGTGACGTGGAAACAGAGGCACAGTTCGTCGTCCAACTTCATCGTGTTACTCCTCGGTGGCGGTCGCCAGCCTCATGCCCAAACGGCACGCCTCGAAAAACTCGTCGACATCGAGCGCTTCGCTGGTCATGTGCTGACTCAACTGGCCGCAACCGAGCGAGACCGACGGGATGCCGTGAGCCGTCAGCCAGTTGGCGTCGACGCCGCCGTTGGCGATGGCGAATTCGGGTTCGCGTTGGAGTGACCGAATGGCGGCACCGGCGACCAGCACACACGGCTCGTCACGCGAAAGCTTGAAGGACTCATAGTCGAGCCGCCCGTCGAAAGTCACGCTGCCCGTGGCTCCTGCGACGTTCTTAACCTCGCCCACGGCTCGCTCGAATGCCTGTTCAATTTCGTCAAGAATTCGCTTGCGAAACTTCGGGTTGTGGCTGCGGGCTTCGGCTTTCAGCTCGACCCGGTCGGTCACCACATTCGTCGCTTCGCCGCCATGGATGAATCCGACATTGCTGGTGCCATATCGGTTGCCCTTTTTGACCAATCCATGCCAGCCGTTTCGCTGCAAGTCGGCAATGGCCAGGGCGGCAATGGAAATGGCGCTGATGCCCCATTCCGGCGCGCCACCCGCGTGGCTGGCCAGTCCCTGGATTTCGATCTGGGCCCGATAGCCGCCGGTGGCTCCGATCGTCATCTTCACGGGGCAGCCACCATCCCAGTTGAAGGCCAATCGCGGCCGGCCCAGCAGGCTCTTTTTGACCAGGCGCGCGCCATGCAGTCCAATCTCTTCCTGGACAAACCAGCAGAAAGTCAACGGCGGATGCGGCAGCTTTTTCTTCAGGATTTCAATGGCCGCATTAAGGATCACCGCGACGCCGGCTCGATCATCGGCGCCCAATCCCGAATTCGGATTAGCCGACCGAATTAAATTGCCCGTAAGCTTCGGTTTGGAACCAACGCAAATCGGCACGGTGTCCATGTGTGCCGTCAACAACCGACGTGGCCCGCGGCCGGTCCCCGGCAAGGTCAAAACGAGGTTGCCCGTATCACCCTGGAGTGGAGCACGGCGATGCGCCGAATCGGTCCGGATCGCCGAGGCCGGCGCTCCAGCGCGACGAAGCTGTTTCGTGATGAATTCAGCAACTTGGGCTTCTTCACCGCTTTTGCCAGGAATGGCCATCAACTGAGTGACCAGATCCAGGCATCTTTTCCGATTCGGTTCCGGTATCTTCGCGGGAATCGAAGCTTCTTGATTCGATTTCATTTCAACCTGCCCGAAGTGACTCTTGTGGATACTCTTGGAAACCCCTTATCCTAACGGAAGCAGTAAGTAGAGCCGACCCCCAAGACTCAAGCCCCTTAAAAATGCGTTTCTTCATTGCCGGAATTATGCAGGGATCTCGCCCCGATACGGCGCTTCACGAGCAGGATTACCGTGCGCGAATCCGACAGTCGCTGGTCGAGCATTTTCCGGAGGCCGAGGTCTACGACCCACTGGCCGATCACCGGAATTCGCTCGAATATGAAGAACGGACGGCGCGCGAGGTGTTTTACCATCACAACCGGATGTGCCGGCAAGTCGACGTGGTGGTCGCGTTTGTTCCGCAAGCTTCGATGGGAACGGCAATCGAAATGTGGGAAGCACACGAACATGGCCGCGGCGTGGTCGTGGCCATCAGCCCCTTGACGCACAACTGGGCGGTCCGTTTTTGCAGCCACATTGTCTATGCGGATCTCGACGCCTTTCTGGCTGCGGCGGCGTCTGGAGAATTGAGCCAGCAGATCGCAGTGAAGAAGCCGTGAATCACCTTCTAGACCCCAATCCCGAATGCCTCGCCCAGTGGCTTGCCGAGCACGAAGTGCCAGCTTATCGGGCCGCGCAAATCCGTAAGTGGCTGTTCGAACGGCGAGCCGTCGGCTTCGACGAAATGACCGATTTGCCAAAGCCGTTGCGGACGGCGCTGGCCGCGGATTTCGTGTTGTGGTCTTCACATGTCGTCGAGCATCAAAAAGCGGACGACGGCACGGAGAAACTGCTGCTTGAGCTACAAGGCGGTGGCCGCATCGAGTGCGTCTTGCTACGTGACGGCTTGCGGCGCACGATCTGTGTTAGTACTCAGGTCGGTTGTGCGATGGGGTGCGTGTTCTGCGCGAGCGGATTGGATGGCGTCGATCGTAATCTGACCTCGGGCGAGATCATCGAGCAAATGTTGTTGTTGGCGCGTCTGCTGCCGAGCGACGAACGCTTGAGCCACATTGTCGTCATGGGGATCGGTGAACCGCTGGCGAATCTCGACGCGCTCTTGCCGGCGCTGGATGCGGCCAGCAGCCCCACGGGACTCGGCATCAGCGCCCGGCGAATCACGATTTCGACCGTCGGTTTGCCGCCCGCTTTGGATCGGTTGGCGGAAAGAGACGCCCGCTATCACTTGGCGGTTTCTCTTCACGCCCCCGACGACGCACTGCGCAACGAGCTGGTCCCGGTCAACAAGTCGATAGGGCTGGGCCCGATCTTGAAGGCGGCTGATCGATACTTCGAAGTGTCCGGCAGGCGGCTGACATTTGAATACGTCCTGCTGGCCGGCATCAACGACCAGGCGCGGCATGCCGAGGCGTTGGTGGAGTTGCTGCGCGGT
>JAJDEH010000213.1 GCA_029259935.1 Planctomycetota bacterium
CCGAGTTCATTGTGTTTCCGCGGCGGTGTAGGGGACGCGACTCGGTGCCTGTCCCATTATTGACCAATAGGCCGTTCACAAAATGGGACAGGCACCGAGACATTCACCTCAAATCCACGTCCCAATCCAACATGGCTCGGAGCCAGTCCCATTTTGTGAACTACTCGTGAATCATCCGGGTTCAGCTACGGTCTCAGCTCAAAGACCCGGATCGGTTCGAGGCTTGCAATAGTCAGATGTCGTCCATCTGACGAGAATCCAGGTGACAATCCGCAACGGTGGACTGGCCAGCGGCCGCCGCCGACCATCTCGAAACTTTTCGACAATATACTGTACGAAATCGTAATCACGTGCAAATCGCGGGTGCGAAACGGGTCCGTGCCGCGGGCCACGGAATTCATCTACGAGAGCGGTTGAGTTATGTCATTGATGACGCAACTGCGGGAGTCGCCTTCACCGCGTGCAATCGGGCGAAACGCCGAGATGCGTCGAGTTGTCCATCCTCGCTGATTTCGCTAACTCGCATCAGTCGAAATCACCTCCGTCGTTTTGCAATCTCCTGTTGGTGGCTCAGGACCGGTTCGTCCGCGGTCATTTCGGCGGATTGGCTTCGTGACTCATGAGTTGTCGTCCTTGGTCACTAACGGACTTAGCCTTCACGACACATGCCACGCCCTCCGGATGCACGAAACAAAATCGGCGATGTTCAGTCTTGACCGCGCGCCGAGGCCATATTACTCTGGCTCGTTCGCAAGACCGAACACGGGCACTTCGGCCGCACGGAGCCGAAATCACTCACGAATCGAAGTTATCGGCGTCCAAGACCGTATCGACCTAGCCACACGTCTCGCCGTGAAACAGTGGACGCTCGTCGGCAATTTGTCGATATTGATCGGAGTAGTTTTCATTACAACCTCTACTGAAGTTTAGATTTATGGAGACGATTGACTTTGTGAACCTTGAATTCACTGCAAAACCAACCGACGTTGACGAAGATCAGTTTGTTAGCATCTGGAATGTGGCAGCGTCGACGATGGGCGGTGACGCAACTCAGGCAAGATATCTCGCTAGCAAATTCCTGGGATTTCTCTGTAAGCATCGGTGCCGGTTGTTATCGGCAAGTCCAACCGATGCTAAGTACTTGGATGAGTGGTTTGAGCGAGATAACTCCTTGCTATATGACTGGAAGCCTGAAAGCGACAAGGTCGATGTGGTAGCGCAACACGTCCATGTCCCGTTTGATTTGTTCCTCAACTTCTTGCGAGAGTACAAGTTTCAGGGCGATAAGACTTACAGTCCTCGTCGTGCCGACCGAGTCGAATGGTTTACCAACGACTGGAATGTTGGCTAGAGATTTGCTGATGTTTGCTTGACCCGGGTTCTGCCGAATCAATATGCTGATCTCAACAAACGAGAGGAAGCGAATTGAGACCGGCTGTTAATCGACCCTTTCCGGTTTTGGTCGCCGGGTGGGATGACCTCTGCAAGAAACATTAAATCACGGGTTTCTGCAACTGGGCGTAAATCCAACGTATTCCGGCGATTGCCTTCAAAGCGCGAATTTGCTTCGCCGATCACCAAGCGGGGGGTGTCGTGTGTTCGTAGATGTGACGGAAGCCGCAAACGACAGTTTCGCGTTCGGGTCGTGCGAATTGATCGAGGCGGCTCGCCAGTCTGGGTCAGGCTACTGCTGCGACTTAATTGTCCGGACGGCCAAGTCGTCCCCGGCAGGCTCTTCGCCGTACATCCGACCGTTGTCATCTCGAGTGTTTTTACCGACGCTGTAGAGCACATAGCCTGCGTCCTGCCGGCGATAGACTGGTGCCTGGCCGGAGAAAATATCCACGGGGAGTTGAGCGAGATATTTTGGCTTAAGTTCGGCCAGGTTTTCCGGGTAAAGCGCGTGGTCCGCGTGATATGCGGCTAGCGCCAGTGAGACTTCGAGATTCCTAGCGCGTTGCCTCGCACAATCCTCTGCGGTTCGTGCGTGAGCAACGTCTGGCAGCAGAAGTGCGGCCACCACGTCACCGATGGACCGGGCGATGTTCGTATCACGCTTGTCGTCCGGCTTGATCTCGCGAAGTGATTTGTGCGCCTTTAGTTCATCCTTGAGCTTCTCCAACGTTTTCCTGCGCTCGGAGTAGGTCGGCAATTCTAGGGCCACGACCATACGATCGTACCAGGTATTGCCCCTGCGGAGCGCGACGTCCCAGTCGATCGAGTTGAGCCCTAAACTATCGACGATTCTTCCCATGGCGCCGAGTCCGTCTTCAACTTCAAGCAGTTCGACAGCATCTCTCCGGTTCCATGCCATGACGAGCAGAGAATCGAGATAGGCGCAGCGTTCGTTCAAGTTCACCTTGTCACTAATCCGAGCGATAGGAGGCATCGCGTCGAGTGCCTCCCGGTATTGTTTGGCTTGCTCCGCCGTGGGGTGTGTCTCGCGGATGAAGGTCAGTTCCGCGTCATTGCTCATACGCTCAATGGCATAGCCCACAACTCCCTCGGTCACGGTGGGCCCCATGCCGACGAGTCGTCCGAGTCTGTGGCTGGCAAGCAGATCCTTCCAGGCGGCTTCGGTGTCGCCTTTGCCGAGATGGAGCATGGCGCGAGTGCACAACAGGCGAGCGGTGGATCGTGATTGCTGTGTGCCGGCCAGTATGCAGGCGACCAGCGGTTCGGGGCCTACCGCATCTCCATAGTCCACGATGAGTGGTGAATAGTACTTTTCGAGACGTACGGCAGCATGCACGATTCGCAACGGTTCTTTATTCTGATCGATCCAGTTGGCGATTTCCGGGAACTCCATCCGCGACCATGGACGGGACAGAGCCACTGCTTGTTGTTTGAAGAGTCGCTCTTGCTGTTGGTCGCTTAGACCGCGATCGCGGATCGTATCGCCAAGTGTCTGCAGATACTCGCCCTCGGCCGGTGGCGGCTCAACTTGGAGCTCCTTGAAGAACGCCCTGGGCATCTCTAAGCCGTCTGATGTTGGTCCAAATGCCTGATACAGTTGTACGGCGGCGTTATTTTTGGAATTCACTCCCTCGCTTAGTTGCGCATTGATGGCGGCCGCGAAATCGACGGATCCATCCTTTCGCAACGGACCCATGACGAAAGTGGTTTTCCGTGACACCGTAAATTGCGGCTTGGCGTCTCGTTGCCTCGCGGCATCCTGAGCGAGCAGGTTCGCGTTCGGAAAAAGACTCGTAACGAACGTGAGCAGGAGCAGACCGGAGAATCGAATCACCTTGGTATCCTCGTCTCGGAAGGGCGTCTCGGCAGATTAATAAACCACAGTATAGAGCATCGCCTTTCCCTTGTTCCTCACAGAATCGTCGCTCGCTCGCAAACTTTTGCGCTCGTTGGTGGGACAAACCGCTGCAGTTTCAGAAATTTGGATTACCCGCCCGTGAACTGTCGCAATCTCCAAACGGGGGGATGCGAGTTCCACAAAGTCGTGGAACCAGCGGAGTTTCTGAAGCCGAGCAACAAACCACCGATTTTTGAACGCCCGTTAAAGTGCCTTGACCCCCCTCCAAGGCGTCGAAAGCAAGATTGCTTGCGCGCGGCGGCAAATCGACGTCCGCAGGGAACGGTAGGTCGCCAAACTGCGTCGGCGTGAAACATCGAAGCGAGTTGGCGAACTCCCAAACCTGCTGAGGTTGCATCGACTTCTGAGGCTACGGCCCAAACGCAACTAACAGCGGTGAAAATGACCGACCGCGGAGGAAAGGGGACCACCCAAGGGAAGTGCCGTCCGTTACTCACTTGCGCCGGACACAGCGCCGGGATTTGCAAGGCATCGCAGCGGGCGGCCGCGGCTGGTAGAGATGTTGTGT
>JAJDEH010000214.1 GCA_029259935.1 Planctomycetota bacterium
ATTCAAAACAAGTTCCCGAACCTTTGACTGGTGTACTTGCAGTCGCGACATCTCGGACTCCTTTCCGTGATAGGCGAAAGGAGTGTCGCTACAATCGAAAATCCACGCTAGACCAAAAACCAGCAGTTAAGCGGGGCATTGTAAAATATGGGGCGCTTCTTTTCGATTCTTCCACGAGGCCCTTCGATCATGGATCCAAATCCGTACAAATCGCCAACATCAAACGAACCAGCGAAGCCACGTGGGCCCCTTGCACGAATGAACGAGGCCATGGGCTTTGGCTTCGGATTGATCGACAACTGGGTTTTCATTTACGCGGGAGGTACGATGCTCAGCGGCATTGGCTGTGGCATGTTGATCACCGAATTTCTTCGCACTCGGCAATTACGATTAGACTCGTTGGTCATAGCCGCCATATGCTGTCGTTGAGCAGCGTTATCCTGTCGAACATTGCCCATGGTGTCCTAAAGAAGAAGGCGAAGGAGCAGTCTGGTCACGATGCCAATAGCGAATGAACCCAAGACTTTCGACAGCCAAAGTGCATCCAGCGGCATCGCCTCGAACTTTGGACGACGCGCCAGCATTTGGTACACTCCACATTCCACCTGTCTCTTTTTAGGGGGCGTACACCATGCGTTGGCTGCTTTATTCGCTTTCACTCGTGATAAGTATCGTGGCGATGGCCGGGACTTTGCTCGCCCAGCGAGCGACATTTGTTCGCGAAATTGCCACGAGTTCACAGAGTGATGCCGATGTGAAATCGGTGGTGTTCACTCTGGACGGGCGACTGCTTTCGGCGGGCAATCTGGGCCTGCTCGACAACGCCGTGTGTTTGTGGGACCCGAAGACTGGAAAGCTCATCCGCCAACTAGAGGGAGAGACTTCCGTTACGACCAGGCTCGCAATCTCGTCGAACGAAACCCTCGCGACCGCCGGCTCCAGCGGCGTGATCGTGGTGTGGGACAAGGCGTTCGACAAACCCGTATGGCAGGCGAGTTCAAAGGACTGGGACTACAGCGATGTGGCTATTTCACCGGATGGGCGAAGCGTGGCCACCGTCGGGTCTCTGTTCGATGGAAGCCTAATGACGCCGCAGGAAGTTGCCGTGTGGAATGTTGAAACAGGAAAGAAAAGGGTGCTGGCGGATGATTATCCGGAATACGTCACCACCGTCGCCATTTCACCCGACGGCGCGTTCCTGGTATGCAGCGGCAAAGGCAAGAAGGTTGGCAATGACCTTCGAGCATACGATCTGAAGACTGGCAAGTTGCGGTATCTCAATCCCAGGGTGACGTTCAATCAAATGGATTTCATGATGTTTTCGCCGGATGGAAAACAGATCGCAGCGGCGACCGAGGGATCCGTGCTACTGTTGAATCCCAGAAACGGGCAACTCCAGGCCACACTGAAAGATGACTACGAGGGGTTTCTCACGGAGTTGGCGTTTTCGCCCGATGGCAAATTGATCGCCACGCCCGACGAAGACAAAACGGTGCGGATTTGGAATGCCCGAACGGGCAAGCTGGAGCAGAAGCTAACGGGGCATACGGGCTACGTTCGGTGTGCCGCGTTTTCCCCCGATGGCACCATGCTGGTCAGCGGCAGTAACGACGGCAAGTTGCGAATCTGGAAGATCGACCCACCCGCCGGCGGCGGCGTGAAGCGGGTCGCTGCTGCGAAGAAAAGACCGGAGACCGTCGTTCGCGTGTGGCACAGTGCAAACGGAAAGTTTAGCCTGAAGGCGTCGCTCATCCGCGTGGACGGCGATACGGCAGTGTTGAAACGAGAGGACGGATCGCAGATCAAAGTCGGTCTCGAAAGACTCAGCGACAAGGATCAGAAATACGTTCGTGAACGGTAACGAGACCGAGTGCGAGCGCGCTGATCGACACCGGCCGTGCGATCACCTTTCCATGGAGAATGGCTGCCCTTACAGATTCGCCAGAGACAAGGACTACAGTGATGGCTCGTTCAAAAGATCCCACGGAGGCGATTCGCAAGAAAGCGGCGTCCTATCCCGAGGTTGCCAAGGGTACGTCGTGCAATCAGAACTCCTTTAAAGCGGGCAAGGGGTCCTTTCTATTCATTGGCCCCGGTGCAAAGGGAGTCGGCTTCAAGGCCATGTTTAAATTGGAACACTCAATGTCCCGGGCTCGCAAACTCGCGTCCAAAGAGCCCGACCGCTTCGAGGTCGGATCGACTGGCTGGGTTACTACTCGCTTCACCGCTGAAAAGCCGCTTCCGAAGTCGATCTGGGAGAAGTGGCTGCAAGAGTCGTACGAAATCTGCTCCGGATCAAGTAAAGCTAGTAAGGCTGTCAAGAAGAAGTCCGCGGAGAAAGTTGCAAAGAAATGACCCGCGGCGTCCATGAGTTGAAGGGCTAAATTGTCAACCAAAAATGGATGAGGCAGCCGATTTTAAGACAGAATGTCTTGAATTCAAGGCATCTAGGCGATACGCTGAAGTACGTTACGCCCGAAGCAATCAGTGGATAATGCGATGAAACGAACACGAATGGCAATCTCAATCGCGCGGCATGCAGTTTTATTCGGAATGCTGATCGTGCATTCCAGCTCGGCCGCGGACGAAGACAGACAATCTCCAGACAAGCTTCGGCTTAACAAAGAGCAGATGAAGCGCTGGATCGAATTCTATCAGCGCGAGGCTATGGAGTACGACATTTTTCTTAACGAAGACCGAGGCACGAAGTTGAAGTTGCGGCGCGAGCCGGTGTTTCGTTGGGCTGCGCCGGAAATAAACAACGAGTTCAACGGGGCTGTCTTTGTGTGGACGCAAGATGGAACGCCGAGGGCAGTCGGTTCGATTTGGTCGAAGTCCGCGGTCGAAGTCCGTGGAAAGCGGACGATCTGTCACTCGTTTCATTCGCTCGCGTCCGAGCCACTTCACGCGGACCGTAAGGGCGAACCGCGGTGGTATCCGACCAAGGCCGGCATTGAGCCAAAGCTGGTTCCGGGCTCACCGGTTCCCGCGCGGTCGGCGCGGCTGCGGTTCAACCAGATGCGAACGCTGGCCCGCGAGTTCACGGTTTCCCAATTCGCCGACCGGGCGGAGACGAAAAGGGAGACGTTGCGGTTGCTGCCACAGCCGATCTTCCGCTATGAACCGGAAGCGGACGACTCACCTGACGGCGGCATCTTCGTGTTTCTCCGTGACTGGGATCCGGAAATCCTTCTGCTGATCGAAACGCGAGAGACAGCCGTGGGTCCGCGCTGGCACTATGCACCGATCCGCTTTTGTTCCACGACTGCTCACGTCAAGCACCAAGACAAAGAAGTGTGGGTCTACGAGAAGGGTGGCCCAACGCGCGACCCAGAACATTTTTACTTCACAGCCAAAGGAGCGTCGCACGTCGACCGATACTTCAACTTGGAAAACGAGGAGAAGTGATGAACAGTACAACGACGCGTGCGCATCGCGAGTCATTCTTTTCCGCACCAACGGCCGTCGTAATCATGACTTTGTGTTGCGTCACGGCGGCTTTCGCAAGACGACAAGAGTTCATTGCGATCCCTCTTGGAGACTCTCTTTCAAAAATGCAGTCCCAGGTGCTAATTGTCAGCGACGCTCGACATCCTCTTCCCACCAGGATTCAGGCCATTCTTTACACCTCTTTAACTTCGAGTAACTTGCAATTTCCTCCTTGGTCATGAGTCGAAATATCACCATCCCTATCTCAACACAACGACTGGCGAGGACTAGCACGAAAGTAATTACTAACCAAGCCATGTAAGGCACACCGAGAGGCGTGCCCTCCGCGAGGTTCGTTAATAAAAACAGCACAAGCATACTTGCCAACGTTGCCACACTAAGAATGCCGGCCGAACGAATCAAAGTCACCGCAATCCACAGCCGTTTCTTTAAGCGTTTATTTTCCCCGGGATTCTTCATCAAGAACTCAGAACTAGAGACAATTGTTCCAATAGTCGATGCAAGCGGTGACGAATCGTCGCTATCACTTTCAATCGCGTAGCGGCAGTTATCACAGTGGTGCGGAAAACGCGTATAGGGGCCCGGGCGACCAAAGCAATGATCGCAATTTGGACACAGCCACAGATCCAAGACGCGACAGTGGTACTGTGCCAGTGTGTAGCACACGAGCATTGGGACCAACCAAGGAAGGAACAACCAGTCGGGAGCAGGCAACGGCAGTGGGGAAAGCCACACGAGAAGCACGGCGACCCCGATAATACAGAATGAAACCATGGTGTTTAGTCGGCGACAATGTCTTCGGTATTTGTTGATGGACGCATCGTGATCGATCGTGGCAATTGTCTGTGGTAAGAACATCAAAATGAAGCCGCTCACAAGTGTCCCGACAAGCATGCCCAGAACACCTCCACCAGCAGCCGCTATCCACTTTCCCATGGCCTCAAATCCAGGCGGGCCCTTCAGGCTGTGGAACGCTTGAAATCCGACGATCGCCCCAACAACGGAGAAGACAAGAATAAGCAACGCCTGAAATAAGTTGGCGCCTGGGCGAAGATCGACAGTCCGTGGCACATCGCGCGATAGTTTGGGTTTGGGAACCATTGACGCCTCCGAGGTGCTTCAACCTACCAGTGTGTGCGTTAGACGGAAACAGCCTATCACGCGAGAATTGGTTTGACATCCACGTACTTGCCGTGTAGCCATACAGTTGCGACGATTCGCACGCCGCGCGTTAGGCTGCAATCCAGGCGCCTTCAGGGAATACGCGGTTCAGCCTATAAGCAAGTCATGTCCCTGAACGACCTAATCTCGAAAAATATGGCTTCGAAAATTGCCGTGCTGATTGCTTCGACATTGTTCATCGCTGGCTGTAACGACGGCCAAGAACGGAAATGGGACGACTTTACTCGTGGGAGTCGCACGGCGGCGTGGAGATGGTGCCTGAGCGCTACTCTCTTCGGGCGCAATCTTCCACGCTAGCCGTCGAACCAAACGGAGGAACGCGAGCCGGAATAGGCCGGGTCGGCTCGCTTCGTTCGGCAACGTCTACTCCCGGCCGCTTTATCCGAAACGTTAGCTTTGAAGAGGACACTTCCATGACAAGCCAAAATATTTGTGCGCTGCTGATTACAGCCGTCGCCACTTTCTGTCCAAGCTTGGCCGTTGCCGACGAGCCGCCTTCAGAACGCGATGTACGGCAGGCCATCGAGTTATTCCTCGACCAGCCCACGACACAGTTGGGCGGCGCTGCGGCGAGCGTCATGGTTGACTTTATGCATGGCAGCGATACCGTCCAGATCAAGATCACGCCTGACTACACACCATGGATGG
>JAJDEH010000215.1 GCA_029259935.1 Planctomycetota bacterium
GAGATCTTTATGGCAGATCAACCTCCTCGAAAACGCCGCTGGTTTTCATTCAGCTTGCGGACCTTCCTTGCGGGAGTGTTCTTGATTGCGATTGTCCTGATGCCCTTGGCCCATCGCTGGCATCGTTATCACCAACAGAAGGCAACAATTAAATCTTCCAGTGGGGTCTCGTTCCACAACGGAATGCAACGGCCATGGTGGAGGTATTTGCTCACCGGCGAAGAGATAGCAGATGACGTGCGGGGGATTACGCTCACTACCTACCCGCCGAACTACATGGATTCTGTGCGCTCCTTCGACAGGCTGGAAAGTCTTTGCGTGGTTGGTGTCGAGCGCCAGGGGGTCTTCACTTCAGATCTCACGCTGTTAGCGGGCCTGACTCAGTTGCAGGAACTCGACCTCGCAGAGACCAATGTGAACGACATCACACCGCTCGCGGACGTGACGCAATTGCAGAAACTCGACCTCGCCGAGACCAAGGTGACCGATATCACACCGCTCGCGGGCCTGACGCAATTGCAGCGACTCGACCTCGAAGAGACCAAGGTGACCGACATCACACCACTCGCGGGCCTGACGCAGTTGCAGGAACTCAACCTCCGGGGAACCAATGTGACCGATTTAACGCCGCTGGCGGGATTGACGCAGTTGAAGAGTTTAACACTCACGACAACCGGGGTGACGGATACCACTCCGCTGGCGGGACTCACGCGGTTGCAGCGACTCTACCTTTGGAATACCAAAGTGACCGATCTAACCCCGCTGGCGAAACTCGCGAACGTTGACATTCATATCGATGACCATGAACAACTAACTATCCCCGTGGAATTGCAGGGCCGTGTCTACCACGACCGACCGATATTTTTCCCTGATAGAGTGATTCAAGGGCGTTGAACCTCTGTGGTGCGACTTCTCCAGCTCGTACTTGCGAATCGCGTGTTGAGGTCAGCCACGACCGTCGCGACGATTGAAACCCGTTAAAAACCTGTAAAGGATCGTTCGCGAAACAAGTGTCGCGTTTTGATCGGCCGTTGGGCGTTAGCCACGGTCTTTCAGAACCGGACGCTAACGCCTTCCGGCTAATGGGACACTAATTGCCCGAACAATCCTAAACTTCTCAGGGGGTGCGGGGTCAAGTCAACGGTCGATGCGTCGTTTCGCAAGCGGAACCAAGATCGCCGAAATCTGGCTACGGATTCTGATCGCTGTTAGAATCACAGCGGCACGAGCTTGATGGTCGAGATTGAGATCTTCATGGCAGATCAGCCCCCACGAAAACGCCCCTGGTATTCATTCAGCTTGCGCGCCTTCCTTTTGGCTATCCTTTTGATCGCGATTGCGCTGGGTGTCTTAGTCCGCAAGATTCGTTATGAACAGCAGAAGGCGACGATTTATTCGCTGCGAAGCGACGGACTAGAAATCGGCTATCACCGCGAATCGCGATTGCCGTGGTGGAGATATCTGCTCACCAGCGCACAGTTGACCGATGACGTCCGCTCTTTCTTGCTCTACTCGGGCTCGTTGAACGAAAGTGATCTGAACTCTCTGCGAATGTTCCACAGGCTGGAGTCGCTGAGGCTGAATGACTCCACATCGGATATCACACCGCTAGCCGGATTGACGCAGTTGAAGAAATTCGTGTTATCGAAAACCAATGTGACCGACATTTCGGCACTAGCGAATCTGACTCAATTGAAATTGCTGGTCATCCGCGAGGCACCGTTATTGGACATCACACCACTAGCCGGATTGACGCAGTTGAAGGAACTCGTGTTATCAAAAACCAATGTGACCGACATTTCCGCCCTAGCGAATATGACTCAATTGGAAAAGTTGGTCATCCGCGAGGCACCCATATCGGATATCGCGCCGCTAGCCGGAATGACGCAGTTGAAGGAACTCAACCTCAGGAACACCGACGTGACGGATCTAACACCACTGGCGAAACTCACGAATGTTGAGATCTATGTCAACGACCTCAACAAACTAACCGTCCCCGTGGAATTGCAAGGCCGTGTCCACGGGATCCAATAATGGCAGATCAACCCCCACGAAAACGCCCCAGGTTTTCATTCAGCTTGCGCGCCTTGTTTACGCATCTTCAGGATCAGATACTTGCGGTTCTTCTCTTGGGTAACTCGCCATTCATGAAAACGGCGTTCTCGTCGCCTTGACAGCCTCTTTCGGCGTCGCTTGACGCTTGGTTTTTCGAAGTAAAATCGCTGGCGATTTCGGACGGCGACCGTCGCGTAGTACCCCCAATTGCCGTGCCTTCCTTTCCAACCAACGCCAATCAGGGCGCCACTTTCCGATGCAAGAAGTCGCAACTCGCGAAGGGCCGCCCGCAGCGATTCATATTGTTCAACGATGACCTTGCGAGCCACTCAAAGCGTCTTATCGGCTAACGCGATGCCATCAAATCGAAAAAAAACGGAACATTGCATTGGCGGACTAACACAGTTTTGTGGCATTCGAATCCTACCATTTGCGAAGACGGCCCTCTAGTCTTCAACCCCATGGTTATACCACGTGAACACGAGAGTTAGAGGCCTCTGGAATCAAACCGGCAGGATCGACAGTGGCGAAGTGAGGCGGTCTCCCGACCGAATCGACGGCAGCTTCCCCATTCGTTAAAATTGTCTCAGCGCGCTCGTTGACGTGATGGCATCCGCGCGACCAGGCCGCGGTCAACGATCGGGTCTTCTTTGAGAATGTGGGAAATCTCAGGCAAGAGATTTTTCCGCGCGCTTGGACGAAGCGTGAGCAACCATATCAGGTCGGGAGTGTGGATCTGCCGGGACGGCGTCGTCTTTTTCCCATCGCCAACTGCTTTTCACGGCGGCGTTCCACTCGCGCTGCCGCTCTTTCGTGAGAAACTGCTGGAAGCGCCAAACGAAGAGACCCAGGCACAACAAGAGGTTGATGCACATCAGCGCCGCTGCCTGACCTGGCAGGATTTGAGCAAGCGTCAAATGCAGCCCCGTCGCCACTCCCATGGACACGAAAATGAATCTCAGAAAACCTCGATTATCGACAGAAGGGCGTTTATGGACTTCTCCATGCTTTGAAATCCTAAAACGCCACAGCCAGGCGAGCACGGCAGTGGCGAAAACGCCTACTACTAACGGCGGTTCAAAGCTCCAAATGGCAATAATTCCACAAACGACCGCGACAACGGCGAACATGCATACGCACAACCAGTCCCAGTGTCGTCGAGTATATAAATACTCGTCCGGACCCGGGCTTCGAGGAGCGTTCGGCTTGGGATCGCGCAGTGGCAGGGCAACGCCGTGGCAAAACAACTCCCAATCTTTCTGAGCGGGCTCGGGTGTGTGTTGGCGAAAGAAGCGAATCAGCCACAATCTCTGCCGAGATTCAAAATTATCGAATACGATGGTCAAATTCTCGAAGGGCGTTCGCAATCTCAGCCTACCTTTAGGGACCAACCACCGGGCCTCCATCACGTCGACAAGATCGACTTCCTTATGGCGAAAGATGCCCCGCAAAACGATTCGCCCCTTGTCGATCGTCAAGCGATATCGCCAGTAGTCGATGAGCATCGCGGTCGAAGCAAGTAGGAGACTACCCCAAAGAATTGGTCCACACAGCCCGATAAACATGCGTGCTTCCTGATCCACGCAAACTCTGATCCCGCAAACCCAGGCCACGAACACTGATATCGCGAAGGCTAAGTTAGAGGCCCCACCGTAGAGCACGGATTTTCGAATATGAAAGGTGTTGGTCCCGTTCGTCGATGCCATCGATGCACTCCAGGCGATCGCCGCGAAATCGTTCGCGCAAAATCGCTTGCCTGAAATTCGCCGTTGGGCGTCGATTCTTGGCGAATTGGTGAAAGATCCGGAGGTGCAGTTGCCACCAACTAAACGAAAAGGCCGCGTGGCGGGTACAATGCACAAGTCCCGAAAGGCCAACTCATCCCCACCAGGGCAACGCAGCGGCTATTCACGAAGAAAGCATCCCCAAGTGCGGCTTCGATTCGGATTTACTCATCTGCTCATGGCCATCACGTTGGTAGCAATTACCATCGGAATTGTCGTGAGTCTGCATCGGAAAATTCCCGATTACTATCCTGGCTCAGTGAGTTTTTCGCCAGACGGTAAGCTTGTAGCCTGCGTGATTGGTTGGACAGTTCGTCACTATGATCCTCGTCACGGTGAGATGTCTCGTCATGGGAATCGCATGCGGATCTGGGATGCGAGCGGTTTCTGGGCATCAGAAATTCCGTGTTCGATTGGCGAGGTTTCGAGCCTAGGGGGCTTCCTCCGCAACCCCGGCGACGGCTTTGGCTTCGTTAATGACCGAACTCTGGCGATCGTAAGAGTAACCGAAGGCACCGAAGGCAATTCGAGCAACAGGGCAATGCGGAATTGCAGCATTGAATACTGGGACGTTCCGAAGGACCAAAAAGCACGTTCCATTCCCGTGGATGGCGATGTACGTCAGCTTGCGTGTCTGGCACATGAAGCAACTATGTGCGTTGTTACGGACGAGGCCGTAACTGTCTTGGACGGTCGGTCTGGAAACGTGTTGGATCGAAGTGATACCGCGCGTAAAATCGCATTGTCGGCCGATGGAAGCCGCATCGCGTTGCGTGAAGGCTTCATGGATGAAGTATGGACAATTCCACGTCAAAAGCGGCTGCTCCAAAGCGCCCGATCTGTCGGGTCCGGAATCGAATTGATCTGGCAAATAACGGAACTCGATGCAGATCTAAGTCTTTCTTTCGACGGGGCATATCTACTCACCGACCTAGCGAGGGACACGAACGCGGACCCAAGCGGATTGCGCGTGCTGCGCGTATCAGACGGCGAGGAGTACTTAGATTTCGAGAATGAAGAAGCAAGAAGGCGAGCATCGTTTTCGCCAACTTCCAATATGCTGGCGGTTACTTCCGTCGCCGGGATCGAGGTGTGGGACGTCGAAGCGAAACGAGTGAGCGCAGCCTGGGAAGTGATTGATATCCCGTACACGCTGACCTTTGCTCCGGACGGAAAGTATTTGGCAATAGGATTTCACGATGAGCTATCGATTTGGAATGCAATGACGGGCCAGCGAGAAAAGATCGTGTGGCAGCAGCCAACCTGGCGCATCGAGATGATCATCTGCTCGCTGGCGTATGCGGGCTGGCTGGCCGTTGCGGTTCTACTGTGGTGGAGACAACTTGGTTTGGCCGCGCGGAAAGTCACGCGTTTCATCTTCAACAGGGAAGGCAAGAGAAATAAAACTGACAGGGTTGCCGAGAATATTGTAAAATGACGGAATGAGAATGCGGTCGTGCGACGCGATCGGCGCTGGGCACCTTGTCGTGATGTTTCAATCCGTCGTGATGTTTTCAATCGGCTGCCCGGATTAGCGTGTGTCCGACACTCCGCAGTGTCGTACACGCAGCAACGTGTCACGGTTGCGACCCATCCTGCGTGGGATCGCAACGTGCTGCGGATGCAGGGGCTACCAATGCAAGGGCCGTGTCGCCACGATGTCCTGGGGGTTCGTGCGGCCTTTCGGCAGCGACATCCTGCGGAATGCTTGCACAAGTGCAAACGTCCTGACAGGTGGATCCGCGTCACGGCCTCGCGCCTAACTCGTGTCGGCATCATACTTTTAGGAGCAAATGCCATGAAGCAAAACCGAGTGATTCCCAGAATTGCGTATGTAACAATAGCCGAAGTGCGCCGCTCTGTCCGGAGGCATTGGCGGGCCGCCGCAGTGTCCACCGACCTGCACGCTGGAAGATACGAACATGAATAGGAACGAACCGCGCGAAAATCCGTCCACGGCCGACGCCGCGAATTCCGCGGAGCTCGTCGAGCGAT
This sequence comes from Planctomycetota bacterium, assembly GCA_029259935.1. The sequence goes on from JAJDEH010000215.1 coordinate 5,835, forward strand.
ATCGTCAAGGCGACGCGGACGCGGCGGAGACGCTGTTCTTGCGCTACGCCAATCGGCTGACCGCCTTAGCGCGAAAAAATCTCTCGCCCAAGCTCAGCCGCCGATTCGATCCCGAGGATGTTGTGCAATCGGCCTATCGTAGCTTTTTCATCCGCGCTCGTGACGGCCGCTTCTCAATTCAGCGAAGCGGCGATTTGTGGCGACTGCTAGTGGCGATCACGCTGCGAAAATTGTGGCGCAAAGTCGACTTCCACGAAGCCGGCATGCGAGCCATCGATCGGGAAGAACATCTCGCGCTGCTGCCAAGTGGCGAACAAGTCGATGCGTTCTGCCGGGAACCGTCGGCGGAAGACGTGGTGGCGTTGGCCGATGGACTAGAGCAGGTAATGGAGGCGCTCGGCGACGAGCAACGGCATGTGCTTCAACTACGGCTATGCGATTACACGATCGAAGAGATTGCCGCCGAGACACATCGGTCCGAACGAACGATTCGCCGCTGGTTGGACGGAGTGAAATCAGTGCTAACGGAAAAGTTTAGCGAGGCAGTTTCATGACGCCCTCGTCTACAGTTGCCGTACAAACTTGGTTTGAAGATCAAGTCGACGTCTTTGAGCGAGCTTGGAACAAAAAACCCGCGCCGGACTTGCGCGCATTTTTCGAGTCGCTTACGCCTCCGAATCATCAGCTTGGTAAGCAACTGCTGCTTGAATTGGTCAAACTGGATTTGGAATATCGCTGGAGCAGCGGGAAACAGACCGCCACGCACGCAGGCCCCAAACTGGAATTCTATTTCAAGAAGTTCCCGGAACTCGGCGACTGGGACGATCTGCCGCTGGAACTGGCGGGCGAAGAATATTACGTTCGGCATCGATTTGGCGACCAGCCAACGCATGCGGAGTTTCATGCTCGGTTTTCCCGTCACGGATCGGCGATGGTTCGGACTCTCGAGGCGATCGATCGGCAGCTTGAACGGGAATACGAAGTCGAGTCGATTTCACGCGAACATTCGGTAACGGAGTTTGACCCTGCGGCTCCGCTGACGATTGCCGATTTTCAATTGCTGCGACAGATTGGGTCCGGCGGAATGTGCCGCGTTTACACGGCCCGGCAACGCAGTTTGGACAAGCCGGTCGCGATCAAGATTCTCAAGAAGTCGAATCTTGGTGACCCACGGTCCGTTCGCCGGTTCCTCAATGAAGCCAGAACGGCGGCCAGTTTACGGCACCCTAATATCGTGGGGGTGCATGGCGTGGGACGGCTACCGGCGGGCGGCTATTTCATGGTGATGGATTTGGTGCAGGGTCAGGACTTGGCTCATACGTTTACCAACGAGGCAGTGCCCGACGCGCGTCAAGTTGCCGATATCATGCAGTCGGCCGCTAAGACAGTACAGCATGTACACCAGCAGGGAATTCTGCACTGCGACCTGACCCCCGGCAACATCTTGTTGGACGCTGATTCAAATGTCCTGCTTTCCGATTTTGGATTCGCGCGAAAGCTCGGCGGAAAACCAGAGGACACCGATTGGGGCGATGCCGGCGGGACAATCGCCTACATGGCACCCGAACAGGTTGACTCTCAATTCGGAACGTTGGGCCGTTGGACGGATGTTTACGGGCTTGGCGGCGTTTTGTATTCGCTGCTACTGGGCCGAGTTCCGATTCGCGCCGACACAATTGAAGAGGCCCGCTCACTACACGACGCCGCCGCCGAGATTCAAATTCCTTTGGAGCAACTAGATGAACCCTATCTACCGTTGGCCGAAGTATGCGCAGTCAGTCTACGAAAAGATCCACACGGGCGTTTCGCGTCAGCCGAGCAAATGGCGGACGCGGTCAGAAACAGTTGACCCTGTTCAATGGAGTGCGACACGATGATGCAGCCGATCCACCAGTTTCGGATCAATTCCGGCCAAAACGCTTTCCGCCTGTCGCAGCCTTTCGAGAGACGGTCGATGGGCATTCGCTTGACTGACCCATCCTTCGGCGAGCGCTCGCGTGAGTTGTTGTCGATCGACCGCATCGGTAAGGGAGGCGAATTGCTGTCCGTCGCTGTGAGCAATGACCAGTTGCGGCGACCCATCGTGCGGCGCGGGGAACGAGACATTTCCGAGTCGCTGGGAAAGCGAATGGGTTTCCTGCTTGGACACCGGGACTACCACGAAATCCTCCACGATCTGTCGTAAGGAGTGACGAAAAGGTGAAGGCCAACTTACAAATTGCTCCCAGCGCTCAAGCCCGCGATCGTCGTCTCGTTCGTCATGCACGACGAACAACACCGGTCGATGCTCCTCTTTCGCTTGAGCCAACAGTCGATCCGCGAGAGCGAACGGGTGGACGGTTTGGAAACTGGCTGTCGCCGGATGCTCGTTTGGACTCGCTTCGGAAATTGGCGGTGTGTCGGCTGCTGGGATGGTCGCGATCGCCGGCGTGCTGTCGGAGACGACGGGGCGGGTTGCCTCGACTGCAAGCTCCGTCGACGTGGTCTCGATTAAGGAGTTTTCACTCGTGACATCCACACTGCTTGCAACCTTGGCGACTTTGACCGGACCTTCGGCTGGCCGCGGCGTGACCAGGGCCGTGTCGTTCATGGAACGTGATAAGGTACTGCGGATTTCTTGCGCCAGCCGCACTATTCTCTCGGAGCCAACTTTGGCACCCGCCGCGAATGAACCGACGGCAACTAACAGCAACATCAAAATGGCCCCTATCCGTCTTCGACGACGGGGGCGCGTGTTGTATGGCCGATCGGCCGCGGTGTCCAGATACTCGCACACGTGGTGGATCGATGGGATGGCGGGCGGCGATGTCGGGCGGCGGCCCTGCTTATTCGAGATACCCGGCCAACACTGCTCGCCGATCGGTTTGTCGGGCCAACTGAGGCCGGCGGCCGAATCGTTATCCGCGAGATGGAAGGCCTCGCGTTTTGTTTCGACGCGACGCGAATTACTTTCTAACGAGTCGATATTTTCGAAGGGATCGGGAATCCTCATCGACATTCCTCCCAAGGGTATGCGCGAACGGCACGTTGAGAAAAGAACGAACTCACCCGAATGGGGTTTACTGACAAGACACATTAAACATAACAAATTACGCCGCCACGCGAAACGAATTGAGGCCAAATATCAATTTAATTCACAACCGCCCGTTGTGGGGCTTTGGGGCCGTATGTCGTTCTCTGGCAAGTGGTTGAGCCTGCTGGCTGCCTTGGGTTTATCAACTCCCCTGGTTCCTTCACGGCGTTGGTTTAAGATGTTTGATCTTTCCGCTTCACCCGCGCCGATCGAGAGCCAGGAATGAGCGAGGCATCCGCAATGAATCAACCGATGGCGATTGTGCTGGCCGCCGGCCAGGGTACACGCATGGAGACCGATCTGCCCAAGGTCTTATGCGAGGCGTGTGGTCGGCCGCTGATCGATTACGTTCTTGATGCTTTGACCGAGGCGGGCGTCGGTCGCCAAGTGGTGGTCGTTGGATATCGATCGGATGACGTCCGCGCCGCCTTGGCCAGCCGCGACAGCGTCGAATTCGTCGAACAAACCGAGCAGTTGGGAACGGGCCACGCGGTCAAGGTCTGTCGCGAGCGGATCGCGGATCACTCGGGTGCCGTGATGATCGTCACGGGCGATTCTCCGATGCTGCAGCCCGAGTCGGTCAAGGCGCTGCTGGACGAATTCCAAGCCAGCCGGCCGGCTTGCATCCTCGGCACGTTGCACCGCGAAGATCCGACCGGACTGGGCCGCATCGTTCGCGACAAAAACGGAAAGTTCTTGGCGATTGTCGAGGAAATCGACGCCACCGACAAGCAAAGACGCCTGACGGAAGTTAACATGAGTACATACCTGTTCGATCGCGACGCGTTGCTCGACGCACTCGGCAAGATGAAAAACAACAACAAGCAGGGTGAATACTACTTGACCGATTGCCCCGGAATCCTGAAGGCCGAGAATAGGGATGTCCGAGCGCTCCCCGTTCTTATGCCCTGCGAGGCGCTGAGTATTAACACGGTTGACGAATTGTCGATTGTTGAAGCGGAAATGAAAAAAACGCGGTAGAGATCTTGGCGGCATTCGCGCGGGCCAAGCACGGATTGGCCGCCCCCGCCGCAAGTGTAAGAACAGGCCAATCAATCCTTGGAGAGTGGTGATCGTTCAGACTGATCAACAGGAAAGTCCATCGATGCGAGAATTGAAAATCTTCAGCGGCCGGGCGAACCGCAAACTGGCTGAAGATATTTGCGAGTTCCTCAATTTGTCATTGGGCGATTGCGCGTTGACGACTTTTCCCGACGGCGAATTCACCTGCAAGATCGAAGACGTTCGCGGGCGCGATGTCTTTCTGATTCAACCCACCTGTCCACCGGTCAACGATAACCTGATGGAATTGTTGATCATGATCGAAACCTGCCGGCGAGCCAGCGCCGCGCGTATCACGACGGTGATACCCTACTACGGCTACGCCCGGCAAGATCGCAAAGACGAAGGGCGAGTTCCCATCACGGCCAAGTTGGTCGCCAACCTGATTACCCGCGCCGGCGCGGACCGCGTTCTGACGATGGATCTGCACGCGGCCCAAATCCAAGGCTTCTTCGATGTGCCGGTCGATCATCTGTACGCCGCCAAGGTACTCAACGAACATTTTCTCAAGATGGGCATTCCCGGCGAAGATCTGGTCGTGGTGAGTCCCGACGAAGGAAGTATCAAGAGAGCGCGCGGGCACAACCAACGTCTGGGCGGCAACCTGGCGATTGTCGACAAACGACGCGCCAGCGCCACCAAAACCAAGCAGGAGAATATCATCGGCGGTCCCGTCGAAGGACGCGTGGCGCTGATGTTCGACGACATGATCAGCACCGCCGGCTCGATCAAGGGGGCGGCGATTCTAGTCGCCGAAGCGGGAGCCCGAGAGATCCATGTGGCCGCCACCCACGGCGTCTTTTGTGGAAAGGCCATCGAGAATCTTCAAGAATCGCCCGTGTCGAGCATCGTGATTACCGACAGTATTCCGTTATCGCCCGAAAAAGCGATTGATAAAATTCAGGTACTCACGGTCGCACCGCTGCTGGCCGAAGCCATCAAGCGGATCCATCACGACCAGTCGATTAGCGCGATTTTTGACAATACTCAAAGCTAAACCAAAGCCTGTACTCCAGCCCGATTTATTTGAACTTAAAAGGGAGCGATTGATGCGACGCGGTTTCACAATTCCTAAACGTCTGAAAATCGTTCTGACCCTGTTAGGCTCGGCATGCCTCGTCGCGTTGGCCGTGCCGTCCGCTAGTTCGGCTCCGCCCAACCAGCGTGAAACGAAGGTTCGCAACGACAAACAGAAAATGGAGGCCGATGATTTTTGGATCTACAACGATCTGGATCGCGGACTGTCCGTTGCGAAGCGCGAGAAGAAGCCGCTGCTGGTTGTGTTTCGCTGTATCCCGTGAGCGGACTGCTCTGAATTCGACGAGCAGGTTGTTCGTCGCCCAGACCCGATTCGCCCTCTGATGGATCAATTCGTTTGTGTCCGCATGCCGCAGGTCAATCGGCTGAATTTTCATCAATTCCAATTCGATTTTGATCTGACGTTCGCCGTCTTCTTCATGCACTCCGACGGCACCGTCTACGGAAGGTTCGGTACGCGCAGCCGTCGCGACAAGCCAGGAACTGACCGCGCGGAAGCCGATGCGGATCTAACCTTGGATGGCCTTGCCGCGGCGATGTCGGGCGCGTTGAAACTGCACGAGAAGTATCCCGCCAACAAAAAGTATTTGGCTGGAAAACAAGCGGTCCCCGGCAAGTACAAAACACCCAACGACATTCCTTCCTTGCGCGGCAAGTATAAAGACAACGTCGACTACGAAGGTCAAGCCGCGCGCAGTTGCGTGCACTGTCATCAAATCGTGGATGCCCAGCGGCTCACCTATCGCAGCGCTGGAAAACCGATTCCCGATGAACTCGTATTCCCCTATCCAGCGCCAAGCACCGTCGGTATCGAACTCGATAACAAAACCCGGGCCAGCGTCAGCAAGGTTGCGGAAAGGTCGGCGGGCCACAAGGCGGGGATCCAAGTTGGCGACGACATTGTGGCTTTGGAAGGCCAGGCGATCTTGTCGTTAACCGATATCCAGTGGGTTCTGCACCACGCCGAGGAAACTGACGAATTGCGAGCGATGCTGCGGCGGGGCGGCGAACTGGTCAACACGACGATTAAGCTTGAGGCTGGCTGGCGCCGCGCGTCGGACATCACTTGGCGGGTCAGCAGTTGGGACCTGCGGCGGATGGGAACCGGTGGCTTGAAAGTAGAACCGGCATCCCAATCGGATCGCCGCAAAGCGAAAGTGGATGCTTCGCAAATGGCACTGCTAGTCAACCATGTCGGGCAATACGGCGCGCATGGCGTCGCCAAACGCGCCGGTTTTCGCAAGGGCGATATTATCATCTCGTACGACGGGCAGACGGACTTAATGACAAGCACCGACCTGTTGGCCTATGCGGCTCAGCACACGAAACGAGGTGAAAAAATCTCCGTCAACGTGATCCGTGGCGGAAAACAAATGGAGATGACACTGACGATGCAGTGATCGAATTTTATTGGCGCGAATGTCAGTTTTTTTCGTCACTCAAGTCGGGCTTTCGCTCCGTTGCTCGACGGTGGAGCAACTTGCCAGCGACCCACCAAATTGGGACCGGCATGATGACACTGATGATGAGCGGCAAGGTTTGATCTTCGGAGATTTGCGAAAGGGCTGAATAGGCAAAGCACATTGGCACCGCGCCGCACAATAACGCCACGCAGTACTTGCCGAAAGGCATTCGCGCCAGTCCCGCCATGCAAGAGATCGCTTCGGGCAGCAGTGGCAGCCAGCGCGAACAGGCCACCGCGAACGAGCCGCTGTGATCGAAGAAGTGCCGCGCTCTGTCGAGTTCGTCTCTTAACAACCAGCGGGCGAACCGATGTCCCAGCATCCGCGTCAGTCCGTAAGCGATGACTCCGGCAGAGAACGAGCCCAGCGTGCCAATCAGGCCACCCGCCAGCCAGCCATAACGATTCCCCATCATGGTGATGACCATGGTCGTGGGGATCGGCAAGAAGATGTCGGCGACGATCAACAGAACGGCCGCGACCCACGCCCACGAGCCCAATGAATCGAGCCACGATTCGTCAACTAGTTGATCGCCAATCGCGAAGAACAGAACCAGTCCAAAGACGATGAATCCAAAGAGAAAGAAAAAAGTGCGGCGAAGTTTCACGGCAAACTCAAGCAGGGGAGGCGCATCGATTTCGATCTAAACTCTCGTGTGTCAGAGCGGGATCTGGGTAATTGTGAGACTTTGGGTCCGTGGTGACGCGGCCCATTGGTAACCACGCAAACCGAGTGGAAACCCGGCCCAACCCTGTGTGCGGCATTTTTTCCAATGCCCCGCTTAACTGCTGGTTTTTGGTCTAGCGTGGATTTTCGATTGTAGCGACACTCCTTTCGCCTATCACGGAAAGGAGTCCGAGATGTCGCGACTGCAAGTACACCAGTCAAAGGTTCGGGAACTTGTTTTGAAT
>JAJDEH010000216.1 GCA_029259935.1 Planctomycetota bacterium
TGCCCGTCGTAGACGTGAAACCCGCCCGCGTTCAGGCCGTCTGTCTTGGCGATCAATTGATACAACTCCCGGGCCCGTGGGCCGACTGCCAAGCCGGTGCGATGCAGGCCGGTGTCGACATCCAACAAGACATCGATTTGCTGCCCGGCGGCCGCCATTGCTTCGCCAAGCTGGCCGATCGGTGCCGGATGATCGGCGGTGACCAAAAAAGTGACCTCGGGAAACTTCTTTCGAAATGCCACGGCCCGCTGAATATTGGGGCCCACAATATTGTAGGCCAGGAACACATCTTTCACGCCCGCCTCGGCCAGCATCTCGGCTTCGGCGAACGTCGCGGCCTTGTGCTTGGTAATACCCAGCTGGATTTCCAATTCGATTACCTGGCGCATTTTGTGTGTTTTGCAATGCGGGCGAAGCCGTCCCGGATCGCCCGCGATTTCGATCATGTGCTTGATATTTTTCTCGACCAGCTCGGTAAACACGACCAAGCCCGGCGAAAGGATCTCGTCGGTGTTTTCGATTCGGTAGCAGGCGTCCATTTTTTGTCCGACGTTGTGGTTTTCCGTGGGTCATCTCATGTCAAAATTCGCCTTCCGGCGCTGTGGCGAGTATAACCATTTTTGAACGCGATGTGTTGGCCGAAGTCGACACGGATGACGGTCGCCACGTCACCCCACATCGAAACGGTTTTTGGATTGAACCCAATGTTGAAGCAGATTTACCGAGCATTGATTCCGTGCCTGATGCTGACGGCGACGGCCAATGTTGGCGCGCAGGAGTGGACGCGGTTTCGCGGCCCCAACGGTTCGGGCCTTAGTTCGGCAACGACGGTCCCCGTGAAGTGGACCGACGAGGATTACAACTGGAAGATCGATCTGCCGGGAATAGGACATTCATCTCCGATCGCCTGGGGCGACCGGCTTTTCGTGACCAGTGGCGATGAAGAAACGGCCGACCGATTCGTGTTGTGCATCGACCGGGAATCAGGCAAGACGGTTTGGACCCGCCGCTTCTCGACGAAGACCTACCGTAAGCACACCGACAACAGCTTCGCCTCGGGTACCCCGGCGGTGGATGCCAAACGGCTCTATCTTTGCTGGAGTGATCCCGACGGATTTGTCGTGGCCGCGGTGGATCATTCCGGCCGCGATCTTTGGAAACGAACGTTGGCTCCGTTCAAGTCGGGACACGGTGACGGCGTTTCCGTTGTCGTCCATCAGGGCCTGGTTGTTGTTCCCAACGAACACAACGGCCAAAGCATGCTGGTCGCCCTGGACGCCGCGACGGGCGAAACACGCTGGCAATTTCCTCGTGACAGCCGAGCCCACTGGTCGACGCCTTGCGTTTTGAAGCGCCAAGGTTCTGGCGATGAATTCATCTTCACGAATTGGAAGTCGGGAATCACGGCCATCGACGCGGCGACCGGCAAGCCAAGTTGGCAGGCGGACATCTTTGACAAAGGCCATGCCGAGTCGTCAATTAGTTCTCCCATCGTTGCTGGCGGCATCGTACTCGGCACCAGCGGCTGGATGGGGGTGCGCAAGGAAGTCATCGCGGTCCGCCCACGATTGGAAGGGCAGGCGGTCGTTGCCGACAAGTTGTATTGCATCGACCGTTCCGCGCCCCTTTGCACGACCCCCTTGGTCAAAGACGACATGCTGTTCCTGTGGGCGGATGACGGCGTCGTCACTTGTGCCGACGTCGCCAGTGGAGAGATCCATTGGCGAAAACGGGTGGGCGGACGGTTTTACTCATCGCCAATTTGTGTCGGCGACCACCTCTTTGGCGTTTCGACCAAAGGTGAAGTGGTAGTGCTGGCCGCCTCCAAGGAGTATCAAGAACTGGCGCGCAATCAACTGGGCGAGGCGACTCATAGTACGCCCGCCGTCGTGGGCGGAGTCTTGTATCCACGAACTTTTTCGCGTCTCTTCTCCGTCGGCGGCGCACCTGCCGCCGAGTGAACAACGCCGGCGGATTGGTTACTCGGGACTACCCACAACATCCGTGTCGATGGCCAGAGCCCACCACGACACTGGTCCGGATTCGTAAGTTGCGAACTGTTTCAACGTGCCGTCTTGGTTGATTCGCAGCGCCGCGATCCGTCCACTAGCTTGGCCTGCCGCATAGAGGAATCGGCCGCTCGGATCAATGGCGAACGATCGAGGTGTTTTTTCCGTGGGCGTCTGGCCGAGTGACGTGACCCGGCCCGTCTTCTGATCGATAGCGAAGCCAGCGATACTGTCGTGGCCGCGATTGGCGACGTACACGAAGCGGCCATTGGGCGTGATCTCACAGCGGGCCGTTGAATTGCGGTCGCCGTCGAAGCCGCTGGGAATCGTGCTGAGTGTTTGCATGCGGCGCAGCGTCGCCGACTTGCCGTCCACCGCGAATACGCCGATGCTGTCTCCCGCTTCGTTACTGACGTAAGCCCAGCGATCGGACGGATGGACTGCGATGTGGCGCGGATGGTCCTCGCCGGGGGTGCTTGTGAACGGCGGATCGCTGGCGGTTAGGCGTCCGGTCTTCTGGTCAAAACGAAACTGGTAGATTCTGTTAGCGCCCGTGTGGGAAACCAGCACGATGTGGTTGGTGGAATCGAAAACGATACCGTGGGCCTTCTCGGCGGTCTTGATCGTCTGGAGGGGCAATTCGCTGATGGACCCGTCGGCCGCGAGCTTGTGAACCGTGACTTTGTTCGCCAGATAATACGCGCTCAGCAAGAAGCGGCCTCGACGGTCTGTCAGCAAATATGCCGGATCATCACCGCCCTGCACGACACTGATCGGTGTGAGCCGTCCCGTCTTGGCGTCGATTCGAAAGCTGGCCAATTCACCGCTGGATCGAAACGATGCGAACAAGGTCCGTCGGTCTGGCGACGCGCTCAGAAACGCGGGTTCAGCCGGACAGATGGTTTCATGTCGACGAGCAAGCTCTCCCGATTCAGCGTCCCGCTCGAACGTGACAATCTTCTTTTCTCGCAACAGAGACACGAACAGCCACTTGCCCGCGTCGGCCTTCCCTGTGCCGCTGAACAACAAGCAGAGCAATGTCGCAAGGGCGAGTGTTTTCTTCATGCAATTGTTCTCATGCCAGGATGTCCCGGAGGACCTTGCCGTGAACATCGGTCAGCCGAAAGTCTCGACCCGCGTGGCGGTAGGTGAGTTGTTCGTGATCGAATCCCAGCAGGTGCAGCATGGTGGCGTGGAGGTCGTGGACGTGGGTTCGGTTCTCCACCGCTCGGTAGCCGAATTCGTCGGTGCTACCGTAGGTCATGCCGCCTTGGACACCGCCGCCAGCCAGCCAAATCGTGAAGCCGTGATGATTGTGATCCCGGCCGGTTGGCATGCCGCCCCCGATGGGAATCTCGACGGCGGGCGTGCGGCCGAATTCACCGCCGCAAATGACAAGCGTCTCGTCCAGCAGCCCGCGGCCAGCCAGGTCGGTCAATAACGCGGCGATAGGCCCGTCGGCCTGATTGCCAAGTTTGCGATGCTCGCCAGCAATATTGTTGTGCGAATCCCACGGCTGGACATCTCCGTGATAGCATTGGACGACACGGACGCCGCGCTCGACCAATCGACGGGCCATCAACAACTGACGGCCATGCACGGTGTCCGCCTTGTATAGTTGCTGAGTCGTTTTCGATTCCTTCGAGATATCCAGCGCGTCGGTGGCCTCCATCTGCATGCGGAAAGCAAGTTCAAACGACTGAATGCGGGCTTCCAGGTTGGCGTCTTCTTTGCGTTGCTGCTGATGGCGGCGGTTCAGCCGGGCCAGCAAATCGAGTTGACGGCGTTGCTTGGCGGTGCCCAATTTCGGGTTTTGGATGTTGGCAATCAGCTCGGTGACTTTGGTCTTTCTCGTATCGAGATACGTGCCCTGAAAGATGCCGGGCAGAAACGAACTTCTCCAATTGGATGAATCGGCAACCGGCAGGCCGGGGCAGAGCGTGACGAAGCCCGGCAGATTTTGATTCTCGCAACCCAGGCCGTAAGTCAGCCAGGAACCGTAGCTCGGCCGTGACAGGCGTTCATCGCCGGTGTTCATCAGCCGCATGCTTTGTTCATGGTTCGGCGTGTTGGCGTACATCGAGCGAATCACGCACAGCCGATCCGCGTGCCGCCGCGCGGTCTGCTCAAATACCTCACTGCACCACAAGCCGCTTTCGCCGTACTGTTGGAATCGAAATGGCGACGCCAGCGCCACACCGGTTTCGCGTTCGGTCGTCAGATTGCCGACTGGAAGTTTTTTTCCGCCCCATTTGGTGAGTTGTGGTTTGGGGTCCCACGTGTCGACCTGAGAGGGTCCACCGTTGAGATAAATATGAATAATGCGTTTCGCGCGCGCCGTAAAGTGAGGGCGCTTGGGAGCCAACGGATTCCCTGCCGCTTGCAGCAGAGATGGCAGAGCGAGCATGCCCAAGCCGGTGCCCGTGGTGCGTAGCAGGTCGCGTCGTGAGATGGTTGCGGGATGTTGGGTCATTCGTGTTTTCCAGCGAATCAAACTTGTGATCTCAATCGACAAACATCATTTCGTTACTCATTAACAGCGCCTGGGCGAACTCTTCGAGTGAGTTCGTCGCCAGGAATTCCGTGGCCAGTGCGGTTTCGTCATTCGACGCGGCGCGTCCGTAAACGATTTGGTATAGCTGCCTGATGCTCTCCAGGGGCTCTGTGGCTCGCACTCGGCCGGCGAGTGCCGCGGAAGCCTCTAGCACAAACGGCGAGTTCATCGCAAAGAGCGCCTGCTGGGGAACCGTGGTGGTCACGCGGCGCGAGGTCGAAGTGTCGGCATTGGCGAAATCGAACGTCTGCACCATCGTGGGGATGTTCTGCCGCTCGACAAAGGCGTACACCGTGCGGCGGGTGTTCTTCGGATCGGTGATCAACGGCGGACGGCCGAACATGGTAGGGTCCAGCTTTCCAGAAAGGGCGAGCAGCGTGTCGCGCATCTGCTCGAAGTCGAGCCGCCGTCGGTTGGCGTGCCAGATCAGTGAATTCGCCGGGTCGGTTTCCAGTTGCTTTGCCGCCTGAGCGGATTCTGGAAGTCGGGATGCCCGCTGATAGGCCCGCGACGTCATGATCAGCTCGTGCAGCGGCTTCGTCCGCCAGCCACTTTTGACAAGGAAGTCCGCCAAGTAGTCGAGCAGTTCGTGGTGCATCGGGCGGCCGGTTTGAAGCCCAAAGTCGCCCGGATTTTCGACCAGCGGCTGGCCAAAATGATGCATCCAAACGCGGTTCACCCAAACTCGCGCGGTGAGCGGGTTATCGGGCGAGGCAATCGCATTGGCCAGATCCAGTCGTCCGCCGCCATTGGAAAAGGCCGTCCGTTTCGGTTGAGAAAGCAATTTTAGAAACCGCCTGGGCACCGGCGTGCCGCGAAGCGCGGGATCGCCACGCTGGAAGATGACGGGATCGTAAAGCGACTGTGAATCGACCACGATCATGGCTCGCGCCGCCGCCGAACCATGCTTGACCGAAATGGCGTCCAGTTGATTCACCAGTCCTCGATAAGCATCCTTCTGCTGCCGCGACAAATAGTAGTAAATATCCTCTTTCGGAAACCAAATGGGGCTTTCGCGGGAAACCAATAGCGCGCCGATTGGATCGTCTTCGAGTGCCAAGGAATCGAGTTGGCTTTGCAATGCCTGCTTCTCTCGCTGCCGCTCCGCCACCCGGCGTTTGCGTTTCTCGCTAGATCGCTGAGAGGCATCCGGAACGATGCGTGGATTGCCGAGAATCGCCTGGTCGTGCGAGATACCTTGACCCCCTTCCGTGACGACCAGCGTCAAGAACCGAACCGGTGGCGGAATCTCGACATCGACCACGAGTCCCTTGCTTTGCGCCTGAAAGTTCAACTGCCGCAGCACTCGACGGCCATCCAGATAAACGGCGAAGTCGAGTTGGCTTTCACCTTTGGCACCCCCGTGGCCAAACAACGCTTTGAAGCGTGACACTTCAAAGTCATAGGCCGCGCGCATCGCCCGCACATCAAACGTAATGCCCTTGTTGGCATGCATCGCCAGCATCCAGTTTGGTTCGACAGAGTAGTCCGCACCGTCGATCGTGTTGGCCGTGGCTCCTGAGCTTGGACCGAATTTGAAGTAGTCCCATGTCCGCCCGCTGGTCGGTGTCAGGTCTTCGATACGGATTCCCGTCGTTGTGATCGTGGCCGAACTGCCCTTGGGAACAAAGACACCGTCGACGAATCGATTGCCCGGCACGGAAAGCAACGTGTCGTGCTGCTGGACGGTGACAAAGCCGGTTTCGCTTTTGGTCGCCGCCCCGCTGGCGGGGTGAATTCCATGTCCCCGAGTTCCCGAGCCAAACCCGCTGCCACCGGCGACGATATCCGCCAGATTGATGGCACCGCCGTCGAGCGTCGAAAGTTCGGAATCGATAGCCGCGATTCGGTCGCGCAGATGCGTCTGGCGCGCCCACACGCCGTTAATGATCTTGCCGTAAGCGCGGGCCACGTCTTCCGGGGTCCGTGGCTTGGCAGCCAACAGCCCGTCGATTATTCGTGGATCAACGCCCCGTTTTTGCCACTCTTTCGGCTTGAGTACCGGTTCCCGCATGAGGTCGTGCCACGGGCCGAAGATCGAATCGTCGGCGAATGCCCGGCGAGCAATCAGTTGTCGCCAGCGCCATGTGATTTGTGGACGAAGTTGATCGGGAATGAGCGACAGAAAGAAGACCGCCGTTTCAGAAACATCCGGCTCGGTGGTCGCCACTTGCACCAGGTAGTCGGCGGTTCGCTCGCGAGCCGTCCGCAAAGTGGCCTCGTAGTGCGTTTGCCGCGAAGCCGTGACTTCTTCGAGCTTGGCGGCGAACTCGTCCTCGAAGGCTTGCCCGGCTTTGGCGATCGGCGCGATTCGCGGGCGGCCATAAGGTTCAAGGCAACTGGCGAAGACGCCATACAACGAGTAGTAGTCGGCCGTCGGGATCGGATCGAATTTATGGTCGTGACATCGTGCACAGGTAACCGTTAGGGCCAGGAACCCCCGCGATACCACGTCAATTTGATCGTCAATGACATCATGTCGGTTGTTGTCGAACATACGTCCGAGCGTCAGCAGCCCCATGGCCGCCAGATCCGGCGAATGTTCCGGCAACGACAGTTGGTCGGCCGCAATCTGCTCGCGAATAAACTGGTCGAACGGCTTGTCGTCGTTGAATGCCCGAATGACATAGTCGCGATAAGTGTAGGCGAACGGGCGGATTCTCGCGTCGCCATACATGAGTACTCCGTCTTTCGCATCGGAATACCGAGCCACATCCAGCCAGTGCCGTCCCCAGCGTTCTCCGTATCGCGGCGACTCGAGCAATCGCGCGACAAGAATCGGAAATTCGTCTCGGGGCGTCGCCAGTTGCTTGTCCGTCGGCGGCAAGCCGTGCAAGTCGAAGACGGCGCGGCGAATCAGTGTCCGCATGTCGGCCGGTTCCGTGGCAACGAAGTCTTTCTCACGCAGCTTTCGATCAATGAGAAAGTCGATCGGATGTTTGTCGGAATCGATGGCCGGCCGGTTCACGGGCTGAAACGCCCAGTGCTTTCGTGCCGCGGCTTCGATATCCGTTTCGATGTGCTTACCAATTCGCGGATCATGGGCTCCCCGGCGTACCCACGTGACCAAGTCGTCGATCTGGCGATCGCTCAGCTTCCCACCGTCATCGACGGGCGGCATCTTGAGTTTCGGATCACGATAGGAAACCGCGCGGATCAGCAAGCTGGCCGCGGGGTCGCCGGGCACGATAGCGGGTCCTCGTTCGCCGCCTCGCTGCCAGCCTTCCTTTGAATCCAACCGAAGTTTCGCGGTTGCTTCGTCAGGTCCGTGGCAGTCGTAGCAGTGTTCGACCAAGATTGGCCGAATGCGTTCTTCGAAAAACTCGTCGGCGCTTGCCGCATCCCCCGCTAGCGCGGGAACATTGATTGCGCAACCAAACAAGAGGGCGCTCACAAGGAAGCGAATCATGCGTTCAGCTTGGCATCCCGCATTTCGTAATTCGAGAGGACCATGAACTCCGACAGCGACTTTGCTATTCATTCCCAAATCCTCAATTCGCCGCCAAACGTCCAGCAACCACAACCGCCTGTATTATATATCCAAATTCTCCTCTACAGGATGTGGCCGGACCACCCGCCGTAAAGTTGCCAACGGCCCGTGATCCAGGTTAGACTTGCCCTTCAATTCACCCCATGAGTTTCCAGGAGTCCATCATGTCAATAATCATGTTTCATCGAACCATCCGTCGTTTCTGGGCCATTGCCATGTTTGCCGCTGTTGTCACCTGTGCGCCCCCGTCGTTTGCCGACGTTTACGAGTTGCGAACTTACACCACCAACGAAGGCAAACTAGACAATCTTAACGCGCGGTTCCGCGACCACACCGTCGGTCTATTTACGAAACACGGGATGGAATCGGTCGGCTATTGGGTGCCAGCCGACGGGCCGAAATCCGAAAATACGCTGATCTATGCTTTGAAGCACAAGAGCCGTGATGCGGCAAAGGCATCGTGGAAAGCATTCCTGGCGGATCCCGCCTGGAAGAAAGTCGCCGCCGAGTCGCAGAAGGATGGCCAGATCTTGGCCAAGCGGCCCGACTCGGTGTTCATGGACGTGGCGGATTACTCGCCCAAGTTCGCCAACAGTAAGAAGGGTGGCGACGGCGTGTTCGAATTGCGAATCTATCGCTGCAACGAAGGCAAGCTGCCGAATCTCGACGCCCGCTTTCGCGACCACACGATTCGCCTGTTCGATCGCCACGGCATCAAGTCGGTTGCCTATTGGCATCCGGCCGACGAGCCCAACTCGAAAGACACGTTGATCTACATCGTGCGGCACGACAGTCGCGATGCCGCCGGCAAATCGTGGAAAGCGTTCGGAAGCGACGAAGACTGGCGAAAGGTCGCCAAGGAGTCGCAAAAAGACGGCAAGTTCCTGCGCGAACGGCCCGAGTCGATCTACATGAAGGCGACCGACTATTCGGCGATCCGTTAAGCGGCCTGTTGAAAAAGTCGAACCTCGAGAGGGTGGCTGGGGTTGAGCGTAGCGAACCCCCAGTAAATCGCGTTCTGGAGGCTCACTTTCGTTCGACCCCAGCCACCCACTCCGTTTTCCAACAGGCTGCTAGGCGGGCATTTTGACGGTCAAACTTCGCGACCGCGCGACCATGCCAATAAGAACGACGCAATGTTCGGAATCGTCTTCGCCAAGTTCTGTTGAAAATCGGTCGAAGCGGAATCGTCGGCGGCATCCGTGATCACGCGGATTTCGAGAAACGGTTTGCCATTTAGCGCCGCCGCGCGAGCGCCCCCGCTCCCTTCCCACGCCACGCACAAGGCGCTGGTTTCCGCGTGGAGTTGGCTTGCCCGATGACGATCCACGATGTCTTCATCGCCGCTGGCGATCCTTCCAAAGTGAACGCTGAAAGGAAATTCCTGCCCCGCCGCTAAGTCGCGGAGTTGGGCAATCGTTGGTTCATGCCCACAGTGAACGGGCAGCGGCCGCTGGACAAATCGCAGTTTGTAATCGTGTTCGACCGTGCCCGTGGAAACAACAATGTCGCCAAACGAAAGGTGCTCTACCAGCGATCCGGCCGCTCCGGCGCAGATCACCAGTTCGACGTCCTCGCAACGGGAAAGTAGGTACTGGGTCTGAGCCGCGAATTGAGCCTTGCCGTGGCCGCCGGTGGCAAATATCAGGTCACGCTGGCGCAGTTCCTCGCCGTCGATGGCCCCCAACCGAATGCGTTTCAAGCCGATGTCGTCGCCTTCCATTCGAGCGACGAGATGCTCAAATTCATTGTGCTGTGGCGTAACGATGAGGACCCGCATCCCGTCCTTCTTCAGTTCATGTTGGTCGTTCGATCTTCGACCGGCATTGCCCACGCGCCGACCGCGTCTATTCTAGTTCCGTGGCGGCTCACCTAACAATGGAATGAAAGGCGGATGGGTATGCTGTTTCTGAAAGCCAAGTCGACCGGCGGACGGACCCCCTCTAGCTCCCCCTTGGCAAGGGGGAGAATTTGCCAACCCTGGTTCTACTTCTTTTCCACCGCCTCTAGTTTGGTGGCCAGGCTTGCTGCTCGACGGTGGGGATTGTAATACTCGTAGGCTTGGCCGGGGCGGATGGTTAGTTTGACCGGCATCGTCGCCTTCAAGCGGTAACGCAGCTCCAGCTTTTGGCCCGGTTGCAGGCCCCGCAGGTAGATAATCGCTTGCCGTTGAGTGATTTGGTACTTGCCGATCTTCCCCGACCCTTTCAGTTCGTCAAGTTCGCCCGGCTCAATGGTGAAGCCGCCGGGAATCGGGAGATCGAGGATGACCATCGGCGCCATCTGGTCGCTTTGATTGATCACCGTCGCCACGGCGGTTACATGTTCATCGACTTGCAGCCGTTCGCGGTCGTAACTGATGTCAATCCGCAGCGGCTCGTCGCTGGTGTCGGCCGGTTTTTCATCGTCCGGTACGTGGTAGCGAAAAGCGACTTGATAGCCGGTCGCCGTGCCGGTCTTGTCACGAATCGAGAGCTGATATTGGCCGGCGCTGGTGACCATATCGGACAGGTCGAACTGCTGGACAACGTCCGACTGATCGACGGGAATCTCCACGGTCCGCACCACTTCGCCACCAAGGGCAATTTCGATCTCGCGTGATTGTTCTTTGCCCAGCGCCTTGCCGGTTCCGTCCAACAGCGCCTTGAGCGCCAGGACGGTGGCTTGCGTGGAATGCCATGTTCCGTTGGCGTCTTTTTGCTCGACCAGCCAGTTGAGGGCCCCGCGAGTTGCAGCCGGGTGTTGCTGAATGTTCAACAGGGCGATCGTCGCCATGGCGGTCGCTTCGATACTGCCGCTTTGGCCCGCGCCGTAAAAGGCGGTGCTTTGGCCCTCGGCCAGCGACCACCGCACACTACGGCCTTCGTCGCTGGATTGTTTCAGCGCAACGAGCCGATCGGCGTAGAGCCGCAGGTCCGAGTGATTCTTGTCGATGGCCGCGATGGCATTGATCATCAGCGACAACAGGTACGGGTCGTCAATTGTTTCTGGACGATGCGCCAACAAGTAATCCAAAGTCGCTTGTGAATTGGAACCAGCCTGCTCGCCGCCAAACACGGCCCAAGCGACATAGGCAGTCGGTGCCAGGTTGGGGCTTTGCTCCGAGCCAAAACCGTTCCAGTTATCGTGGAGGCGATCCGAGCGGTGCGGCCATGATCCGTCGCTGTTCCGCTGTGCCAACAGCCAATCACGCGTTCGGCGGATGAGATTGGGATCGACATCATAGACTCGGGCCATGTCTTCGAATTCCATTAACCCGTAGGCGGTCAGCGTGAGATTGGCGGGCGGACGGCCATACCAGTCAAATCCGCCGCCAGGCACCTCGAAGCTGATCAGCCGCTGATAACCAACATGAATGTACTGCCGCGCCTTGGCTTCGATCGCCGGCAGCGAAGTATTTGTCTTTCGCAGATAGTCCAGCGCCAGGATGTTGGGATAGGTGGTCGACGACGTTTGTTCGAAGCAGCCGGACGGCATTTGGAAAATGGCATCCAGCCCTTCGACGAGTTGGCTGAACGTGGAAGGATACAATCGCACCACCGCGTGGACGCTGCCCTCGATGGCGTCGTCCGCGACGGTGAGTGGCATTTCGACGGGCTGGTCGAGTGTTCCGCTGGCCACTTCTTCCACGCGGCGGCCATCGGGAACGACGTCGATCTCGCGCTGGATCGCGTCACTGGCGTCGCCGGCAATCGCGGTTACCTTCAACCGGTGGCGGCCAACTTTGTGGACCGTGAGCGGAAAGTGAAACGAACGGACTTCGCTTGCTTTCAATTCAATGCTCCGCTTCGCCGGTTCGCCTTCCAGCAACGTGAACCATTCAGCGTCGGCCAGTTCCAATTCCACGGTTTGCGGCATGTTGAGATAGTTGTAGACCACCACCGGCACACTGACTTGGTCGCCCCGCGTTAATTCCACCGGCAGATCAAACTCGACGAAGAACGGCTGAAATACCTCAATCGGCTGTTGCAAATTGCCAAGTTTTCCATCGGCCGAAACGGCTCCGGCGGTCAATCGCCAGGAAGTGATCGAATCAGCCAGCGGAATCTCCAGGGTTGCTTGGCCGTTTTCGTCGGTCACCAATTCGGGTTGCCAATACAATGTCTCGGGGAACTGCTGACGCAGCCGTGGAGGAGCTCGCCCCGGTTCCGCGTCGGTCGGCCCTTCACTTTCGCTGCCCGCGTCCATGTTGGAAGTCCAGGCCATGCCGGCACTCGGCATGGCTTCCGCAGAATCGAAGACAGCCGCCCCCGTTTCGAATTTTGCACCGAGTGGCGCGAACAAGAAACTCAGAACGAACAGCAGACAACAGCCACTAGCGGACAACACGCCGACTCCGGCGGCGCTCCAGACAAAGGCGCGCGGCTTTCGTATCGCAAAGACAACGACTCCGAACAACAGTAAGCTGGCGGCCAGTGAACACCAGGCGACGACCACGCCTTCCATGCCCAACCTACGACGACGTTTGAAGTCCCTGGCCTTCTTCCCATAGCTGCGAACCGCCAACGAAAACGGCGACTGATAACTGGCATCGGTTACCTGCATGTTCTCGGCGACCGCCGTTTTGGAAAACAATGCCTGGTTGAACTCGTCGCGATCGGCGAGCGGAATATCGTCCGACATCTGCGGCATCCATTGCGAGTAGATCGTATACACAGGCTGCAGCAGATCTTTCTCAAGCAGAAAGAATACGGTTTCCATGCCGGCTGATTGCGACATGACCGAATAGACCGCTTCGTCGACCGCCGCCACGCTGATCGCGCCGGGAACGGCATTGCCTTCGGCATCGGTCAAACTGAAATTCAGCTTGGCGGTTTCTCCCGGCCTGTATTGCTCGCTGTCCAGAGTGGCCTTCACTTGTAATTCGTTAGCTTGGCGAACAAAGACCATCCGCGAGCGATTCGCGGCAAGACCCGATGAGCCGAAACGATAAGCCTCCAATCGCACTGTTCCAAAGACGTCCGGCGGCAAATCGATTTGAATCTCGCCTTGCCCGGCGGACATATCTATGGTTTGCGTGAGCAACGTCTGATCGTCCTTGATAAAGTCCAAGAACACCGGTTCCACTCCGCCGCCCACCGCCGTGATGGTCACGGTATCGCCGCCATCGTAGACCGACTTATCGGGCCGGATCAGAAAGTCGTTACTGGCTTGGCCGACCTGCAAGGTCACGTGCTTGCGGCCAAGACGGCCGTCCTCATCGGTGGCACTCACGGTCAGGCCGGCCTGAGCATCACAAGGAGGCATTTCAAAGGCCGCCACGCCCAAAGAGTTTGTTTGTCCTTTGTCCAGGCCATTGACCTTCAACTTGGCCTGCGCCGGACGGCCGTCCAAATAACTGGCGTAGATGTAAACCATGTTCGGAACGCCGCGGACCAACGTGCCCGCCTCGGGAATCACTTCGACGCGAATCGGTTCCGATGCGACCACTCGCGAAGCGCTGGCCGTCTGCGCCTGTCCGGCCGAATCCTTGACCAAGGTGATCAGTTGAAAGCGGGCGTTCCCGCCGTCTCGGGGTTGGCCAAACATTCGGCTGGGCAAGTCAAAACGAAACGCAAGCTTGCCTTCATCGTCGGTCTTGCCTTCGATGAACGCGACTTCTTGTTGCGAGAAGCCGGCGGCGCGAACGTCGATCGTAACATCGGCCCCAGCGACCGGTTGGCCGAAGAAATATTGCGACTCGACGGTACCAGATACCTGGTCGCTAGGGCCGTAGAACGGTTTGTCGATCTTGACGGTGACCTTGAACTTGGGGAGGACATACTTTTCCACCGTCACCGTCCGCTCGCTGCTCACGTCTCCGACTTGGCAGAAGACTTGATACTTGCCATGCAACAGTTCGGTCGCCAGTGGGCAATCCGATGACGTAATGCCGAACTTGCTGGTCACGTCACGCTGCTTGAAAATGACGTTGCCTTTGGGATCCTTGATCGAAAATTCGACCTCTTGCCCGGCCACGGGATGCAGGTCGGGACGGCGCAGCGCGAGCGCCCGCAGCCGAATCGTCTGACCTGGTTTGTAAACCGGCTTGTCGGACGACAGCATCAGCTTCCACTTGCGCGTCAGTTCGATGTTTCGTTGCACGCCTTCGCCGGTGAACCCGGTCTTCGCCTGCAATCGCAGTTCATAACTGCCTTGCGGCCAATCGGGGACCTCCATCAAGGGGCTGGCCGTACCCTGCTGATCGGTCGTAAAGGAAGCCAAAGTGACGGATTGATTGTTGGCTCGATCGTAAAGCTCAATCGATCCGGGAATTCCGGGTGAAGGCTGCCCGGTGTCGATATTAAACACAGCCACCCGCACCGATGCCGAAGTGCCCGACAGAAGTTTTGTTTGCCCATACAACCGCAAGTCGTAGGGCGTGGGCCGCAGGGTGGAGAAGTAGACATTAAAACTGCCAATGATCAAGATCGACGCGGCCGTTACCGTCAGCGCCGCGCGCCTTACGATTTTCCACGCTTTTGACTGCCGACGCTCTTTCATTTCGATTGCCTCCACGGTTTCCCGCATCAATTGTTCGCTTGGTTCACTGACGGCGACGGCCTTCAGTGCCTCGAATCGTTTTTTGGCCTCGGCCAATCCGGCGGCGCAAATTGAACAGTCGTCGCAATGCTGGCGGACGGCGTCCGAATCTTCCGCATCGAGTACTTCGTGCCAGTAGTCGTCGACGTGGTCGAGTACATGTTCATTGGGTTTGATCATGGATTCCTCCAACAAAACCGGGCCACCGGCCGTTGGTTTTCACATTCGGGGTTCCAGATACTTGCGCATCGTGGCCAAGCCATGATGCATGTTGGAACGCACGGTCGCTTCCTTGCCGCCGACGGCTTCGGCAATTTCGCCGTAGGAGAGTCCGTTCCAAATTCTCAACACCACGACGGTTCGCTGCTTGGGTGGCAACTGGGTCACGGCCGCTTCGACCAGTTTCGCGGTTTCGGTATCGACGGCGGCCTCCAAGGGTGAGGGACCCGCGGAGACCGGCACCGACGGCGAGTCTTCGTCGAGTGACACGCTGGAAACCTTGGCCCGCCGAAAATCGGCCCGGCAGTGATTCCCGGCAATCGCGAACAGCCACGCCTTAAAGGACTTGGGGAATTTGTAGAGCTTTCGTTTTGTCCACAATCGCCAGAACACTTCTTGAAATAACTCCTCGCTACGGTGGCGGTCGCCGACCATGCGTTGGATGTAGGTCAACAACGGACTTGCGTATCGGCGGACCAAGGGCGCAAGAAACTCTCGCTTCCCCAAGGCAACCTGGCCCATCAGCCATTCATCCGGTTCTTGGCCGTGCTTCATCCTCAATTCCTCTGAGCTGTACAGACCTATATGGCACGGTGGCCGGGAATGTTGAAAGAAAAATCAGAAATGTCGTGAAAGGGAGTGACCAGAGCCCTGATTCCCCCATGGCAATGGGGAAACCGGCGTTCCGTGGGCCTGCTAGCCGACGTCCACCAAGTCCAGCGCCTTTCCGTATCGAGCGACGACCATGCGGCGCAATCGCGAGAACTTTTCATCGCTCAGGTCCGGATCTTCCGCGATTAGGGCTTGGGCGTCGCGGCGGGCTTCGTCCAGAATCTCCATGTCGCGGTTCAGGTCGGCGATTCGCAGCGGTGGCAGCCCGTGCTGCCTGGTGCCGAACAAATCGCCGGGGCCCCGCAAATGGAAGTCGATTTCCGCGAGTTCGAACCCATCGCTGGTTCCGGCGAACGCCTGCAGGCGCTGGCGAGCCTCGTCGGTGGCCGCCTCGGAAAAGACGCATAGGTAGCCGGGGTGCGTGCCGCGGCTGATCCGCCCGCGAAGCTGATGTAGTTGAGCCAGGCCGAACCAGTGCCCGCCTTCGATCGTCATCACCGTGGCGTTAGGGATGTCGATTCCAACCTCGACCACCGAAGTCGTGACCAAGACTTGAATGTCGCCGCGCCGAAATGCCTCCATGGCGTTATCTTTTTCAGCCGCGCTAAGCCGCCCGTGAATCAGATCCAAGCGAAACTCGGCCAGTTCGCCGTTGGCCAACTGTTCAAAGGCCGCTTGGACGCTGGCGGTTTGCTTCGTCTCGGATTCCTCGACCAGCGGCGTCACCACGAACCCCTGCCGCCCCTCACGCAGTTTCTTGCGAAAGAACTCCCACCAGCTTTCTCTTTTTTCGTCGTCACCCAAATAAGTATGCACGGGCTGGCGGCCGGGCGGACTATGGCTAAGCGTTGAGACATCCAGATCGCCAAACAACGTCATGGAAATCGTCCGCGGAATGGGCGTGGCGGTCATGACCAGGTAGTGCGGGTCGAGCCCGGCTTGCTTCAGTGTTGCCCGCTGACGGACGCCGAATTTGTGCTGTTCGTCGATCACCACTAGGCCGAGATTCGTGAACTCGACGCCCTCCTGAACAATCGCTTGCGTTCCGACGATCAAATCCACCTCGCCCGCGCGGATGGCGGCCAAGGTGTCTCGCCGCTGGGCCGCGGTAAGCGAACCGGTCAATAGGCCGATCCGCACTCGGCTCTCGCTCAGGCTAGTAGTGAGCGTGCGGGCATGTTGCCGGGCGAGCACTTCCGTTGGCGCCATCAGGGCAGCTTGATGCCCGTGAGCAACGGCCAGCAGCATGGCGTAGACCGCGACGATCGTCTTTCCGCTGCCCACATCACCCTGAAGCAGGCGATTCATGGGCCAGTCGCGTTGCATATCCGCAGCGATTTCAGACATCGCCTGCTTTTGGTCGGCGGTCAATTCGAAAGGAAACAGCCGCAAGATGCGGGAGTCGATTTGTGCGGTCGCCGCCAGAGCCGGCGCGCGCCGCTGGGTGGTCAATTGACGCTTGCGAAGGGCCAGGGCGATTTGCAACACGAGCAGCTCTTGATAGATGAACCGGCGCCGGGCCGCTTCCAACGACGGCTTGTCGACCGGGGCGTGAATCTGAGGCAGCGCTTGCCGAATGGGCCACAGCCGGTGCTCGCGCAAGTAGTCTTCGGGAAAAACTTCGTCCACCGCTTCCAAGCATTGCTCGACAACATTCTGAACAACCCGCCGCAGGTGCGACTGTTTCAGCCCTTCGGTCAGCGCATAAATCGGCAAGATTCGGCCCACGGGTGGCTGTTCCTCGTCGTTCAGCATCTGCACTTGTGGGTGTGTCATTTCCCACCGCATGCCGTTTAATCGCGCGGTGCCCGACAACAAGACCCGTTGCCCCTGGAAGAACTTGCGCTGCATAAAGGGCTGATTGAACCAAACCGCTCGCAAATAATCGCGATCCTGGCGGATCAGCACCCCCAGCATCGAACGGCCGACACCCGTGTTGCGCATCTCGATTTCTTCAACCGTGCCGCACACGCTTAGTGGAATGTCTTCCTCGAAGTCATCCACGCAGCGCATCTCGCTCATGTCCTGATAGTCGCGAGGAAAAAAGAACAGCAAATCCCGGGCGATCCGCAGTCCAAGTTTTTCCAGCAACGGACCTCGCTTCGGCCCCGCGCCCTTCAGGAACTGAACCGGCGTGGTTAGCTGTTCCGCCGGAGTTTTCTCGTTGGCTGAGTTTTCGATACCTGATGCATCGGACATTCTTCCATTTTAGGAAGGTCGTCACGTTTTGAGTAGCAGCGCCCCTTGCAGCCTGTTGAAAAACCAATTGTGTAGGCCGGATCAAGCGAAGCGCTGCTCCGGCAGTTCTCAGTTTTCCCTCAAATCGTGGATGCCGGAACGTCGTCGCGTTGCTCCTCGGTCCGGCCTACGTGTTTTTCAAAAGACTGCTAGCGCAGCGACTGATAGGCTTCGACGGCCAATTCGTCGCAGCGTTCGTTTTCCGGGTGGCCGCTGTGGCCCGGGACGTAACTAAATTTCACCTGATGGCGAGTCGTCAACTCGTCCAGTTTCCGCCACAGATCTTCGTTCTTGACCGGTTTGAACTTGTTGCCCTCGCGCCGCTGCCAGCCGTTTTTCTTCCATTTTTGCATCCATTCGCTGATTCCTTGCCCCACGTATTTGCTGTCGGAAAACAGCTCGACACGACAAGGCTTCTTCAACGCCCGCAAGCCTTCCACGACGGCCGTCAGTTCCATGCGATTGTTCGTGGTGTGCCCCTCGGACCCGGATTGTTCCTTTTCGGTCTTCGTGGCGAGATGCCGCAAAATAAAGGCCCAGCCGCCTGGGCCGGGATTGCCACTGCACGCTCCATCGGTAAACAGGTGGACCGTGGCCGCGGGTTGCGATTCGTTGTTTGTCATGATCCTTGGCGGGCAGTGAGTGACGGAATCCGACAAGCATACAAGAAGTGCTAGTTGTCGGCCATCGTGGACGCTGTCGGAAGCGGCAGCGAGGCGGCCGGGGCGTCGGGCTCGGCGTCTTCAGGGTGCGTATCGTCGGCCTCGGTCACACTTTCGATATCATCACGCCGCGGACGTGTGATGTTCTCTAGCTTCGCCTGCAACTCGCTGGCGAATTTCGCTTGCTCGGCCGCGGACCAAGGCAAAAGGATCCGAAAGCTGCTGCCCTTGCCAAGTTCGCTCGCCAGCAAAATCTCGCCCCCCATCAATTTGCAAAGCTCCTTGACAATCGAAAGCCCCAGGCCCGTACCAGAATACTCGCGAGTCAGATTGTTGTCGCCCAACAGTGACGGACCCTGACGAAACTTTTCAAAGATGACTTCTCGGTCCTCATCGGCGATGCCCACTCCAGTGTCGGCCACGGTCAACTCCAGACGGCCTTTCGCATCGGTGCCCACGGACACGTCGATGCGCCCGCCCTCGGGAGTGAACTTGATGGCGTTCGACAGCAGATTGGTCAAGATCTGCTGAAGCTTGGCCTGATCCTGATACAAGGGCGGCAACTTCGGCTGGACATGAACATCCAGATCAATGTTCTTGTCTTCCGAGAGCGAACGTACCATGTCGCAGTGTGCCGTAACGACGCTGCCCACGTCAAACTCGGTCGGCCGAATTTCCATTCGGCCCGCGTCAATTTTGGCCAAGTCCAAAATGTCGTTGATCATTTCCAGCAGCACGCGGCCCGACTTTTCGATGTTCTCCGCGTACCGCTTTTGCTTCGACTCAAGGGAATCAATCCCTTTCAAAACTTCAGAGAATCCAATAATGCTGTTCAGCGGCGTGCGCAGTTCGTGGCTCATGTTCGCCAGAAACTCGCTCTTAACCTGATTGGTCTCGTACAGCCGCACGTTGAGCTGCGCCAGTTCGTCGACTTTGGCGTCCAAATCCTTGTTGACGTTCCTCAATTCCGATTGTGCGTCGGTGAGGTGAATCAGCATGCGGTTAAAAGAGGTGGCGAGATCCTGAAACTCATCGCCCGTATTCAGTTCGGCACGCAGTTCGGTCTTGCCGCGGCTGACGGCGTCGCTTACATCGCGCAGATGTTTTAGAGGTTTGACGACGACATACCGAACAATCACATAGAGTCCCAACATGGACACGAACAACGTCGCGAATCCCGCCGCCCAAAGAATGGCCGAAGTTTGAATCAGTGTCGCTTGCGTTTCTTCATAGGGCATGACGAGTTTCACGACATGCAGCGGCGGGTCGTTGCCGTATGCTACCGCGCCTTCCAGCGAGGACACCGCGCCCCTTTCAACCAGGCTGCCGTGGCAAGCGCGGCACATGGTTTGCCAGCGGATCGGCACGTAATAGTGGTACTCGTTGTTCATCCGCCGGTCTTTGAATATGTAGTCCTCTTCCCCGCTTGGCAGCGCGACAAAGTCGTGTAACGCCTCAACGGACTCAACAGGAACGGATTCCTTGTTGGCCGCCGCCGTGGCCTGGTCCGCGAGATGCTTGGCTAACTCAACGAGTATCCTCGCTTCCTCCTCGTCCGCGGGTTCCCGCGCATTGACGTTGTCCATGAGGTACTGCGAATCAAGGGTCACAATTTCTGTTTTGTATTCCCGAGTCAACAACTGGTCGCTCATCCTGGCTGCCAGGTCCGCCAACTCGTTTTCGGGGTCGGGGTCCACGAAGTTGAAATGGACCCTCAGCATTTCAATTTCGACCAAAGCCCGCCCCTTGCTTTGCGTGGTCTCCATCACGAGTTGCTTGGTGCGGCTGCCAACCGCCCAAAAGCCGCCCACGATAATGATCAGCAGCACCGCGAGAAACAGAATCTGACACTTCCGCTCAAGGTTGGTTTCGCCGAAGTACCGTTTTATGGAACGATAAGACATGATGCGGTAAGGAAAAGAAGATTGGTCGCGTATTCAAGCCTTATTCTAGATTTCATTCTGGGCAGGAGCCAGTGCAATCTCTTCTATTTGCTATTCGCCGTAGCACGGCAATCCTCGCTGAATCACAGCATATTCACCGGATCGACGTCGATCTGCCATTTGACATCCCGAGGAGCCTTCCATGTCGACGCCGAGCTTCGTACCGTTTCTCGCAGGGCGAGCCCGTCGTGAGCCATCATCAGCAAGTGAAAGCGGACATTGCCACGCAGCTTGGCAATCGGCGCGGGTGCCGGACCCAGAACGCGAACCTGCACGGTGTCGGCCTCGAAGGCCGCCCGGAGTGATGTGGAGACCTGTTGGGCGAACTGCTCGGTGTTGGTCTGCGACGCGCCACTGAAGATAACGCGGATCATGGCGGTGGCGGGCGGGTATCCAAACTCGTCCCGCGCTGGCAGTTCCTGCGAGGCAAACATGTGGTAGTCGTGTTGCATCGCTGCCTGGATGGCCAGATGCTCGGGACTGAACGTCTGCACGATCACGCGGCCGCCTTTCGACCCTCGGCCGGTTCGGCCGGCGACTTGTGTCACGAGTTGAAACGTTCGCTCGGCGGCGCGAAAGTCGGGAAAGTGCAAGGCGGTGTCAGCGTTGATCACGCCGACTAGAGTCACATTGGGAAAGTCCAGTCCCTTGGCGATCATTTGCGTGCCCAACAAGATCTTGACCTCACCGTCGCGGAATCGGTCGAGCGCCGCCTCGTGCGAGCCGACCCCTCGCATCGAATCGCTGTCCATCCGCAGGCAGGCGACGCCTGGAAAACGTGAGCGAACTTCCGCCTCGAGCCGCTGAGTTCCCAGGCCGCTGTAACGGATCCCTTCGAAGTTGCACTCGGGACATCTTGGCGGCGCGTCGATAGTGTATTCGCAGTAATGACAAGCGGCTTTCTCGCCTTCGCGGTGATGCGTCAGGGCCACGTCGCACGCCGGACAACTCACCACCTCGCCGCACGACGGGCATTGAATGATGGTCGAAAAACCGCGACGATTGAGCAGCAGGATGACTTGCCCGTCCAGGTCGAGCGTATCGCTTATCGCCGCCTGCAGTGGCCGGCTGATCGCGCCCCGGCTGTGACGGTTGAGCTTTTCCGTCCGCAGATCCACCGCGTCGACCGTGGGCAGCGGAAGGTTCAGCACGCGATGCGGGATCTCCACCACCCGAAACTGTTCGCTCTGACTGGCGTGCCAGCTTTCCAGCGAAGGAGTCGCCGAACCCAGTACCAACGGCAAGTTTTCTTCGCGGGCCCGATACAGGGCGACGTCGCGGGCGTGATAACGGGGCGTGCTGTCCTGTTTGAACGAAGCGTCGTGCTCTTCGTCGATCACGATGATCCCCAAATGAGGCGTGGGAGCAAACACGGCGCTGCGAGCGCCGACGACCACTTGCACTTCTCCCCGCGCGATCCGTTGCCAGTGCCAATGCCGTTCGGAATCGGAAAGATGGCTGTGCAGCACCGCCACGTGTTCAAATCGCGAACGAAATCGCTGGCGTGTTTGCGGCGTCAAACTGATCTCGGGAACCAGCACGATCGCTTGGCGCTTGAAACTGATCACGTGCTCGATCGCGCGAATGTAAACTTCCGTCTTGCCGCTACCGGTGACGCCGTGCAACAAGATGGTTTCATGCCGCCGCTCGTCCAAGGAGCGCACGATCGTGTCCAAGGCGCTCTGCTGCCGATCGTTCAGTGTGGGCGGCGTGGAAGGCGCTTCGGGCCGCACGTCGTGATCGCCCATTTGCGATCGTCGAATATCCGCCTGCAGCAGTCCCTTTTTCCTCAGGGCGTTGATGGGCCCTTGAGTGCAGTGGGCGGCGGCGGCGAGTTGAGGAGGAGTCATCGGCTGCTCCGAAGCCGCCAGAATCTTCAAAGCTTGCGCTTGTTTCGGAGGCAGCTTGAGTTGCGTCAGTCGTGCCGTGACACTCGTGGGAACGCTAAGAAATAGCACCTCGCGCGTTCCAGCTTGGCCTCGCACCCCCGCGGGAACCGCGGCTTCGATGGACTGGCCCCACTCGCACAAGTAGTAGTCGGCAACCCACTTGGTGACTCGCAACATGGCGGGTGACAGCAGACGGCGGCCGTCCACCACCGACCTAACTTCCTTGAGCGGCCGGCCCGACACCTGCCGATTTTCGACTTGCGTACAGTACCCGGTCAGCAGCCGATTCGACTTGCCCAGGGGAACACGCACCCGTTTTCCCGGCTCGAGTTCCGCCCGCAGCAGTTCCGGAACTTGGTAGTCATACGGACCGAACGGGTTCTCGGCAAAGACGACCGTCGCCACGAGCCGTTCCCCTTGCTCGTCCATTTCCCACGGAGGGGGTTCGGTTTCAAACAACTCTTGTTGTCGGCGCGTCATGGAAGGTTCTTCTGGCAGAGACCTGCCGGTGGTCAGCCATGCCCTCAATCGATACGATTATCAGGCACAATGATCTGCTGGCAAGACAAGGGGATTCGAACAACGGCCGCGGGCGGCAAAACGGACACATGATGCGAATCGGAATTCTCGGCGGATCCTTCGATCCCGTTCACCACGGGCATCTGCTGTTGGCGGAATCCGCGCGCGAGCAATGCCGGCTCGATCAGGTGCGATTCGTCCCGGCCGCCGTTCCTCCCCACAAACAGTCGAAAATTCTCGCTCCCGCCAAGGCACGCGTCGAGATGCTTGAATTGGCCATCGCCGGCCATGAGGCGTTTCTTGTCTCTCACATCGAACTCGACCGGCAAGGCGTTAGCTATACGGTGGAAACTCTGGCCGAGATTCACGCCGAACACCCGGATGCCGAATTGCACTTGCTGCTCGGTGCCGACATGTTTTTCGATTTGCCCACGTGGCGACAGCCGGAGCGCATTTGCGAACTGGCCATTCCCACGGTCGTATCCCGACCCGATTCGCCCGAACCAGATTATGGGATACTGAGAGAACTCGCGTCGCCGGCGCGGATTGCCGTTTTTGAAAACACCCGTGTCACCATGCCGCTGGTTGAGTATAGCAGCACCGAGATTCGCCGTCGGGTCGTCGAGGGGTTATCCATCCGATTTCACACTCCGCGCGCCGTCGAGCAATACATTTTGTCCAACTCACTGTATTGTAACGGAGATGAAACGAAGTGAGGATTCCATTTTTGAATCATGTCCCCCGTTGCAGTGTTGCCGCATGATCAAATTCAAAGACTTCGTCCCCGAGATGATTGCCCAGCCCGGCCTGTTCCGCGAAGGCACTTACGAATCTCTCGAAATCGCGGTGGAAGCCGCGAACGATTGGATCAAGGAATACGACATCCGAGTGATCAACGTGGAAACGGTCGTGCTGCCGAACATCTGGAGCCGTTACGAAGAAGGATCCGCGGATGTGGCGTTGGGCACCAGCGGCGATTCCCCCAGCCGCTGGCACCAGTTCATACGAGTCTGGTACCGAGTCGGCTCGCCGCCGGAGAGTTCGGAAACAAATCACGAAAAATAATCGTGAACCAACACGGCACCTCCGCCCTCTCCAAGTGCAAGGATGAAAGGAACCGCGATGCTCGACACATTCAAGGAACTAACCGCCAAACAACTGGAGGCCGCGCTGGGCACTGTCGACGCCTGCGTGGATCGCTGTCCGCAGGCGGCTTGGGACGCGCCGGTCGGGAACCACGCATTTTGTCAGGTTGCTTTTCACGGATTGTTTTGGGCAGACTTGTATCTAGGGCTCGACTTGGATGCACTTCGCGTCCAGCCGTTCCATCGCGACCACCAGGACTTCTTTCGCGACTACGAGGAATTGGAAGACCGCGCCCCGCGGCTTCTTTATGACCGATCGTCGATCAAAACCTACCTCGAGTTTTGTCGCGCCAAGACGCGGGAGGTGATCGCGGCGGAAACGACCGAATCACTTCAGGCACTTTCCGAATTCGACTGGCTGCCCTTTTCGCGGGCAGAAGTCTACACCTACAACATTCGCCACGTCCAAC
Organism: Planctomycetota bacterium; assembly: GCA_029259935.1. The sequence goes on from JAJDEH010000216.1 coordinate 24,213, forward strand.
ATCATGCCGCCCAGTTGAGCTTGCGGCTGAGAATCGACGTTGACGAAAACATTCCTTGGATCAAGTCGGGTTGGCGAATACCCGAACCCTGATTCACTCGCCTCCGCTGACGACACCTTCCTGGGCTTTGACGTTGCCCGCGGGTGCGGCACCGAATCCGCGGATGCCGTAGTTCGCCACGAATTTCTTCAGCGTTTCGTTGGGCTTTTGCCGCTGGCGGTCCAAGAGGATCGCATCGCGGAATCGGCCCAGGTCGAGGTAGGCTTGATAATCCTTCGGAACCGCGATTCCCAGATCCGCGAAGGTGGTCTCTTCTCGGATGAGCTGTACAAGCATCCGACCGCGTTGGGCAGCGGGAGCCTTATTCACCGCGTCGGTAAACCACGTTGACGTGGAAGCGGGAACTTGCGCAAGCTTCTCCAACAGTTTTCGCTGCTGAGGAGTGACCAGTTCGATACGACCAATCATCACCCGGGTAATGTCGGCCGGAGCGGAAATCGACAGCGGCAAAATGGCATCGGTCCAAGACCGCGGCAAGGAGAAGAACAGGCGCAGTCCGGGACTTTGGAAATACGACAATTTCCAAGTCGCCAGCATAGCGTCGGCCTCATCGGCGGTGAGCCCGTCACGCAACAGCGCTCCCCGCATCGATGTTTGCAGTTTGCCAAGATTCGCTTTGCTGTATTCCATTTTCGAAAACGCTCCCGGAGTGGTGGCGATCGATTGGCGTTTCGCTTGACCTCGAATGGTCGCCGGCGAAAGTTCGCGAAAGGCGATCTTGCCATCGGGACGAATGTCGGCCAGCCACATCGCCGAGAACTTGCACTCTTCGGTAGGCTGCAGCAGGCGACCGTTAGTTTCAATCGATAGCGTATCGTCACGACTTCGCAAAACTCGTAACGGCGCTTCGATATTCGCGACGCCCCGGTAGAACAAATACTGCTCGGCCTGCCCGCCGTCGGCCACCACTCGAGCGGAATCCACATCGCGCGGCGCAAGCCAAACATGTTCCGTCGTCTCGGGAAGTTTCACATCCGCGCCGACGCGCAGATTTTTCCATCGGATGGTGCCGGTCTGATCAGGCGAGATGATGCCCATATTTTTGAACGCGTTCTTGAACCCCGGCGCTTGAACTTCCGCGCGCGGATACCATTCGCTGATCCAGCCACCGCGAAAGCCCACGCTGACGTCAATTTCGAGCGGCTTCTTTTGCGCCTCGGTTGGATAGAAATAGATGATCGGCGTTTCCATCCGCATGATGGCGTAAGGGTAACTTGAAGGCAGGCCTTTCGATCGCATGCCGGCGAACGGAGAAATCTGACTCGCCTGGGGAATCAAATGGTAGCCTAGCCGGTGAACAAAGTTGGGCAGTGATTCTTCGTTCACGTTGACGCCGGCCAACGGTCTGCCGGCTTCATCCTGCAGCACGGTAAACGTCCCCCATTCGGCAACGCGCATACGCGCGGTCTCTTCCGCCTGGCCCGCGCCACACAGCAAAACGAAGATCGCGGCCCAACTAACTAGTCGCAACAGGATTGCATGGTTTCGCAACATGAGATTTCTCCTCGTGGCTCTGTTCTGAAATTGGAAACGAATTGCCAAGTGAACTGACACGAGGATTCTACGAGCAGCAGCGATGAAAAATAAATTGTAAAAGAAGTTCTTTACGACGTTATTTGTTGTTTATCGAGCCGACAGAGGGTCGCAGGGTGAACTCACGCTTGCGTGTCATTCCCGGGAACGGGGCCTTCGCGAACCGGCTCGCCCCGGCCGTACAGTTTCAGGCGTTTCACGAGTTGATAACTCTCAGCTTCCGCCGACGTGGCGTTTTCGATGGCCTTGGTTTGCCACTCGATCGCTCGATCAAAGTCCCCGTTTTCGGCGTGGGCCGCGGCGAGCGTATCAAGGAACATCGTCTCCTTCCAATCGGATAGTTCGCACGCCTTCGTAGCGCTGGCGAGCGCCGATTCGGCATCTCGGAACTTGGGATCCCGCGCCGTCGCCAACAGCCATGCGCGGCCGTTGTGCGCGCCGATCAATTCCGGTTCGAATCGAATCGCTTCCTCGAAATCGGCCAGCGCCTTGGTGTAGTCGCCTTGGCCGCTCCAAACCATGGCGCGATTCCAATAGGCGTTTCCAAATTGTGGATTCAGTTGTATGACCCGATTCAAATCGCTTAGCGCCGCTTCATGATTCTTGTTCTGCGAATGCGTGATCGCCCGATGCACCATGGCCCATGGTTCTTTTGGGTTCATTCGAATCGCTTCGCCAAGGTCGGCCAGAGATTTGTCGAGTTCGCCTTGATTGCGCCGCACAATGCCTCGGTTCACGAACGCTCCGGGAGAATTGGGCCGTAGGCGAATCGTTTCATCGAAACTAGTAATGGCTTCGTCGTTCGCTCCCGTGTGCATGCAAGCAAACCCGCAGCCAAAGTGAGCCGTATCGTCACGGGGATTGAGCCGAATCGCCTGTTGGAAGGCGTTGATCGCGGGCTCAAATTCGCCTCGTTTCGACAGCACGTCCCCGCGAACTCGAAACGCGACCGCGTTGTTTTCATCCAAAGCCAGCGCCTGTTCGCAGGACTCCCAAGCGTCGTCCAGGTTTTCGTTGTTAAGGCACTGGCTCGCGATTTGCGAAATGTCCGCCGACGCTTTCACCGGATCGCCGATCTTTTGGTAAGCATCCGCGCGCGAGCGCAACAGGCCCAGATCGCTAGGACTCTTGCTGATTGCCTCGGATAAATCCTCGATCGCGCGATCAAACTGTTGCAACGCAAGAAAGCATCGCGCCCGCCCCTCGAATCCACTGGCCAGGAACCAAGCGTTTCGAATGGCCTCGGAAAAGTCGGCCATCGCGCTTGTGAAGTCCCCTTGATCGAAATAGAAGTTGCCGCGGCGGACGTATCCGTCGGCCATCCCCGGAGCAAGCTCAATGGCCCGACTGTAAGATTCGACGGCCTTCGCGTCCCGCCCCAAGGTCGCCAGGTAGTCTCCCATGACGGCGTGGAAGTCGGCGGCGTCGGGATTGATCTCGATGGCCCGCTGCAAGTCGGCAACGGCCGCGGGCAGATCGCCTTTCCCCTGCTGGCAACATGCACGCTCGGAATACCAGTGCGCCGGTTTGGTCGCGGACTGATCGAGCGCGTCTGAATAAACGGCAATGGCCTGATCGAATTCATCCAGGTCGAACAGACATTTGGCTTTCAACGCCAGAAGTTCTGGATCCTGAGTTTTCGCGACACCCTCATCGAGAATTGTGATGGCGGATCGAAAGTCATGGTTGCCGCGGTGGCACTCCGCCAGTTGGTTGTACAAAAATGTGTGCCGGGTAGAGCCGAGTTCGATCGCCTGCCGGAGGTCCGCGATCGCCAATTTGTTTTGTGGGTCGGTAAAGATTTCGCGGTAACAAGCGCCTCGCTCGGATAGAGCAAAGTCATTGGCCGGATCCAGGCGGATCGCCTCCGTGAATTCGCGAATGGCGGCATCCAAATCGTAATTCTGGCGATAACAGGCCCCGCGCGTGTTGTAGCCCAAGACACAATCGGGGTCGAGCCGGTTGGCGCGTGTCGCATCTTCGATAGCTTGGTCCAAGTTGTTGATCAGCCGATAAGCGTCGCCCCGCCAAGCGAAGCCCCAAGCGCCGTTTTCATCGAGCTGAATCGCGCGGGTGAAGTTGTCGATAGCGGCATCGTATTGATCCTTAAAGTAGAAACATCGCCCCTTGGCGACATAAGCCGCCGCGAAGTCGGCATCCAACCTTATCGCCTCGTTGGCATCGGCCAAGGCAAGATCGACATCATTGGCCGACAGTCGTGCCGCCGCGCGGCCGCAAAAGGCCCGCGCCTCGGCCGGGCTACGGCGCAGCGCTTCGGTGTAATCGTCGATCGCCCGTTGGCTGTCACTGTTCAATCGGGCATCGCCGCGGGCCAAGTAGCCAATCGCCGATTCATCATCGATGGCGATGGCCCGATCGGCGTCCTCCAACGCCTTGTCGTAATCTCCTTTAAGGTAAAAAACGACCGAGCGATTCAGGTACACCGCGAACGAAACGGGTTCCAAGCGAACCGACTGCTCGCAATCGGCAATGGCGGCGGCGAAGTTTCCCAGCCTTGCTTGAGCCACGCCGCGGCGGCTGTAAGCCAGCGCGTATTTGGGCGACAGGTGAAGCGCTTCCTGATATTTGACGATGGCTTCATCGAAACGTCTTTCAGCCGCCAAAGCGTGCCCTTGCTCGCAGGCGGCGACCGCCAGTTCCGGCGGCGCATCCGCTAGCTCCGACAGGTTCCACGTGGCCAGCAACTTCGATTGGCCGAGCCGCGACCCAGGGGTTAGGTCGACATACTGAAGCTGGCTGATCATCAGGTGAAAATCTTCCCAGTCGCAGTTTTCGATCAGCACGGGAACCAACCGGTCGCGGCGCTTTCGCATGGCCCAATGCACCTCGGCCCGCACCCACTCCGACGACAGCGACCGGGGCGACATGGCGATCAGAAACCACTGGCAAGAATCGAGCCCCTCGCGAATGCTCCGTTCCCATTCCGATGCGGATTGAATGTCGTCCTTGGAGTACCAAGTGTCCATCTTGTGCCGCTTGAGAACGGAAATGATTTCTCGTTCGACAAACTCGCGGTCCTGTGTCGAATGACTGATAAAGACGCGAGTTGGAGGGGCGGTCGAAGCGTCCGCCGTTTTAACGGTCGCGGTCGATTCCACTTGGGCGGGCAGCCGCATCCGGCGCCCACAATTCCGGCACTTGGCAACTTTGCCGGCATGTTCGGTCGAATAGACAAGAATGTTTTGACAACCAGGACAGCGAACGCGACGTTTCATGAATTCATTTTCTCCCAGGCGGTACCTGCCATTATACCGCGAACGAAACGCCGGGCACGCGCGTGTCGAAGTCCAGAATTCAACCCGCCCGCGCGAACGGAACACTCTCCTGCAACGCAGTCTCCGTGGCCCATCGTCGCGAAGCGGGGCAACTCGATCCGTGTAACATACAAGCGGCTGCCCAAATGCGACGGTTTGGTTCTTCATGGTTCTGCCCCAACAGAAAATGTGCGAAGGAGTTAACGCGACGCGACGTTCAATCTTGCGTGACCATTCGTCGCCAACACGTTTGCAATTTTGCAAGCGTTTGGCACTGCGTAGGCGCGCATCCGTATCCCGCGATTCCCCGAGCGGCAATTTCAAAAAGCGAGCCGCTGCTTGTTGGCCAGCGGTGAAACTACGACAGCCCCAGCGATTGCCCGAATCGCTCAATTCACGGACCCCGCCGATCGCTGCTAATCTTGCGGCGACCGGCCCCGAAGTGGATCAGGACCCTCCAAAGTTTATTCACAGGTTCTCGATGGTCAAGTTAATCGGCGCGGCCGGATCATGGCGACCGTTAAGAAACGGGGCAACGACCGCGCCGGCAAAGAAGCAAAGGACAACGCCTTTCCAGCGGAATTCGAGGTTTGAAACTAACACTAGCCGCGCGGCTACCTCGATAGCTACAATGCAAGAAGGGTCAGCCGTCTCGGCCTTCGGCGCCTGGACATTGGCAAGCGCCGTTCCGGGCACTCCCTGGTAGTGTTTTAGAGTTTTGAATTAAAACGTTTGCGCGGCGTGCGAGCATGTTAATAAGTGCGAAATCCGAAACAAGTTCGAATTTCAAATGCTCAAATGACAGAAACGGCTAGTTTCCCTCTTTTGAACATTGGGTATTCAGATTTTGAATTTGTTTCGGATTTCGAGTTTCGGATTTCAGATTTAGTTGCGGCTCTGCCGCTCTAGTACTTGGTCGCTTCTCGCGGATCGAAAGGCGACGGCGTAACGCCGGTTCTGGCTTGGGCCGGATTCAACCATGAAGACGACGTCAACGATACAGTGTGTTTATTGCTCGAAGCAATTCGTTGTCGCAGGTGAGTCGCCAGCAGGCGACGTCACTTGCGCGCACTGCGGCCGATCGCATGATACTCGGCGCAAAATAGATGCCACCACGAACCAAATGGTTCAGGCCCAGAAACGTACGGTGAGTTATTCGCCGGACCACGAGCGGACGGGGCCTCTCCCGCCGTCGGATTCTGGCAAGGCCGCGAAAGGCCGGCTCGGCCGGTTTAGCTTGCACGAAGAATTGGGCCGCGGCGGGTTCGGCGTCGTCTATCGCGCTTATGATGATGTCTTGGAGCGCGAGGTGGCTTTGAAGATGCCGCTGATCGCGCGGGATGACGTCCAAGCCACGGAACGGTTCAGGCGCGAAGCCAAGGCCGCCGCTCGTTTGCGGCATCCCAACATCGTCGTGGTTTTCGACAGCGGAAACGTGGAGGACCGTCCCTTCATCGCATCGGAGTTTGTGCATGGCGAAACATTGGGGCGGATCATCGATCGTGGACCGATTGACTATCGACAGGCTGCCGCTTGGATTCGCGATCTCGCCCGAGCGCTCGACTATGCCCATGGCGAGGAGGTGATCCACCGCGACATCAAGCCGGAAAATATCATGATCGGGCGACAGCAGCGGCCGCAGATCATGGACTTCGGCCTTGCCAAACGACTTAGTGATGACGGCCAGACCGTCGATGGGACGATCTTCGGCACGCCCGCCTATATGTCGCCCGAGCAGGCGCGAGGCGAAGTGCGCGATGTGGTGGCCGAGTCTGATCAATACAGCTTGGGCGTCGTCCTTTATGTGTTGCTGTGCGGGCGGAAGCCGTTTGAAGGCACGCCGCTGGGTATTCTTGACGAGGTGAAGTCGGATGACCCGCCCCCGCCAAGCCGGCATCGCCGCGGAATTCCGCGAGACTTGGAGGCCATCTGCTCAAAAGCGATGGAGAAGCAGCCCCGGCATCGATATCCCACCGCGGCGGCGCTGGCGGATGATGTGCAGCGTTGGCTAGACGGCGAAACGGTTCGAGCGCGGCCGCTCAATCCTGCTCATCGACTGGGGCGCTGGTGCCAACGAAATCCTGTCGTGGCAGGGCTCTCCGTGGCGGTCGTGGTCGTCTTGTTGAGTGGTCTAATCGGAGTTTCCGTCGCCTGGAACATCGCGCTTTCCAATCTGGATCTGGCGAATAGGAAGACCACCGAAGCCAAAGGTAATTTGAAACTTGCTCAGGAGAAAACCAAAGAGGCTCACGACAATCTAGTGCTCGCTCGGGCGAAAGGCCAAGAGGCGCGGAAGAATCTTGCGCTCGCGAACGTGGCCCGTGATAAAGCGGAGCGGGATTCCGCGCGCACCAAGGTGCTATTGGCTTATCGCCAGTGGGAGTCGAAAAGATCTGAGTTGGCGGTACAGTTGCTGGAAGAGGTTCCGGAGTCGCGCCGCGCATGGGAATGGCATTACTGCTATCGACTTTGTCAGGCCGATGCGGCGTCGATCGATCTGGGCGAGCGTGCGACGCGGATTGCGACATGCAGCGGGGGCCGCTATGCCACGGCGGGCCAATCGGTTCAGATCCGGCTGCCCGACGGCACATTGAAAACCGTCATTCGAATGCCGTCATGTCAAAGTCTCGCTCTGAACCCCAGCGGGTCTCGCCTGGCGACGGTTCGGGCAACCGGAATCGGCTTATCGAATCCGCCGAATGCCAAGGCCGCCGTCTTCGAACTATGGGACACTGACACCGGCAAGCGACTCAGCCGGCTCGACGGGATTGTCAGCGGTTCGAACGGTTTGTCCTGGAGTTCCGATGGCAAGACGGTTGCCATTTGCAACGACCGGCAGGTATTGCTGTGGTCGGCGGACAAAGCGCAGGTGTTCAAGGCACTGGGTCCCCTCAAGAACCCGTGTACCGACGTGGAATTCGGTCCCAACGGCCAGGTGGCCGCCGCGGCGGGCGACGAAGTCGTGGTATGGAATATTCAGCAGCCCAACCGCCCTCGACTAGTCCTCCGGGACGCGGACACGCCGAAAACTTTCCATTCGATTACGTTCCACCCCGACGGCCAGCGCCTCGCGGCCGCTGGAACCAGCATCACCGCTTGGAATCTCATTTCTCGCCAACAGATTTTCAACCTGGAACTCGCCTCTCGGGCCCGCCGCGGCACGGTCAGCTATTCTCCCAATGGCGAACGACTGGCCTGGTCTGGCGATACGGGAGTCCGGGTGTTTGACGTCCAAACTGGCAGGCAGATGTATTCCTCGAGTCCTACCGCTGGAATCTACATTCAAGCCGCCGAGTGGCATTCCGACGGCCGCCTCATTTTTGTCGGCGGCTTGAAAGGGGACCAGCTTGGCATCTGGTCCGAACATCAATCCGCGATGCAATTGAAGGCGCACCGTTCCCACACCACTCGCGTCGCTTTCAGCAGTGACGGCGGAATCCTCGGCACGGTCAGTTCGCAAATGCCGGTAAAACTGGCGCACCCTACGGCGTCCACCGTTCCCATGATTGTCGTGCATCAAGGAGACTTTCAGCTTCACCTTTGGAAAACCGACAACGGGCGTTCCATGGACCACGTCGTCATACCTCAAGGGACGCGTGCTTTCGGTGCCGACGTTGCGTTCTTTTCCAACCCATCGCGCGTCACGGTCATGGACCAAGATGGCAGCTTGCGGATTGCGCGCTTGCCGGATCCTGACGCGGAAAAGCCAACCCCGAAGGCGGCGCTAGATGTCTCCATCAACGGACGCGTGCAGTGGGGCACATTCGCTGCCTCGCCGTCGGGCCGGCTGTTTGCCGCCCGCATGACCGCTCAAAAGAAAAAGGACCGAAAGTTAACGCAATTTGGGATTTGGGACACGAAGACGGGAAAACTTCTCCAGACATTGCAGGGCGGCGTGGCTGGATTCAGCCATTTAGCGTTCCGCTCGGACGAGGTGTTGGTGGGGGCAAGTATCAAGCAACTTCATGTCTGGAATCTGAAGGACGGCGAACATCGTTCATGGGATGCGCACGAGACGTTCGTCACGGACGTCGCCTGTGCACCGCAAGGTCATCTGGCCGCTTCTTCTTCGCACGACAATACCGCCAAGATCTGGAGTCTGAAGACCGGCGAATTGCTCCATGTGCTAAAAGGACATGGGGCCGCCGGCGTGTATGGGGTTACGTTTGACAAGACGGGATCACGCCTGGCGACCGCGGGCGGCGATGGGACGATTAAGTTGTGGGATACCGTTACCGGTAACCTTGTACTAGAAATGTTCGACCATACCGAAGGCGTGGCCACCGTGGCCTTCGGTCCGAATAACCAGCGCCTGGCATCCGGCGACCACGCCGGCATCGTCCGCATTTGGGACGCATCGCCCTTCCAAGCCAGCAAGAATATCGAGCCTGCCAAGCCTACCGAAGCCGTACTCAATCCACTGAGTGACTATCTCACGTCTTCCGCTGTCCATGTAAACGAGTTCGATGGCGAAAAGACTCTCACCGATGACAAAATGTGGCTGTTGGCAACAAGCAACGGGCAACTCGTCGTCGAGCTGCGCAAACAAATCAATGGCCGTTGGTCTTGGCCGCATGGTACGTTCCAGGATGGCGTGCTTGAAGTCGAATTCCAAATGGTTCGCGGCGGCGGTGCCTGTATATGCCTACATAATGACGAACTCAACCGTGGATTGCATGTAAGAGTTCAGCCGACCTCCATCGCGGTGGGGCCGAGCATCTTTGACCGGCGAAAAAAGAGTTCTCCCAGCAAGCAGTCTTGGCCCGTTGAGCTTCCCCAGGACGAAGCTTCCAGCAAGCATAAGCTGCAAATCTTGTTAGCCGGGTCGCAAGCGTCGCTGTTCCTTGACGGCGAACCGGTCGGGCAGCCCTTTCAGCTTGAGTCTGAACTGAAGACAGGCCGAGTTTGCCTCGGTCTGTTCGGAGACAAAGCGACGAAGTCGCGCGTGGAATACCAGCGCATCGGCGTCTACCCGCTGCCCGTGATTGAGCCGCTTGAGTTCAAGGAATGAGCCGTTCCGTTGGAGTAACGATCGATGGATGATTTTCATTTTGAAACGCGGATCAGCAGACCGCCCGCCGATGTCTATGCAGCCCTGACCACGAAGCCGGGCATTCAAGGTTGGTGGACCCCCGATTGCGACGTGCCCGCGGACGTCGGCGAGCAACTCAAGGTGCGGTTTGGAGAGATGTATCACACCTACGAAATCGAGTCGCTGGTGGCCGACACGGAGGTTTGTTGGAAGTGTGTTGAACATTTCCACAACCTGCCCGGACTGACCAAGTTCGACGAATGGATCGGAACAAGGTTGCAATTTCTGCTTACGCCAGAAGAAGCCGGAACGAAGTTGGCCTTTAAACACGAAGGCCTGACACCCGAGTTGGATTGCTATTCGCACTGTTCCGAGCGTTGGCCATTCTTCCTCGGCGTCAGCTTGAAAGAGTATGTCGAGACCGGAGCGGGCCAACCTTATGTCGATCAAGAGCCCGCCGAATTCGACACGTAGGCCGTCTTGGCCCGAGCGAATCGACGCGGACCCGATCCTACTTGATCAACCTATCGCGGACCGAAATACCCCAATAAATGAAGTGTGCCCGATCGCCCACAAAAGGCGTGCCCCGCGCACATTCCCACACCTGGGATTCTTGGTAGTCGAGTTGCATCGGCAGATTGGTGAACTGAGCCGCGGCGAACTGCCACTCGGGTCCGTCTTCCGATTCCACCGCCTCGATCAGCAGAATGAGTTCGGGATCGGTCCCCATCACGAAGGCAAAGATGCCACCGTCGAGCACTCGATGGTTCTTACTGTGATAACGATATAAAGGTTGAGCGAGCAGCCGGAGCGAGCCTTCGCCGTCGACGAGGCCGGGCGGAATTTTCGCTTGAAAACGTCTCGCCAAACGACGCATCTGGGTCAGGCGAAGCGTTGCCACCTTCGCGGGCGCTTTCGCGGCGGGAATCCTCTGACGTTTGATTCCCGCTTCCTTGGTGATCCAATCGGGGACCGCCCCGTGGCGGCTCGTGCGCGGGTCGTGCTTGGATTCTATGGGGACCAAGGAAAGTGAATGGAGTTCGTGCGAGAGGTGTCGTTTGGTTGCATCTTCGGGCGTGATGACCGACCAGATAGCGCCCAACACCTCGGGCCGCCCATCGTTGGTCCAAACAAAAGCGGCCCCATGCGTATCGCGCTCGCGAACTGGATTGGTGAAGGTAAGGATCGGCTTGGTCACAAGTTCCAGCTCTTCGACATCGTCACCGTGCCGCAACATCTGATACTTCGCCGCTTCCTCCGAGTACACGGCCATCCAGCGTTTCTTCTGATTCTCTCGTTCAGCAGGTTTTGGAGCGTCTTGACCGGCAGCCATCCCTGAAGTGAAGAAACCCGAAACGAGCAACCAGCATGGTAATCTTGAGAACATCAACCCACTCCACATCGGAATTACACAACAAATCGCCCCGCGACGATCAAGCAAAAAGCGACTCTATTATTATAGACAGAATGTCTGATGTTCAGCAAGCAACCGTTTTTCAAACTCTTCATCCCCCAGTGCCGGAGGTCATTGCCAAATCGTTGGACGGGGATGTTGAATCGGGAAGAGGCACTGCCGGACTAGACGACAATGGCACCCCCTGGTGCAGTGGCACGCGCGAACCGTGTGCCAGGTCTGCTATCGCGGGTATAGGTCTGGCCAGGATTTGTACTTGGCCGGATCTTTGATGATTGCCTCACCGATCGCGAGGGCTTCGGGCAACGGTAGTTCGACTTGCTGAAGTATGGCAACCATCGTTTCCATGTCGCCCGATTGAACTGCCGCGTCAAAATCTTTGAGAAGTCCGACTGCGGCGACGCGTTCCATCGTGGTCATGCCCGAATATTTGGGTCGGAAGCGAAACGGCGGTGTTTGCCGTTGCGCAGCCCGCCGCTGCATATGAACGACCACCAGAATCAGCATCGCAACAATACAACCAAGAGTGAGCACGGGCTGGGGCCATCGTGAGTTCTGAAGACACGAACGAAGGGGACGACGTTGCGTGTTGGATTCTATCGAACAAGCGATCGTCGCAAAAGAACGATGTACTGAATGGGGCGGGATTCTTTTTCGAACAGCCGTCAAGATCTACCAAACCCGGATCGCGCACTGTAGGCTTGACCCACAGCCTTTGGGGAGATGACGACAGCGACATTCTTCGGGGTGGTGATGGAAACGACTCGCTTTCCGGCGGACGAGGCCGCGACTTTCTGTACGGCGACTACGGCGAAGACATCCTCGTTGGCGGATGGGTCGACTTTGGCGCGGCGGATGATACAGGCCCAGCGTTGGCACTCTAGCTTGCCTCCGTGCCGATGTGCTGATAGTGGTGGCCGATCAAATCGTTTTGGATCCACAACAGTTTGTTGAACGCCCGTAGCGTCCGGGCCTTCGCATCTTGTTCCAGATTCAACTCCAGAATCGCCGCCATCAGGGCATCGGAAAGCAGTCCCAGCAGCGCGTTCATTTGGACCAGCGGCACGTTGATATCCTTGTTGCCCGCCTTGGGCGTGTGAATCTTGGCGGCCATATCCAGGTAGGTGATCATCTTGTCGTTGTAGGCATGGCCGATGAGCTGCATCAGATAACGGTTCAAATGCTCCTTGCGAAACTGAATCTGGGGATGGTCCACCGTCAACGATTCGAGCGAAACGGGCACCTCGCCTTCGAATCCGTGCTGGCGGGGCAAAAAGTGCCGGGCTGTCGCATCGTAAGCTAGCAGCTTTTCGTACGTGGTTTCCACAATCGCCGGAATTTTGGGTGCCAAATAGCCCGCCGAGGCGTGAATCGCTTTCACGTCCTCCTCGTCGAACCCCATGAATTCGGCCTGGAATCGATACCGGCACTTCATATCCTGTTCCAAACTGGCTTCGTCTACGTGCTGCATCGAATTTGCTCTCCTCGGGCTAAATTGGATATTGACATCCGATTTTAATAAGGTAGCATCTAGTTTACTAGATTTGGCATGCGGTGGAACCTTCGATGGCCCCGCCCCATCCGCATGAAGGACAGCAACGACCTTGGGAGAAAGCAGATGTTTTGCAATCAATGTGAGCAAACGGCAAACGGAACAGGTTGTGAGGACGTCGGCGTCTGCGGCAAAGACCCCGACATGCAGTCACTTCAGGAGACTCTGCTGTTTGGCGTGAAGGGACTGGCCGCCTATGCGAATCACGCTCGCCGGCTGGGCAAGACGGATGACGAGGTTAGCGAGTTCATCGAAGAGGCGCTGTTCGCCACGATGACGAATGTGAACTTCGATCTGGAGAGCCTGTTGGAGTTGGTGCTGGATTGCGGACGAATCAACCTCAAGGTCATGGAGATGCTGGACGCCGGCCACACCGAGAAGTTCGGCTTGCCCACGCCCACGCCCGTGTACGAAGGCACCAAAGCGGGCCCCGGCATCCTGATGACGGGACACGACATGCTGGACATGTCCGACCTGCTGGACCAAGCGGCGGGTGCCGGCGTCAATGTTTATACGCATGGCGAGATGTTGCCGGCCCATAGCTATCCCAAGCTGCGCCAGCACGAGCACCTGGCCGGCCATTTCGGAACGGCTTGGCAAAACCAGAACATCGAGTTCTCTCAGTTCACCGGCCCGATCGTTGGTACCACGAACTGTGTTTTGATTCCGTGGGAATCCTACAAGGACCGCTTGTTCACGACTCGTGTCACCGCCGTTCCCGGTGGCACGCGGATCAAGGACAACGATTTTTCGCAAGTCATCGAAATGGCGAAGCAATGCCAGCCACTGCCGGAAAACAAGACCGGTGAATCGACCATTGGTTTCCACCATGGCGTGATCCTGGGACTGGCCGATAAGGTGGTCGAGGCCGTCAAGTCGGGCGCGATTAAGCACTTCTACGTGATCGGCGGCTGCGACGGCGCGGAAGCGGGCCGCAACTACTTCACCCAATTTGCTCAATCGACGCCGGACGAGTCCGTCATTCTCACGCTTGGCTGCGGGAAATTTCGCATTCGCGACCACGACTATGGCACGGTCGCCGGCTTGCCGCGGCTAATGGACATGGGACAGTGCAACGACGCCTACGGCGCGATTCGAGTCGCGGCCGGACTGGCGGAAGCCTTCGATTGCGGCGTGAACGACCTGCCGCTGACGTTGGTCATTTCATGGTTCGAGCAGAAAGCGGTGGCCGTGTTGCTGACCCTGCTACACCTTGGAATCAAAGGCATCCGGCTGGGACCGGCTCCGCCCGCGTTCATTACACCCAACGTGTTCAAGATCTTGCAGGAAAAGTTTGACCTCAAGCTGGTCGAAGCCGAACCGCCTCAAGAGCTGTTTCAGTTGGCCTAAAGTTTGTACTAAAGTTGGTAGCCATGAACAGTCGCAGTGAAATTTGTGTGGTGTGGCCCACGGCGATGCGGATCGTCGCCGTGGGGCTTTTTTCCTGGCTCCTGCTTTCGCGATCCGCGCCGGCGCAGGATTCGTTTGATCGGGAACCGATCAATTATTCAAAGGCCGAGGTTCACGATCCGATCGCCCGCTTGCAGCAGAAGATTGATAACGGCCAGGTTGAACTGAAATTCGACGAGCAACAGGGCTACTTGAATGCGGTTCTAAAGGCGCTCGACGTTCCCCTGTCGTCGCAAATGCTGGTGTTTTCCAAAACCAGCTTTCAGCAACGGCGCATTACGCCGCATTCGCCGCGGGCCTTGTATTTCAACGACGAGGTGTATGTAGGCTGGGTGCCCAGCGGAGAAGTCGTCGAGATTTCCTCGGTCGATCCACGCCAGGGAGCCATCTTTTACACGTTGGGTCAGAAAGAAACCGCACGGCCGCAATTCATTCGCGATCAAGGAAACTGTCTGACTTGCCATGCCACGTCGCGAACACACGGCGTGCCGGGACATTTGGTGCGTTCGGTTTATTCCTCGCGAACCGGACTTCCGCATTTCGGTTCAGGAACCTTTCGCACGAATCACTCCAGCCCTTTCAAGCAGCGTTGGGGCGGCTGGTATGTCACCGGGACGCACGGTGCCCAACGGCACATGGGCAACGTGATCGCGCGCGATCGGACACGGCCCTCGGATTTGGATGTGGAAGACGGCGCGAACGTCACCGACTTGAGCGACCGCGTCAGCACCGACCGCTACCTCACCGACCACAGCGACATCGTGGCCTTGATGGTACTCGAGCATCAAACCGAGATGCACAATTTGATCACGGCCGCCAACTATCAAACCAGACTGGCACTACACAGCAACGACGTGATGAACCGTGCCTTGGAGCGGCCCGACGAGTTCATTAGCGATTCGACTCACCGCCGAGTGGCCAGTGCCGCCGACGATCTGTTGGAATACCTGTTGTTCGTGGATGAAACACCATTGACCGACGCGATCCGGGGAACGACGTGCTTCGCGGAGAAGTTCACGTCGCTAGGTCCCCGAGACGAGAAGGGCCGCTCGCTACGGCAATTTGATCTCAAACGCCGCATCTTTAAGCATCCATGCAGTTACTTGATCTATTCAGACGCCTTTCGCGCGCTGCCGCCGCGCGTCAAGGAAAAAGTGTACCGGCGGTTGTGGGAAGTGCTTACGGAAGAGGACCGGAGCGAGACGTTCGAGCATCTATCATCGGCCGATCGGCTGGCGATACTCGAAATCCTGCGCGACACCAACACGGATCTGCCGGAATATTGGCAGCGCGAAAGTCGTTGATCGCTCCGCGATCATAACGTTCGGAAAACAATTCAACCCATGTTTCTTGGGAGCCTTGGCACTTGTTTTCGCAAACCGCAGAGTACGCACTACGGGCCATATCCGTGTTGGCCGAGCGGGCGCCGTCGTCACTGACGACCGAGCGACTCGCCGAGCTGACCGCCGTTCCGCAGGCTTACTTATCGAAAGTTCTGCAAGCCTTGCGAAAAGCGGGCGTTGTGCAATCGCAGCGCGGAATCGGGGGCGGGGTCTCGTTGGCTCAAAAGCCCGAAGATGTCACGATCTTGACAATCATCAACGCCGTGGATCCCATTCGCCGCATCACCGAATGTCCGATTGGTCTGGCGGCCCACGGCGTCCGCCTGTGCCCGATGCACTCACGGCTGGACGCCGCCTTGGAAATGGTCGAGGACGTGTTTCGCCAAACCACGCTCGCCGAACTGCTAGCCGAGCAAAGCGGCGGCCAGAGATGCAAGTTCCCCAAGGTGAAGCGGACGGTTGGCTAAGGCCGAGACTGCCGATTGTCGCGCTTATTTCGAATCTTCCGTCAGTTCTTGATGGAAATGCCTGTCACAAGCTTACGAAGCGCGAACTGCCGGACGATAAATAGGCGTAGCTACAGATAAGGGGCCCCTGTAAGAGTCCTTATTCACTTCATTTTTGGCGAGGCACTTTCATGACATCTTTCGCATCGACTCGCATGGCCGGACGCCGGTACGGTTTGGGTGTGCTGCTAGTAGCAATACTAGCCTGTCATGGGCTTGCCAGCATTGCGGAGATATCGGCCCAGGAGCGGCGGCCACAAGCGGCACCAAGCGGAGCCCCCACGGGTCAACCGCCAGCGCACCCGCTCACCACGCCGCTGGCTTGGGCTCGCAAAAGCAGCGAGATCATTGACGGCCATATCCGCGACTACACCTGCACGCTGTACAAACGAAAGTTGAGCGATGGCAAGTTGAGCGACTATGAAGTCATCCACCTCAAGGTTCGCCACGAACCATTCAGCGTGTACATGCTGTTTCAATCGCCTGGCAAGGTAAAGGGCCGCGAGATCCTCTTTGTCGAGGGCCGCAACAATGGCAAGTTCGTCGTGCATGAAGGATCTGGTTTTACGTCGCTGATTGGGTCGGTCAATCTCAAGCCGTCCAAAAAGTACCCCGTCCATACGGCGGGTATCAAGTATCTCACCACTCGCTTGATCAACATCGCCAGCAAAGAGATGGCATACGGGGAATGCCAGGTCCGCTATTTCCCCGAGTCGAAGATTGGCGATCAGGTTGCCTTTGGTTTTGAGGTCGTGCATCCGGTCCGCCGCGAACACTTCCGATCCAATGTGGCCCGAGTCTTCTTCGACAAAAAGTTCGGCGTCCCCTTCCGCTACGAATCCTACGTTTGGCCAAATCGCGCGGGCGAGCGTCCCGTGCTGGCGGAAGAATACACGTATCACGATCTGAAGGTGAACGTGGGCCTAACCGACCGCGACTTCGACCGCCGCAATCCGAAATACAAGTTCTGATGGCCGGCGACAACCGCCGCTTGAGAAGACGTTCAGATGTTGGTCGCGGCTTTCTCATTCTTCCTTCCGGACCCGGTCGCGTTTCTAAACCTCATACGGCAGGTTCCGTTTCATCGCGATCGCACGAGCACCATAGAACATCGGCGGTTAGCTGTTAGCGATTGGCAGTTAGCTCTTGTCGTCCGGTTCGACCGCATAACCACCCAAAGTTTAGGCAGCCAGACTGCATTTTCAGAAGAGCGTCTCCGAGAGATCTGTTCAGGCACCAACGAGCGGAGATGGCCACCGTTTCTTGCTTCCACTGTGGCGGAAGTGGAAAAGAAGCTGTTGGGAAGATAACGTGGTTTGCTGCGATGCCGAATCGGCTGCAATGAATGCCTGAAGGAGAGGGAAGACAATGAAGGGTGAGTTGATCGCTGCGAAGAAAGGCTAGCTGAGTAAAAAGACGGTGCTCTGCCGTCAGGTCCCCGTAGTGGCGGAGCAGAGGGATTCGGACACAGAAGAAACGCCTTGCAGTTACGTGTGTGGGCGTGCTATTGTGCGAAGATATTGGAGGTTGAAATGTCGCAAATAGATTTGCCTACAGATGCACTTGAACTGGCAGAAGAGCAGGCTGCGGCGGCGGGCTTTCCCGATGTGAACGAGTATTTGCTGACGTTGATCCGCTTGGATCAAGAACAGCGACAGCAATTGCACTCTCTTGGTTCGGATAAACGTTTAGAGCGTCTTGCGATGGAAGGGCTCGAAAGCGGCGATGCCGGACCGATGACCAAGGCTAACTGGGCGGAGTTGCGAGCGGAGTTGTCACGTCGAATTGAGAAACGCCGCACGTAATTTTCAAAGAAGTGAGGGCCAGGCATGGGAGAGGCAAGGAAGTCATCCCAGGCACACCGCGATTTGTTGGAAAACGCGGATTACATTGCTCAGGACAAGGAAAGTCCAGCGTATCGTTTCTTGGAAGCTGCGGAACGTACGTTTGAATTGTTGGCAACGTTTCCGCATATAGGTACGAAAACGTCTTTTGAGAATTCTGACCTGGCGGACGCGAGGCTGTTTCCAATCCGTGGTTTTGATGATTACCTGGTAATTTACCGTCCCTTAGCAGATCATGTGTTGATTCTTCGTGTCGTGCACGGAGCTAGAGACTTAGATCAATTGCATTGAAGGTCCAATTATCGGGGGAAGAAAATGCAGGATTTTTCCTGATGACATGACGCATACTTTGTCTTCGGCCGCCCCGCTGTTCGCATTCGGGCACCAAAGAGCGCGGATAGCCCGCGAGGGTGGGTGGAAACGCGGCGCTACTACGGCGGACGAATTGGCCTAGTCAGCCAAGGTGGCGGATCGAAAAATCATGCTGCCCACCACCATTCTGCCCACATCCAAACCTAAGCGCTTTGCACGTGAACTCGTGCAACCAGGCCGTTCGTGAGCGAGGCTGAGCTTCGGCTGCCGAACTGACTGCTCGGCCCGCCGCGCGGCGGAACCAGCGACCAAAATGCAGCACCCCCGATTGATCGCCGGCTACGTGCCCTGACAGATAGCTCGTAATCGAATAACCGGCTACTTCGGCGATTCGATTTATGGGTCGCCCGTTTCGGCGTCTCGAGGCCACCGACAAACTAGTAGTAAAATGCCCTCGCGAGCAGCACGTCAAAGTCTCCCGCAAACAGCGTCATCATGTAGTGCGACGAATCGGTTGAAGCGGATAGCTTTGCTGTCGGCTGGTACCCGCGCGAACGGCTTTTGGAACCTAAAAGCGTGTTGATCGGTGCCACCGTCTGGACGCTGATGGCTACAATGATTCAAGCAGCGGTTTGCGCGTTTCTGGGGATCGACCGCGAAGCCCAAAGACAACGACGCGATGGAAGAAAGCTCTTCGATATGAAAATGAAAGACTCATGTTCTGGAAAAGGCGATTGACCTGCACGATACCCGACGACGTCGCCCATGAATGGCAATCCATTCTGACAAGTTCGGGTTGGAAAATTCTGTCACCATGCATTCGCGCCGATGGGTCGCGAGCCACGGCTAGGCTTTGGCATGGCGAGGGCTGCGTCGTGGAAACCCGCATCACCTTATCTCGTATGAGCATGGAGCATGAGATGCCGTCGCAACCTCGCTGGAAGGTGGCGGTCAGCTGGCACTCAGATTGGGTTATTCGGCCTTTTGTTTCCTGTGGCGGCAAACTTGATGAACCATCGCTCATCTGTCGCGCGATGTATCTCTGCGATTTGAATGGGCCTTTCTTTGGCTGCCTCGACAGGTATGTAAATGTGCTGTTCGAAGACGTGGAGAGGAAAGACATCCAGGCATTCACTGATCGATATATACATGCCGATTTTCCACGTCGAATGAGAGCCATGGCTCAGAAGGAACCTGCCGCCGACCGCATCCGTGCACATATTGGGTACACTGACAGGTGCGGGTTCTATGTCGCTTTTCACACCGAATCCGCGGACTGGTCGAAGGACCCATTGGTGGAGGACTTGCGGAAGAGACTGGTAGAGATCGGATGCAAACGTCTGGACATTTTTAGTTGACTAACACCTCGCGACGTTGAACTCGTAACAGACTCTTCGAAGGATTCGGAAGGAAGGGGATAACACCTGTAAACTAGCTGAACATGTTTCCATTTCAACCCGTTGGTGAATCGTTGCCCCTAGCCGTACCAGAGCCTCGCACTTGGGTGTGCGGGATTCCCGTTAACCCGGATTATTTAGTGCGGGAGTCAATAATGGGACTGGCTCCGAGTTCATTGTGTTTCGGCAGCGGTGTATGGGATGCGACTCGGTGCCTGTTCCATTATTGACGGCTCACCCAATAGGCCGTTCACCATTAGCATGAAGTGGTTCCTGTCGCTAGACTATTGGCTATTCCTCAAGTTCTTAGAGAACATGCGACGGCATGAAGTGAGCTGAAATGCCAATCTGCCGACTGTGTACGACCGGTTACGATGGCGACTACTGTCCAAAGTGTGGCGTGCGCAAAAGTTCAAATTCTTGGTTGTCCACCTCAACGCGCTTTGTTTGGTTCACCCGGAGCTTGCTTTTCATTCTACGGTTCCTGTTGCCCCCAACACTGGGCAGTTGCTTGTTCCGGCTCGCCGGACTTTGTTTGGTCGCAGGGCTGGTAGGTATCTTCTATTTCCAACTCGATCCACGGGCGAGTCTCGCCGTCTCAGCTGGATTCGACAACGTCGCCCTTGCCGACAACGTAGCCGCGGATTGGCAGGCCAAGGCGGAAGCACAGTCCAGGCTCTACTGGATTTCAATATTCACGATGCTTGCGGGACTTGGAGGCGTTCTCGCAAGCTTTACGATTCCGGCAAGGCGCTCCCCATTAGTTGCAGATAGCACGACAGAAGACAAGCGGAAACATGCACTCGTTTCGTTTGGGTTGGGTGCGTCCGCCGTTACATCTTTTCTTGTCGTTGTTTGGTTGTTGTTTTCGGATTTCGATCAACTCGGAATCGGAATCTTAGTTTCCTTCGTCGCTATGCATTGCGGTTGTACGGTGTTTGCGACCTCCCGGGCGGTATCAACGCCCGACAACCTGACCCGTGAAACCGAGGCAGCATGCTGGGTAGCCGTCGCGTTGAAGATCTCGGCGACCTACATCGTTCTCTTGATTCTCGTGAATCAACTGTTGTTGTTGAGTCTATGGTTGCTGGCACAGGTCCCTTTGTTGCTAGCCACTCTATTCGCCTCCAGATTCAGGCGAGAACGCGCACCAGACCGAATCGAGTCCTTGTCTTCCAGAACCACCGGTACAGTGCTTCTGACCTGCTCGGGCTTTGTTGTTTCCGTATGGCTCCCTTTGCTATGGGTAGGACTCGTGTCTTTGGCGCCATTCGGAAGCGCGCTGGGGTTATTGGCGATGGGATTGATAACAGGCGCCTACGGCGCCCTCATTTTATTCGGTATCTCGAGGGTGATCCCAAACGGAGTAACGAAACCAGTTCTTACAGCTGGCTACTGGCTGCTCGCAATAGGACAGATCGGTTCGCTTGTCTTGATGGCGTTGTTCGTGAATTCATGGCCACTAGTCGTATTGCCCAGTATTCTTTTGGGCTCGCCGTTGCTAGTGATCTTAGTGGTAGTCTCAAATCGCTTCGTTTATGCGACGTCACCGACGCCGCCCACAACTGATGCTCTAGCGTACGCTCTAAGAGTCCGACTGCTATTTGGTAGTTCGCTGTTCACCTCGTTTGGTGTTGGTATGTGGTTGATCAGTTCGTCGCGATACCCCACCCTGCTTTGGTTTCTCGTGCCGTTCGGACTACACGCAATCGTGATGACGGAAGGTCTGACGGGCGCGTTTTTTCTAGACGATTACGTCAGCGGACGGGTCCGCTCGTTTCTCAAGAGAGCGCGCACAACTGCCTGGATAGGGCAGATCATTGCGGTTGCTGGCTCGGTGGGACTTTACCTATGGTTCGATGGTTGGCAGAGGGCCCACGTCGCCTGTTTTGCTGGACAGTTCGCGATGATGTCCGTTGTTCTTATGACGCCGACAAAACGCTTGTTAGCACAGATGGAATCGAGAATCGGATGAAGTCCAATGCGAATCCAAAAGCAGCAAAAGAGTTCCAAACAAACCGTAATGCCATGATCGCCGCACAAGTATCCGCATACTCGGAGGGGGAAGGCCGAATAAACGGTAAACTGGACCTGTCCCCGTTTCCTCCCGACGCGAGTTACTTAAACACCACAGAGAGAACGCTTTTACCTTCGTCCGAGTAATTTGACCTTTCGGGCACGCGCGGGCTCAGTTCAAGTTGTGCCAAGTCGAGTCTAGTAGGTCCGGTTCCTACCGGACTCTGAACTGACCGGGATAGGCAGGCAGTTTGTCGAGCACCTTAGAATGAATACCTTTGATCCACAATCGTTTGCCTTCGTTGCGTTTACAAGCCAACTGGTGATGCCGCTTCATGCGATGTCGTCCTCCACGGGTCAGCCCCCAGGCAACAGTGAACAGAGAGATCGCCAGAACGCCGGCAGCGACAAGCGACCATACCCCTCCGGCAATCAATAAGCTCAAGATCGACCCCAGCGCGACAACCGGCGCCAACACAAAAGCAAGCAGCCGAGCTGCGCACGAATGTCTGAGTGGTTGATCGTTGATGTACGCTTGAATGGACCAGCTCTTCTGGAAATTCCTCCCAGCGGCGAATCTGATTGCGACGGCAAAGCTACCAGCGATGACCAACCAAAAAACACTTTTGACAGCGCCTTTCGGGAGATTGACAGGCATTACGTTGAGCCGACCAATAAAGGAGCCCAGGGCAACGGCAACAAGTAGCATCACCAAGCCAGAGATCATCCCAGCCATGACGGCTTTCGCCTGGAAGCCGACTTCTAGTTCCATCGGTTCACCGGTGGCGGGCTCGCCGGTATCAATGCAGATGGCTGGCAGCACTCCGTTTTCGACGTCAAAGACCAGACAGTTCCCATCTCTCCAGGCGCCGTAAGTGTCGCTGTGACTGGTGTTGGGCTCCACGGTTTCCCCTTTTGCAGAACAACTTTCAACCCTAATTGAAACGGAACTGGACCTGTCCCCGTTTCTACCCTTTGAATATTGTAACAAAAAGAAAGGACAAATGACTTGCGAGCGCGCGATTGCGCAAAGGCGGAACTAGCGGCTGGCTATTTGAATAGGGCAAGGGCCGTGCTGGTCAGCATTACCCTCCAGCTAACGCTGGACGCTCGCCGGCAATTTGCTCTGCCTTCGACACTCCGTGTTCGATATTCTATATTCCGGCGCGTGCTTTCGAC
The DNA here is from genome assembly GCA_029259935.1 of Planctomycetota bacterium. The sequence continues at coordinate 47,086 of JAJDEH010000216.1, forward strand.
CCCCTCTAACTCCCCCTTAAGAAAGGGGGAGAACTCAATTGAGTCATCTTCAATATTGCGGAGATGTCGGTCACCGCAACGTCCCAGAGGTGAAGATAATCTAACTGGAGTGCGCAAGGGGTTCAAAGTTTGGATTGTCCGGCTACGTCATTAAGACCTGATTGGTACCCGTGCCGGCGTACACGTGCCGGGGATAGAACGTGGCACCGCTGCGACGGCGACGTTGGCGAACACGCGCTTCGTCGAGCGACAAGCCTTGGCGATCCAGGGCTTCCTCGAATTCGGACTTCGCATTTCGTCGTGCCTTGAACAGATACATCATCACGCGGCTTTGAAAGTTGACCGCTCCATCGCCGGTCGTTTCGACCGGACAAAACACGGCCTCGGGGAACTTCTTTTGGACCAGTGATTGAATTCCGTCGGACACTCCCGAACTGGGCATGCAGCCAAACGGCTTGACCGACAGCACCATGTGGGCTTTCTTCTTGGTCACCGATTGAATCAGCTTGCCGACTTCCATATGGCCTTCACCGCCACGCACTTCGTGGTCGTAATACTCGCCCGCCAGATTGGCGATTTCGTTCATGTCAGGCAAGTGATAGCCCTTCAACCCAATGGCCCAGGCGAACGTGCCAAATATCCCGCGCAGCACTTTTTCTCCCAGCCACAATTGGCGCAGCCGCGATTTGACATTCTTGCCCGCCAAGCCTTTCTTGGCCTCGTCTTCGCCGCGCAGCGTCATTCGTTGTTTCGTGTCGTGATTGCCGTTCCAAATCATGTACAGCAGCCAAGCCGCGACGAGTTGGATATCGACTTCGGCTCCTTGCTCTTCCAAGAATTGCTGCAAATGATAGTTGCCGTCGCCTTCGGTGGTCATGGCCCAAAACTCGCCGATGATCATCACCTTAGGCTTCGATTGCAGACGGTCGACTTCGATCGCCGCTAACTGTTTACGGCAGCGAAGCAACGCGCGAACGATCGAACTACGTTTGCTAAATGCTTCGCAAAGAGTCTGCTTGCATTGCTCCAGGACTTCGTTGGTTTGGCCCTTGTTGACTTCGTAGGGCCGAATGCGATAGCCCATCGCATTGACGACATCGCCGGCCAGGATCGCCTTGACGATTTGAATGAAGAACGTCGGATTCAGTTCCAGGCCGTTTTCCTCACCGGTCGCTTGCTTGAGCCCGCCCGTTTGCTGAAACAGCACGACGCGGAATCCATCGAAGCCGGCGTCGCGCAGCGCTTTACGATATTCGGTCACGTACGTTCCAAAGCGGCACGGCCCACAGGCACCCGCCGTGAGGAAGATGTTCTTTTCGACGATCTCTTTGACCGGCACCTTTTCCACATCCCGCAGGTAGACAAGCTGCTTGATCAAATTGCCGACCGTGAAGTAAGTCGGATTGCACTGGCCTCGATTGCCGAATTCCTTACCCAATTGCAGAGCCCGATTGTCGGGGCAATCGAGCACGTCGATGCGGTAGTTCAACGAACGCAACGCCGCTTGAATGAGTTGGTCGTGAGCGATCGTCAGGCCGCCGATCATGATCGTCGTTTCGTCGCGTTGCGCCCGCGTAAACGTCTGCGGATTGGGGTCATGCCAATGTTTTGGCTCTTCGGGACGCAGTCCAAGCCGATCGCGCTCGTTTTGTTCGAACTCGCGAACCTGGCCCTCGATCTCCTCCAGCGAGAGCAGCCCCGCATCGCCAGCGGTCCCCGATTGACAACAAGATTGGCCGTCATCAAGAGGCAGGATCGGCAGTTCAGCAACGGGTCGAATCATAACGAGTTCTCCTTAACGGTTAACGTAACGACCTGACTTGGCGTGGAAGAACATCCTCCCGACGAGCAACCGCCATCACCGCACCCCGCGCTACTAGTGCCACAGCCTGTCGCACTTCCGCCGAGGATTGGCAGGGCACTTTCAAAGCTCCCGCCGCCTGCTATTTCGGCACCGCGGCCAAGGATTTGCAGCACCGGCGCCAACGGATCGACATCCGCGGTCGCATCGAAATGCGGCCGCGAGGCGGCAAAGGTGTTATCTAAATCCTCCAGACGGATGCCCATCACCGTTTCGCTTTCATCCAGATAGGTCCGAAACGCGTGGTTCATTTCGTTCAACTCTTTGCGCCACGGCGCGTCCTGGAGCGCCAGTTCGCCCAATCTTCGGCGGCGAACCGCCAACAGTTCTCGCCGCTTCTCGGCCACTCGCCGATCCAGCTCGCTCATCTTGGCCGACTGGTCCTGCAGTCGCTCTTGATAGCGGGCCAGAGTATAGGCGAACGTTTTGACGCGGATCTTTTGAGAGCCGGCCGGCTTATTGGCATCCAAATCGTGCAGTGCCATGTAGGGCGTCTTGCCGGCTTTGATGATTTCGTCAACCAACCCGTAAGTCGGAGCATCGTGGCCGCACTTGAAGCTCGACAAATCCAACACCGCTACGTTCGGATGGCGAGCGGCAAACTTGGCCGCCCATACTTTTTGAACACTGTTGCTCGAATAGTTTTCGGGCCACACGTCGTTAATGTCGGTGGCGCTCGTGATCGCGCCTTTATCAAGATCATCCTTGAACCAACGCGACAGATAGGCTTCATCCTTGGGAATGGAACGAATCGACAGCACTGGATATCCGAGCGCCTGAAAATCTTCGAGAATGCCGTGGTTCAAGCCCGGATCATTATGGTAGGGCCGCCCCAGCATCAAGATCGCCACCTTGTTGTCCGCTTCGACTTGCTCCAGCACTTCCATGCCGCGGCGTTCCATTTCGCGATCGAATTGCTCGAGCCCATTCCACGCCTGGTCCATCGCGAAGTCGCTTTCGTCCTCGGTGACGCCCAGCCGCTCGCCCCACATCTTGAACATTTGACGTTTCAGATAGACCCGCTCCACCAGCGTGGTCGCGCCGTCGACGTAGTCGATACCCCGTTCGGCGAAGAATTTCACTTCCTTGGTGAAAGCCGATTTCATGACGTTCGGCGTGCCGGCCACGATCGGACACGACGTCGAATCCATCGTGCGGTCGACAAACGTGGGAACGTGCGTGATGGTCGGAAAGAAGATGAAGTTCAGCGGCTTTTGAGGCGGCTTGTGCGTCGTGAACAGCAGTTGATGGAGATGCGCTTGGGCTACCTTCGAAGGATAGCAAGGATCGACCGATCCGTACTTGGCCCCTTCCTGAAACATCTCTTCGGAACTGGCCGACGAAAAGCAAATGTTCTGCGATGGAATTCCGAGCGCCTGAAAATAAGTCGAAAACAGGGGCGCGGTGGAATACAGGTTCAGCACTCGAGGAATGCCGATCCGCACCGACTTGCGCCGTTCGATGGCGGCGGCATCCGACCGCTGAAAGCCGCGTCGAATCGGCTTGCGGCGTATCGCGCCCAACCAAGTCCGCCGCACTTCCATGTCGTCGATGGGTGTTTCCGCTTCCGGCAACGGGTCGGGCTTATGAAACGGGCGAAAGGCCAAGCGGGATTCGTACTCGACCAGATTGACGTATTTCTCCTTGAGTTCGTTGCGTTGTTTTATCAGCTCGCGCAACGCCTCTTTCGATTCAACGGTTCCCTTCTCGCACGAGAAACCGGAGATGTAGCGGCTCTTTTGACCGCTCGGCGATTCGGTGTCGACGAACGTCCGAGAACACAGATTCGGACAGAAGTGACAGGTCGTCGATTCGTCGTTGAGCGTGGTATAAGCCAAGCCAATTGCTTGATCGAGCCCGATGAACTTCGAGCGACCGCTTCGTTGGACAACTCGCAGTGTCTCGATGGCGGCTCCGATCGCGCCCGCTTCGCCGCAATGTGGATGAACGAACACCTGTGCGTTGGGGACACGAGCCGAAATATAGTCGACCTGTGCTTTGACGGCCGCCTGGTTATATTGCGTGCCACCTTGCAAGACGAACCGCCGGCCCAGTTCAGCCATGCGCGGAATCTGCACGACGTATTGCCACACGTTCTTAGGCAGCACCATCGCCAGGCCGGCCAGCAGTTCCTCTTTCTTGTAGCCCTCTTTCTGAAAATTGACGCGGTCGCTATCGAGAAACACAGCACAGCCGTAACTGAAGATCGGCGTTTGTTTCGCTTGAAAGGCAGTCTCGGCATATTCGCGGATCGGCACGCCAAACTGATCGGCCATCGCCTGCAGCAGCATGCCGTTGCCGGCGGAACATTGATTCGATAAACGGAAGTCCTTGATGTCGCCGTTCTGCATGAGCAGCACTTTGATGTCTTGCCCGCCGATGTCGCAGATTACATCGATGTCGCCGAAGAAGTGGACCGCGCTCATCATGTGAGCCACGGTTTCCACGATATTGACGTCGGCCAGCACGGATTCCTCGAGTACATCGGCCGCGTATCCGGTGGCTCCGAAACCGATCACCTCTAACTGGGCCGACTGTCTGGCCACCTGATCCCGCAGGTCGACCAGCAGCTCTTTCATATCCTGGATGGGATTTCCCTTGGACAACTGATAAGCCTTGGCCAGCACCGTGCCGTCTTCTCCGACGAGTACCGCTTTGGAAGAAGTCGATCCGCCGTCGAGCCCGATAACCGCGCGAACCGTCTTGCTCGCATCGAATTGCGCTGTCTCGAATTTTGGAATCGAAAAGTCGCGGCGAAACTGTTCGAGTTGCTCGGGCGAGTCGACCAGCGGCGGTCCCGCATCGCCGATACTTCCGCCACCACGACCGCCGTCAATAAAGGCTTTCAGTTGATCGGGACCGTGATAGCGGCCCAAGTGGGGCGGTTCTTCCAGTCCATAAATGACGGCACCATAAGCGGCGTAGTATTGCGCGTTTTCGGGAACGAGTACTAAATCCTCGATGGCCACATCGTCGGGAAACTGATAACCGCGACTCTGCCAAGTTTCCGGTATTCGCAGCCGCCAACACTCCTGCAAGAACGGCAGATAGGTGTTCGGCCCGCCAAGCAGCAGCACCTTATGGCGAAGTGTATTACCGCGCGTCAGCACCGAAAGGTTTTGACCGACAATTGCATCGCCCAGCGAACACATGACCTCGGGCGGCGCGGTGCCCGATTTCACTAGATTGACAATGTCGGTTTCAGCAAAGACACCGCACTTGGCCGCTACCTTGTGAAGCTTCGTGGGATCAAATTGCAAGGCGGACACTTCGTCGGCCTGCATGCCGACCTTGATCATGCACTTGTCGATCGTGGCGCCGGTGCCACTGGCGCACTTATCGTTCATGGAACAAACGGCCTGCTTCTCACCCGTTTCAGGGTTCACCTGAAAGATGATGATCTTGGCGTCCTGCCCGCCAAGTTCAATCACGCTGCCGACGTCGGGATGCAGTTCTTCAACTGCTAGCGTGACTGCGTTGACTTCTTGAACAAAGAGGCCACTCAATGGCGCGACCAACGGCTGGGAACCGGACCCTGTAAGAAAGAGGCGTGCTTCGCCGTCCTTCAAGTCGGGAAAATCCGCGCCGATGGCGACCAGCAGCTCAAGAACCATTTCCGCCTGGCGAGTCTCGTGCCGCTCGTACCGGCTCCACACGATCTCCCTGGTTGTGGGATCGACGCAGACGGCCTTCACCGTCGTGGAACCAACATCGACTCCAATCAGCAGCCGATCCGGTTTGGTAAGCTCATCACTAGAGCTGCCAACGGCGGCAATCGCATCCATTGCGTAATCCTCGTGTTCGGGGCGAGTCCTTTCGAGGGAACGAATGTGCGTATACGCACACGGTACGAGGTTATAACGATTGACCCGCCAGCCTGCAACTCGAAGCACCAACTATATCGCATTCCGGCGATAGGTAATTTGACGTTTCCAAAATGCAATTGCACTGGTTGGCCGCGCTGGCCTTTGGTTGCTTTGGGTCACGCCCGAAAAACTGATATCGTTCAAAGCGAACCTCAATGGCAATCCGGCCGTTTTCAATGTCGCGTCCAGAATGCCGCACAAGACGCGATGCCGGTTGACCACGGGGCAGGAGTGGGCCATCATTTCTAAGGCGACTTCCGAATCGACGCGAAAAGGGCGACTTGAACCAAGCAACCGATGGCTCACCATTCAACACCCCACTTCTGAGGAAGCCCACGCTTTCGAATGCTGGGACCGGCGCATCGCACTTCGGCGGAACTTCCCAGATGCCTTGATTCGCACACATTTTACAATTTTCAACCTATAATTGCCTGGGAACGGATCGTACAAACGGGCCTAACTCAGACTTCACTTTTTTTTCAATCCGGCAGCTTTTGACTTGGCCCTGAGGAGTAGCTCGATGGCAAGGATGTTCTTCAATCGCAACCGCTTGGTCCCCATTTGCAGCGCGGTTCTGATCAGCGTCGTTTCGGGCAACTTGTTCGCGGGCGACGTTTGGCCCGAATGGCGTGGTACCAACGGGCAAGGCCATTCCGATGCGACCGATCTTCCAGTTTCCTGGAGCGAATCCAAAAACATCGGCTGGAAAACCAAGATACCGGGTCGCGGTTGGTCCACTCCGGTAATCGCCAACGGACAGGTTTGGGTTACGACGGCGATCGACAAAGCCGCCTCCAAGGAAGATGCCGATCGGCGACGCTCGGCAAGCACCAATTCGCAGCCCTTGACGATTTCGGAATCCGTCAGCTTGCGCGCGGTCTGCGTGGATCTGAAAACGGGCGAGTTGCTTCACGATATCGAAGTACTCAGCCAAAAAGATCCGCAGATGATCCATCTTCAAAACACCTATGCGACGCCAACTCCGATTCTCGACGACGGGCGCCTTTATTGTCATTTTGGACCGTCGGGAATGGCGTGCCTTGATACAACGCAAGGCAAAGTCCTCTGGACCAATCAATCGCTGCACGTGAAGCATGAAAACGGCCCCGGCAGCTCCCCCATCCTGTGGGAGAATCTGTTGATCGTCCACTGCGATGGGATCGACAAGCAATACATCGCCGCCATCAACAAGAACACCGGGAAGCAAATGTGGAAGTCCGATCGGTCGGGCGACATGCGTGAAAATCCACAGATGCGAAAGGCCTACGCCACATCGCTGATCGCCAATATCAACGACAAGCCACAAATCATCTCGCCGGCGGCCGACTGGCTGTATGGCTACGACCCGGCCTCGGGGCACGAACTTTGGAAACTCAACTATGGCGTCCTCGGTTTTTCCAATGCGGCCCGCCCCATTACCAATGGTGAAATGATCTTCACTTGCACCGGTTACATGAAGTCGCAGTTGTTGGCGATTCGAGTCGACGAGCGCCGCGGGCGCGACCACCCAACCATTGTCTGGCGTTACAACAAGCAGGTTCCGAATGTCGCCTCGCCTTTGTTGGTCGACAATGAAATCTACTTTGCCTCGGATGGCGGGATCGCTTCCTGCATCGACGCGAGTACGGGGACGATGCACTGGCGGGAACGGATCGGCAAGCGTTTCTGGGCATCGCCGCTTTACGCCGATGGGAAAATCTACTTCTTTGACCTCGACGGCGCGACAACGGTGATCGCCCCCGGCACGTCCTACAAACTGCTCGCGAAAAACAAGCTCGACGGCACCCTGATGGCGACCGCCGCCGCCGTCGACGGAGCGATCATTCTCAGAACCGACCAAGCGCTCTATTGCATCCGCTAGGCGGCTGGCGCGCTTACGGTGCATCCTCGGTTTGGCCGCCGAGTATTTCCGGCAACAAGCGAACATCGCAGTTCCCCCCGGACAGAATTCCTACAACCGTCTTCCCCGCCAGATGTTCGCGGATTTTCCAGGCGGCCGCGGTCGATGCTGCACCCGCGGGTTCTGGAAGATTTCGCGTGCTTTCCATGATCCAGCGCATCGCCTGGCGAATCTCGTCATCGGTTACCAACACGATGTCGCTCACCAAGCGGCGGATCATGTCCAGCGTCAATTCCGCCGGCACGCGTGTCGCCAACCCTTCGGCGAACGTGGTAATGCGATCGTGTTGTACCAACTCGCCCGTTTTCCAAGACTCGGCAACAGCCGGCGCGCCGGTCGATTGAACGCCGATCACCGCGGTCTTCGGATTGCGCTGAGCGGCAACCAGCGCGCTGCCGCAAATGCCGCTTCCCAATCCGATCGGCACCAACAGCACATCGGGCCGCGGCAGTTGGTCAAAGATCTCCAACGCCATCGTTCCGACGCCGGCGATCAGTTGCGGTTCGTTCGCCGAATGAACGTAACGATAACCGTGCTGCTCGACGAGTTGCTCACAACGAACTTTAGCATCGTCGAAGTCCCGGCCATGCTCGATCAGTTCCGCGCCCAGCGAACGCATCGAAGCATTCTTGACGGGATTGTTATTCTCGGGCACGACGATCACACACTTAATGCCAAACCGCTTGGTGGCAAACGCCAACGACTGGCCATGGTTCCCCGTCGAACATCCGATAATACCGCGCTGCCGCTCGTCGGCCGAAAGTTGGCTCACCAAGTGAACACCGCCGCGCACTTTGAAGGCGACCGTCGGGTGATGGTTTTCGTGTTTCAGAAAATAGCGAAACCCAAACCGCTGACACAGCAGAGGCCATTCGCAAAGCAACGTCGGCAACAGATGCTCGTGTACTGTCTCAGCCGCCGCCAGGGCGTCGTTGTAAGTTGGCGCATCCATCGTCGTCACAAACCTCAAAAAGAATCGTCCCTTTTATCGTTCAACACATCCGTTCCTCCCCCTTTTTCAAGGGGGAGCTAGAGGGGGTCGCTTCCTTGAAATACAACGCCTGAAAAGCAGCGGAAACGACTCCGTCCCCCAAGCCGGTCCGAAAGCGGCGCAACTCCAAGAGTGTAACATACGCCCGTCTTTCGAAATCTCGGTGTTCACTCATGACATTCTCCCCACAAATACAATCACTCCAAGGAGTTACTTACGCCGCTCGATTATCAACGCTCCGCCAACTCCCGGAAAAACGTTTGCAAAACTGCAATCAACTCGGGATGGCAAAAGCGCGATTTAAAGAGCCCCAGGCGCACGCCCCTCGGCACCGCGCATCGCTGCGCGGTGATCTCGACTCCATCATTGTACAACATCCAGCCAACTTGGGTTGAAACCTCGTCGCAAGTCATCGACGGCTCGAAAGTCGCTCCCATCGCGTTTCGCCGCCCACGCCTTCACTTTCAACGAATTCTGGCCGAACCCTATTTCCATGGATACAATCCACGAGAGCCCCTCTTGGACCGCGTTCGACACGGATTTGACCAGCTCGCTCCCAGCGGTCGCTTGGTAACCATCATGCGCCAAAGTCCATTTTTCCGAAGCGACAAGAAGGCAACCGCGTTTCGCGATTGGCTCGAAAGCGTCGACGCCCAGCACGAAGAACTACCCGACAATTCCAAAGTGGTGCGTGATCTCCCGATGCGTGGTTTTCAATTCCGAGCGATAGCTCGTATTGGTTCGAGGCCCTGCCTCGTTAGTCTACCTAGGACCGGGCGGGAATTAACTTCAGCAAATGCGACACAATAATACGGATCGTTTGGCCCATGATGAACAGGAGTAAACGGAGTCAGCAGAGGGAAGAAATCTCTGTTTTCTCTGGCTTCTCAGTGGACTTATTCTTGGTTGGCACC
>JAJDEH010000217.1 GCA_029259935.1 Planctomycetota bacterium
ATGTTCCTGTACAGCCTCACGATCGTGTGGTTCGCGACCGAAGGGCATGCCGATCTGCAGTTCCCCGATCGACCGTGGTACTACTGGAAATCACAGCCGAGTTTCGCCGACATGTTAACGACATTACGCCGAAATAGCTGGGAAGACAAATTATCAAAGGTGTCGCCCGCAACGCCCCCCGCCGACAATTGCACCAGCCTGCTCACCTACTTGGCGACTCTCGCCGGATAGCGTTCCATTAGTGCAAAACTGGAACTTAGGGTGGTTACCTTACTGACCGTATCTCCGACCACGTTCCAGACGTCAATGTTAAAACAGTCGCGGGTAGACACTATGGTTCGCCCGTCCGAGGACATATCCACCAGACTAACCCACCCGTTTGTCTTATTGGTAAACACTTCGGAAATCTGGCCGTCGATGAATTGCCATGCCCGCAGGGATTTGTCATTTCCAGCCGATACAATTCTCCGGCCGTCGCTGGAAATGCATACAGACACGAGATCGGATATCGCACCACGTGAGGCGGAGTCGTTTGCCTTTAATGTCGCAAGCAATCGCAGTTTGTCATCACCAAGATCTCGAACTTCTACGCTGTTGCCTAATCCACACACCAGAATGTCGCCTTCGCCGACTCCCAACGACCATACGGCCTCACCGCACCGAAGCGATGCAATGGCGCCTTTGTTCCTCGTCTTGCCAACCGCCCGAACTCGAATGGTCGAATCGTGTCCGGCAGTAACTAATGACTTGCCATCACTTGAAAAGGCCACGGCTGGACCCCCAGGTGTTCTCAAGACCGCCATTTCGATGGGCTGGGCCCCGTCAAGCTTCCAAAGCCGAACAGTATCATCGAAGCTGCCCGATGCAAGGATTCGCCCATCGGGAGAAAAAGCCAATGAGCTGATGCCTTTGACGTGCTGCTTCATTACGGCGACAACTTCTCTCGGATGCCACCTTTCTTTCAGATTATTTGGAATGACGCTCGCATCTAAACGATCTAATGGCGACGCCATAAAGGTCGACGTATTGCTCTCCGATCGCGGCTCTTCAGCGACCGATTTGCTGATCAACACTAACGACAAGACAATTAGCATCGTGCCACGCACTCGAAATGCAATGCCAGGAGGTGCGGTACTCGGCGATGACCAACGCAACATCTTTTCCATCTCCGTAAGAATCAAAAGAGCGAAAAGGCCACCCCTAGTTTAGGCGACCGGACTGCATTTCCAAAAGAGATTCGCCAAGAGATCGTTTAGACCCGAGCGCTCATAATGCCGTTCCATCCATCTGGCGGACCGTCTCCCCCTTCTTTAAACGTCAAGCCGCCCGCCAAGACTGCCATTTGGAAGGCCAGGTGGAAATATGAACTGTCGGCTTGGTGTGATTCGGGGCCGTTCACGATAATGGTGTTGTTGGGAGTGCCACGGGCCGATACGCTGAACCAATTGACTGAATTGGTTGAGGAGTTGAAGAAATGCGGCGACAACCGATAATCCCTGTCACCTCAGCCCTTTTTCTCATTCTCTTCTCCGTCGATACCTATTCCGGTGAACGTCAACTATCTGGCTATGGCCATCGACAAATCGAGCAGATGCTTGAAGATCACCCAAACATGCGAGGTGTTGTTGCTCGGGACAGTAAGATTAGGAAGTGGTCCGAACGACAATTTGAAGGCGAGCATACCGGTAGGAGAGTGTACTGGGACCATCGGGAGCCCCGGAGTGGAGATCCAGCGGAAGGCGGTCCATACCGAATTGATTATCCGCCCTACATTAGGATTACCTCGGATCCAGCAGTCTCTGGTGCCTCAAAATGGATGTGTTTGATCTTCGAGCTACACGATCGTCAATTCGACGGCGAGTGCGCCGTGGTAAGGGATTTTTGCCTTCGCCTTGGCCGCAAGAACTTCGTCACGATCCGCGCATCCACAGAGCATGCTGCAGCGGTCAAGGCGAAAGAGTTCTTCAAACGGCATCCGTTCCCGTTCGATGAGAAACAGAGATCGACCTACGGCTGGTTCCTGTTTGTCCCCAGCAATTTGAGAGACTATCTTTTGCAGCACCAAGAACGGTTGGCGGCCAAACAGTCAAACCGACTCGCGCGCTATTACGAATTCCACGACGAATCGGTGCGGCTAAGCAAGCTCTCCTTCCAGGATCTGTCCAGACACATAAAGGAAGAGGTGGAATTGCTCAAGAGGCCGTTGTCTCGGGAAGTCCGACGAGCGAACAGAAACTACGCCAAACGACAGCTAGAGCAGATACTAGTGGACCGGCCAAGAATGAGCGGAGTCATCGCCCAAGACCATCATATCTGGCAATGGGCGGAGAAGCAGTTTGAAGGACAAGCAAACGGCGGCAACAGAATTTACTGGGACAATCGCAACACGCTGTCAGGGTGCGGTGCGGAAAGTGGGCCCGTTTCTGGCGACTACCCACCGTATGTCCGAGTTGAGGACGACCCGAAGAAGTCGGGGATTGATCAATGGACCAGCCTAGTTTTCGAATTACACAATAGCCAAGCGGATGAGCCCTACCTTGAACTCATCAATCGGGCAGCCTTCGGAAAAATTGGACGCGAAGCATTTGCCGTTGCCTGCATGAAACTCGAATTCGAAGCAATGGCGAAGACTCAGAAGTTGTTGAGGCAACACCCGCTTCGTGCTGCTAAAACGGGCGACGACCCTGTGTACAACGAATACACCGGAGAAATTGGTGACTTCGACGATTTTCTACGTAAGCACCCGCGATCTCCAGATCCCAGATACTTCTCCCTTCGTGACCACTACCTTGAATACTATGACGAACTCGCGTCATTCCAAAAACGCAGGAAATGAGGTCGCTTGCGTGGGAGGAAGAAGGTGTCAACCGTAAATTCGGGAGCAAGTCGCCGAGCGCCATGACCGGCACTGACTGCGCGGGGTCAAGCCTAGGCGTAAAGGCTTCGCCTAGATGAAGACGTTGGCAGAACGATGAAGGGCAGAGTGAGTTTTCTCTCTTCCGGCTTGGGTGAATGGGGCGTTCTATTGACGCGAGCGCTCGTAACGCCGTTCCGTCCATCTGACGTATCGCCCTCGCCCTGCTTTACCTGTCAAGCCGTCCGTCAAGACTTCCCATTGGAATACCAGGTGGAAATAAGAACTACCCGCGTGATATAAATCATGGGTGAGACTTTTTGGCCGCTCCTTTTTGGGACACTCCAGACGGTTGGTCGCTCGAGACTTGGCAATCGCGATGTCACGAATTCTTACCAGGCTGGCCCTTTACCCATCGCTTGTGTGGAATGTGGCGATCTGCCGAGTGTTCCGCGTGTGGAACTGGTGGGACCAAGTCGACACGCTCGTTTTCCTTGGCGCTCGACCTTTCAAATCAGACGTTCGTCGCATGCAAGACGTTGGGGTCGGTGCGGTCGTGAACATGTGTGAAGAATACGCGGGTCCGATTGATGCCTACTCCGATTCAGGTATTACTCAACTTCACCTTCCGACAGTTGACTTTGCTTCTCCGTCGCTCGAGGACGTGCGCGCCGGCGTTGAGTTCATCGAAGACCATCTCAACCAAGGGCACGCGGTGTATGTACACTGCAAAGCGGGGCGCGGGCGCAGCGCCACCGTAGTGCTGTGCTGGATCATGCATGCCAACAAGATTTGTCCCGCCGATGCGCTCAGGCGGTTGAAAGCCAAACGCAAACAAGTTTCCAATCACCTTGCCCAGCGTCTCGTTGTCCAGCAGTTCTGGGCGAGTATCTCTGACAGTTAGCGCCGACGGGCGGAGACCCCCTCTAGCTCCCCCTTGGCAAGGGGGAGAACCGGTGGCGAAGCGCCGCAGCGCTACCCCTCGGCGTGGCAGAAACTGTGGGGGCACATTTCGGCCGTGTCTCTTCGGGAGTGGGGCGATGGTTGCCGATTGATTCGACAAGCTGGGGAATATCGAAGGTTGAAGGGCGGACAAGCGGTGCCTCCGGCGTTAGCTGGGGGGTAATTCTGAACAACGTGGCACTTGCTGGTGACACGTAGCGATGGAACGCTAGGCGCTTGCGGCTTGCACGCTGATTTCTGATAATCCACGGCGGGCGTAATGTTGGCCTTCACCGAAGCGAAGTAATTATGAAACACGTCATTTGTATTCTGCTGGCACTGGTATCCACATCGTTGCTGGGTTGTGGTGGCGATGATTCTGAATCTTCGGGCACCGCGGACATTCCCAAACTCATCGAAGCGTTCAAGGACGAAAGCGAAGACGGGATGGTTCAGGCTCGTGCGATGTACGCCCTTGTTGAGATTGGCACCCCGGCAGTGCCACCATTGATCGAGGCGCTCGAATCGGATGACGTAAATGTGCGGCTCATGGCGTTGAACACTCTTGGATTGATCGGACCTGATGCAACCGACGCGGTGCCGGCAATCAAGAAGGCACTCGAAGACCCAGATCCCGACGTGCAAAATCGGGCTAAGGATGCACTTGAGAAGATTGGTGCGTCGTGAAAACAGGCGCGGCCGACAATGGGCGGGGGGTGACGGCTGTGCGGATCGATTCGACAAGCTGACGAATATCGAATATCGAAGGCGGATCGTCGAAGGCTAAAGGCGGACTGGCGGAGACCCCCTCTAGCTCCCCCTTGGCAAGGGGGAGAACCGGCGGCGCCGCGGCGCTAGGCCTCGGGCGCTGGGAATTCTAGGATATGAATCTTGGAACTGCCGCCGATGTAGTCTCCGTCTTTCAATGGCCGGCCGTTGGCGTTCGGCGAAATGGAAACCATGAGGGCGATTTTTCGGCCATCGGGGTGCAAACTCAAACTGCGGCCGTTGGGGATCTTGTTGCTGGTGTAAAAAGCCTTGTCGTCCTCGGGCCGCCAGAACCAGACGTGGCCCTTGCCGGGAAACGCACAAGAAGTGGCCATCACGAAACCGGACGCGTGAAACCGGGCATCATAGGCGAAGCCGTCTTGCGTGCTGCCGACCGGCATTTCGCGAAGCTGTTTGCCTGTCTGCCAGTCGAACACGATGGCACAGGGCGTTCCGGTCGCGAAGCCGCCGCCCGGTGTCTTCTGGCCCGTGCATACAAGCCGCTTGCCGTCGGCGTCGAATGACAAGTGTCGCACGCCGCCGCAGTGTTGAATTCGTTCGCTCTCGACGTCATGAGAATAGAGTACCTTGGCTTCGAGCTTGCGCACGATCTTGTCACTGGCCAAGTCCCAATGATGAATCGTGCCTTCCAAATCGCCCATGGCCAGCGACTTGCCATCGGGGTGGAAGCACAGGCTGAAGATGCGCGCGGTGGTCGGGCCGGGGGTTTCGGCCGGCGGTTTGCTGGCATCGGGGTGCGTCAGCTCTTTGGTCAGCTTGCCGCTGTTTGCTTCCCATAAACGCACCACGGCGTCGTTACCGCCCGTGGCAACCAAGCTTCCATCGGGACTGACGGCCAGCGCGCGAATCCAGCCGTCGTGCGCTTGTGGCAATTTCCAGGCCGTCGTGGGCTTGGCTTGTTCATAGGACCAGCAGGCCAGTTGTCCCCAACTGTCGGCCGTGAACAGGCGGCCGCCAGGTTGAGCAAAATCCATGCACTGCACCCAGCCGTTATGCCCGGTCAGCGGATCAAGCAACTTGGGCTCTTCACCCGTGACATCCCAGCGCTGGACCGTCGCGTCGTATCCACAAGCGATGAGAAACTTTCCGCATGGACTGTATCGGGCTTGCCACAATTGCCGCTCGTAGGTGACTTCCTTGCCGGTCGGCTTGGGTTCGTAAGTGGCTTTTAGTGTTTCCGGATTCATGATATCGGATTCCCTCGCTGACGCTGCGGGTTGCTGTGTTAAGTCACCAGTGGCGCTGAGTAACTAGCTACGCCAGCAGTTCTTTAATGGGTGAACACTCTTCATTGGCCACCGGCAGCGGCTGGCCTTGATTGTCGTATTCCATTTTTTCGTCCGGGACGCCGAGCGCGCGGAACCAGGTGTGAAACAAGTGTCCCACGTCGAATTCCTGACCGTCGACGAACGTTCCAAGCTCGTTGGTTTTGCCAACCGTTAGGCCCTTGTTGAGTCCCGCGCCGCCCATGGCGACAGACCAGGCTTCCGGCCAGTGGTCGCGGCCCACGTGCGAGTTGATTTTTGGAGTGCGGCCAAACTCGCTCATCGCGATCACCAACACGTTGTCCAGCATGCCGCGTTCTTCCAGATCTTGGATCAGCGCCGCGAAGGGCTGATCGAATTGCGGAATCAAACTTTGGCAGGCATTAAAGTTGTCGCCATGGCTGTCCCAAAAATAGGAATTGACTTTGACGAACCGCACGCCCGCCTCTAGCAACCGCCGGCCCATCAACATGTGGCGGCCCAAGGCGTGACGGCCATAGCGGTCCTTGTCCCGCTCGGGAATGGTCGTTTCATCGAACAGATCCATGCGCTGCATCAACGTGTCGGCCACGTCGAACACATAGCTGTTGGCGTCGGTCCAGTCTTTGCGGCGTCGCTCGGCGTACCGGCGGTTGAACATCCGCCGCAAATCATTGCGAGCTTGGTTGTCCTCTAGGCTGATCGCCTTATTGAGCAATAAGTTATCCGGTGCCTTGGCATCGCCCAGCGCCAGAGCGCCGTACTTCGCCGGAAGAAATCCCGCGTCTTGCGTCTTAAAGCCGCCGCTCATCGGCTTGACCCAAACATAAGGCGGCAGTCCGGAGGAGGTCGGCCCCATCAGGTTGGCCACCGCCGAACCGAGATAGGGATAGACCACTCCCCGGTTCTTGGGATCGCCTCGGTTGATGCGTCCCACGCCGGCCGAGTGGCTGTTGTCCTGCGTGTGCATGTTGCGCACGACGGCCAAGTGGTGCATGATTTTGGCCGTTTGCGGCAGCAACTCGCCGACCTGGATGCCGGGAACCGAGGTTGGAATCGCGCGGTAAGGGCCGCCGAACTGCGTGTTCGGTTTCGGGTCCCAGCTTTCCAACTGACTGATCCCGCCATCCATCCAAACGAAGATGACCTGTTTTTCCTGGCGCTTCAGTTCCTCGGCGACGGCAGGTTCCAGCAAGCCGCCCAGCGCGCCGGCACCCATGCCGACCGCTCCGGCCGCCGCCGTTCCCAATAATTGCCGACGTGAAAGCTGATGCTCCCACGGTTTACAAAGAGTTCGATTGTCCAAGATGAATCTCCGTTGCGGGAGTTATTCGATCGATCCGATTTTTCGTGATCCGATGGGCGCGAGCCTGTCGGCCGCGGGCCATCAACACCGTAGCCCAAGGCAACGCCCTAGGAACTAATGATTCACATAAAACTCCATCGACGCGAGCATGCTCCAGACTACATGCGACAGAGCTGTCTCGCGGCGAGCGGAGTTTTGTTTCAGGTAATCGGCGACGGCGGCACGTTCGTCGTCGGTGGGTGGGCGAGTGAAAACGCTGAGGAATAATTCCTCGGTCAGGGCATGGGAGTCCGTCATCGGCAGCAATCGGTGAACCAGATTGCCCGGCTCGGGCTTCAGCAGATTCAGAAACTTATCGTCGTTCAACAGGAACAGCGCCCCTTTGACGGTGGCGCTAAAATCAACTTCCGGCTCGCGCGGTTCGTTGGCGAACATGGTGAGAAACTTCTTTTCGACTTCCGCGAACTGCTCGTTGGGCTTGTCGCCGTCGGATTTTGAAAGTCGCTCGAAATTGCCCGTCGCGATCAGTGTGCTGGACAAGAGTTGTTCGGCCGACAAGCGGCGTTCGTTGCCCGTCAAATAGGTGTCGGCCGCGGGCGGTTTCGCTCCTGCCAGCAAGCGGCTATCGCGCTGATAGGTTTGGCTCATCGCCAATTCGCGCAGGAACCACTTGATATCGTACTTATGCGCGGCGAACTCGCGCGCCAGCAGGTCCAATAACTCGGGATGCGACGGAGGGTTGCCGGAATGGAACTGGTCAAGCGGTTCAACCAAGCCTCGGCCCATCATCAGAAACCACAATCGGTTCACAATATTGCGGTTGAACAATTCTCGATCGTGGGCCGCGATCTGCTCGGCGATCAGCGACAGCGCGCTAAACGCGGGCTTGGCATTCGGGTCTGGTTTGGTTTTCTTCTTTTCGGGCGCGACGGCCGGCGGTGGTGGGATCGGAAATTCGTCGGCGAAGGGAATCCTGGGTCCGGTTTCGTCTTTCCCTTCGGCAAAGACCGACACAAATTCCAGCTTGGCCGTCATCGCCTTTTCGTTGACGGCGGGAAAATCGACGCCCCTACGAATGGAGAGATTCTTGAAGACCGCGAACAGTCCTTGAAAATCGCGCTGTTTGTAATCATCGATAAAAAGATGATCGTGGCACTCGGCGCACTGCAGGTCGACACCTAAAAACAGGCGTCCCACGTCACGGGTCAAGCCGGGAAAGTCGGTTGGATTCTGTCCGTATTTGGCCAGCCGCTTCGTGTAAAAGTACGCCGCCCCACGAGCCAACTCATCTTCGTCATTGGGCATCAAGATCGCCCGGGCCAACCCGTCCCATGGTTGGTTTTTCTCAAATTGTTGGCGCAAGAATTTTCGCCAGTTGTCGTCATCGCCCCGGCGTTCCATCAGCATCACGTGAAACAGATCTTCCATTCGCTCGGCATACGTCGAAGCCGCCAGCAAGCGGTCGATTTCCGCGGTGCGTTTATTGGCCGAGCCGTCCTTGAGGAACCGCCGCGCCTCGTCGGTGGAAGGAATCCGGCCCGCCAAATCGAGCCAGATGCGCCGTTGAAACGCCATGTCATTGGCTGCATCGACGGGCTGCTGACCGGCGAACTTCGCGGCCACCAACGCATCCACCTGGGAATGCAGCGAATCGTCCGCCGCCACCACGAGGCCATTGGCCACGGCGGTCGCGAGGATCACGGAAAGCGGTAAACAACAGAATCGATGCATGGCCAGCTTATTCCCTCTTAGTTCCAGTACCCTAACCATGGTAATTAGACACGCGCCGCGCGTGTAGATGCAAGTGGAAACTGCCGGCTGAATCCTGTGTCGGACGTGTTGCGACCGGCTAAAATGCTGTTCGCTTTTTCACTTGGCCAAAGACAGGTGTCCGCCCAAATGGGTCCCGCTTTAACGCTGTGGAGCATTCGATTTGCCCTGATTTGCTACGCGCTGGCGCTGGCGGCGTTGCTGGTTGACGCTCGGCGTTTTGGGTCCGCCGCGCGGATACTCTGGACCGTCGGCGTGGGGCTTTTCGTTTTTCACGTGCTTTGCGCCTTTAACGTTTATCATGACTGGAGCCACGCGCATGCCTACCAGCACACCGCCGAGGTCACCGAGCGGTACACCGGCTGGAAAGTCGGGGTGGGCATCTATTTCAACTATGTGTTTCTAATCGTGTGGCTTGGCGATGCCCTGGCGTGGTGGCTGTGGCCCGCATCGTACCCGCGGCGAACGCGTGTTTTCACTCTGGCCATCCACTTGTTCTTGTTCTTCATGGCGTTTAACGGAGCGGTGGTGTTCGCCGCTGGGCCGACTCGCTGGTGGGGTGTCGCCCTCAGTTTACTTTTAGTCCTCTTGCTGGCGCGGCGCGGATACGGGAAAAAGAAAGAACTGCTGGAACCGTCGGCGGCCGCTGTCCCACCTTTGTCGGCGGATCAGGATCAACCACCAAAGACTTAGAAAGTCGTTATCGTCTTCAGAGTCGTGGCCCCACCGCGCACACTAAACACACTGCATCATGCCGCAAGATTCGTTGAAAGTCGCTTATATCACCGCCGGCGCGGGCGGAATGTTTTGCGGAAGCTGCATGCATGACAACACGCTGGCCCGCGCGCTGGGGCAGCATGGCGTCGACATCCAACTTGTGCCGTTGTACACGCCGATCCGCACGGACGAAGACGACGTCAGCATCGATCAGGTTTTTTTTGGCGGCATCAACGTCTATCTGCAGCAGAAGATTCCCCTGTTTCGGCACTTGCCGCGGTTAGTCGACCGGTTCCTTGATACGCCGGGTTTGTTGAAGTGGGCGACCGCCGGAGTCGGCGACACCGACCCCAACCAGATGGGCGGCCTGATGGTCTCGATGCTGCGCGGAACTAGCGGCTACCAGCGCAAGGAAGTGCTGCGGCTTTGCTCGTGGCTGGCCAGCACCGTGCGGCCCAACGTGGTCACGCTTAGCAACATGATGATTGCCGGCTGCGTGCCTGAAATCAAACGACAACTCGACGCCGCGGTGCTGGTGACTTTGCAGGGCGACGACATCTTTCTGGACGAGTTGCGTGAACCCTTCAAGTCGCAAGTCTTTGACGAAATCCGCCGCTTGGTCGATCACGTCGACGGGTTTATCGTCAACAGCCAATACTATGCCGACTTCATGGCCCAGTATTTTGGCATTCCCGGCGAGAAGTTCCACATCGTGCCCCTGGGGATCGACACGGCCGACTATCAACGGTTCGTGGATGTTGATTTGAAGGCCGAGCGAGGCGAGCGACCGCTGACGGTCGGTTACCTGGCGCGGCTCGATCCGGCCAAGGGTTTGCATGTGCTGGTCGATGCGTTCATTGAATTGCGGCGCCGAGCCGGCATGGAGGAGACTCAATTGCGGATCGCCGGTTGGGTGAGCAAGAAGGGCCACGACTATGCCGAGCAACAATTCAATAAACTCCGCGAAGCAGGCCTGGCCGACGCGTACCATTTTGATGGTGAGGTCGACCGCGCGGCCAAGCTCGAACTGCTGGCCAACATCGACGTGCTTTCGGTGCCCAGCATCTACCACGACCCCAAAGGGCTGTATGTCCTGGAGGCGCTAGCGGCCGGAGTTCCCGTTGTGCAACCAAACCACGGTGCCTTTCCCGAGTTGATCGAGACCATCCAGGGCGGCCATCTGGTCGAACCCGAAAATCCGCAAGCATTAGCCGATCGGTTGCACCAAATGCTCGCGGATGATGACGGCCGCTATCAATTGGCCCACGCCGGTCGCCAAATCGTCCATCAGCAACGTAACGCCACTAAGATGGCGGAGTCCATGTTGGTGATCTACGAACAGCATGCGCGAGGGCGAGATCACCACTGATCGGGCAAAAGGCGGCGGCACCAATTGTCATCCGCCGGGCACAAATTCCTCATATCTTGGATGGCATTCCCCGTTGAGCGCGATTACTTTGAATCGCTGGCCAAAGCACCCTCGCCGCTTTCACCGACGTAACTGAGTAAAGGTTTTCATCATGCTCCGATTCACTCTGACGCTCGTCGTGCTGTTGACGTTGATGGCCCCGTGTTGGGCCGACGATCCGCAAGCCAGCGAGCGTCCCAATTTTGTCGTGGTCTTGGCGGACGACCTAGGCTATGGTGACTTGGCTTGTTACGGGCATCCGCGGATTCAAACGCCGAATCTCGATCGGTTCGCGGCCGAAGGGCTCAAGCTGACCAGTTGCTATTCCGCGGCGCCGAACTGTTCGCCCTCGCGGGCGGGACTGATGACGGGGCGGACGCCGTTTCGCGTGGGGATCTATAACTGGATTCCGATGTTCTCGCCGGTGCATGTTCGTCGATCGGAAATCACAATCGCCAGCTTGTTGCGAAACGCCGGTTACGATACTTGCCACGTCGGCAAATGGCATCTGAACGGCGACTTCAATTTGCCGTCGCAACCCCAACCCTGGGATCACGGTTTTAGCCATTGGTTCTCCACGCAAAACAACGCGCTGCCCAATCATCGCAATCCCAAAAACTTTGTGCGCAATGGCAAGCCGGTTGGACTGCTGGAGGGCTATGCCGCGCCGTTGGTTACCGAAGAAGCCATCGATTGGCTGGAATCAAAACGTGACCCGTCGAAGCCGTTCTTTTTGTACGTTTGTTTTCATGAGCCTCACGAGCCGATTGCGTCGGACAAAAAATATACCGATCTCTACCCCGGTGACGATCCGAGCCTGTCCGCCCATCATGGCAATGTGACGCAAATGGATCACGCTTTTGGGCAGCTTGTAAAAAAACTGGACCAGCTCAAGTTGCGCGACGACACGTTGATTTTCTTCACCAGCGACAATGGACCCGCGATCACGAGTATTCATCCTCACGGTTCCGCAGGCTCACTGCGCGACAAAAAGGGCTATGTCTACGACGGGGGAATTCGCGTGCCTGGTTTGATTCAGTGGCCGGGGCACGTCCAGCAGGGCACGAAAAGCGACGTGCCGGTTTGCGGCGTCGATCTGTTGCCGACGTTGTGCGAATTGGCGGGCGTCGCGCCGCCCGGCAACCGCGCGCTCGACGGGACCAGCATCACACCGCTGTTCGCCGGCAAGAAGTTGCAGCGCGAACGCCCTTTGTACTGGCAATTCAACCGTTCACGAGGTGATATCAAAGTGGCGATCCGATCGGGCGACTGGAAGTTATGCGCTCGGCTGACGACCCCCACGCCGAAGCCCAGCGGCGGAATTGTCGCTGGCGAAATCGAAGCGATCAAGAGTGCCGAGCTGACCGCGTTTGAGTTGTACAACCTGTCGGCCGACATTTCCGAGTCGATGGACCTTAAAGACCAAGAACCAAAGAGGTTCGCGTCGCTCAAGCAAGCGATGCAAAAACAGTATCGAGAAGTGCGCGACGAGGCACCGCATTGGCCCGTATGGGAATGGCCGCGCCACGAATCCAAGCAAATTGAATGGCCCGAATATTGGCTGAAGAAGCGGAAAAAGTGATAGCGACACAACGGCGTCCAGGGATGTTAGGCGCTGGCGCATTCCGATTCCGATCATTCCCGCGCAGTTATTGCGAATCCACCGCGACCACGGGGATCGTAAAACAAAACACGCTGCCCCGGGCCGGTGCCGGTTCGACCCACATGCGGCCGCCGTGTCGCTCGACAATCCGCTTGCAAAGGGCCAAACCGATTCCAGTGCCTTCGAACTCTTCACGATGATGCAGTCGTTGAAAGATTTCAAAAACTCGCTCGTGGAACTTGGGGTCGATGCCGATGCCGTTGTCGCGCACCGAAAAGAGCCACTCCTTTTCTAGTTGCTCGCTCGTGATATTTATCTCCGGGGGCACGCCGCCGCGATATTTTATGGCGTTGCCGATCAGATTTTGAAATAGTTGCCGGAGCTGGCGGACGTCCGCTTGAATGATCGGCAATGGTTCGTACCGCACGGTGGCCGCGGAATCTTCAATTGCCACCCTGAGCAACCCGAGAGTGCTTTCGACAACGTCGTTGCAGTTGGTGGGCTGAAACGACTCGGCTTGGGTGCTGACACGGGAATACTCCAACAAGTCGTTGATAAGCGACTGCATGCGCGTCGCACCTTCGATGATTAGCTGCAAGTAGCCGGCCGCTTTGTCGGACAGCTTACCGGCCGTTTCTTTCTCCAAGACTTGGCTCAACCCTTTGATCCCGCGCAGCGGTTCGTGCAAGTCGTGGGATGCGGCAAAGGCGAAACTCTCGAGGTCGGCGTTCGAACGTTGCAGTTCATTGGCGAAAGCGATTTGCTTTGCTTCCGCCTGCTGCAGCGCGTCGATCACACGATTGTAGAGCGTGGCGATTTGGCCGACCTCGGTGAAGGGTTCGACTCGTACACGCTGGCTCAGGTCGCCCGTCTTCGCTTGCTGGTCCATGACCGTCAACAGATCGAGAATTTCGGTCGTTGCGCCATGTTCGGCGACGTTTAAACCGACATGTTCGTCTTCCGCGGTGACTCGCAGCGGCATGAATCGATTCAGCAGCCTGAACAAAAGGTAAGACAGGCCAAACGCCCAAACAAAACAGACCACGCTTCCCACAAGTTGTACTCCAATCTGCTGCCAACGATTCAGTCCCGAGGACAGCAGCTCCGTCTGGCCGAAGATTGCCACGGCGACCGTGCCCCACACGCCGGCTCCCGCGTGGACGGAAATGGCGTCGACCACGTCGTCCACCCGCAACCGCTGTAATAGGTGACTCATTCCGATCAT
>JAJDEH010000218.1 GCA_029259935.1 Planctomycetota bacterium
CGGCGTTAATTTCAGCCACCAAACCGTGCAAAGCCATCTCAATCGGCATCAGCGCGTTCCAGCCAGGGATTATAAGGTTGGTGTTGGAGGCCCAAAGTTGCGATAAACTGAAGCGGGTACCTACGAAAAGGAAGCCATGAATCTCAATCTAACTGACGAAGTAGCGGTCGTCATCGGTGGCGCGCAGGGAATTGGGCGGGCGATTGCCGAGGCATTTGTCCAGGAACATGCGAAAGTGCTGCTGATCGATCGTGATGAAAGAGTAACGGAAGCCGCCCAACAACTACGCGAAACTTCGGACACCACGGTCGTTCCCCTGGTCGCCGATGTGACCGACTATGCCGCGATCGAGTCGGCCGCGGACCGCACACGAGCAGAGTTTGGACGCTGTGATCACGTTGTGAATGCCGCCGGCACCGGATCGGGAAAACACGGGTTTCCGTTTTGGAATCTCCAACCACAAGACTGGGCTCGCGTGGTGGAGGTCAATTTGCATGGCGTGGTCCACGTCGCCCATGCGTTCGCGCCGGCGCTGATCGAAGCAGATCGTGGGACGATGTTGTTTTTGTCGTCGGTGGCCGGACAAATCGGCTCTCAAACCGATCCGCCCTATAGCGCTGCCAAGGCGGCCGTGATCAACTTTGCCCAGTGCGCGGCGAAAGATTTGGCCGAGTATGATGTGCGGGTCAATGTGATTTGTCCGGGAATGGTGAAGACCGCCTTGAATCAATCCGTGTGGCAGGCCTGGCACGATCAACAACCGGCTGCCGAGGCAACCAGTTATGAAGCTTGGTCCGCTGATAAGATTGGCCGTGTCGCGCCCTTGCGCCGATGGCAGACTCCGGAGGACATCGCGTCGATGGCGGTGTTTCTCGCATCCTCGAAGGCGCGCAACATCACTGGCCAGACCATTAACGTGGACGGTGGCCAAGTCATGCATTCCTAGCGAGAGAATCGACTAACTATTTCTTGTTGCGTCTCATGGCTTCGCCGAGTTCGCCGAGTGCTTTCTTGGCCGCGTCTCCAGAAGATGCGGCTGGATCTTTTTCGATTTTTGGCAGCTTGCCCCATTCCTTCTTATTGCTCTTCTTCGGCTTCTCCTCCGTGGTCTGCGGCTCGTCCTCCTCAAGGGCAGCGGAATCCGAACTGCTTTCCGATGCGGTGATTTGCACCTGTCGCACGTCCGGATTGGCCTTGCGAATTTCGCGATCCACTTCGTCCGCTTGCTCCAGCCATGAACTCACTTCGAGATCCGTTTCGTCGATCGGATCGGCCGGTGCCATTTTCTTAGTTCCCGTGCGAGAGATGGGAGCCGTGCCTGGACCGGCGGAGGCACTTTTGTCGGCGGAACGGTCGACGATGATCTCAAACTCGAAATTTGAAAAAAGCAGGCGATCACCAGAAGCCACCTCGACGTCCTGCCCTTTTTCCAGACGCTGTCCGTTCAGGAAGGTGCCGTGCCGGCTGCCTAAATCTCGAATCGTGACTTTCGGACCCGCAATGGCCAAGAGGCAATGCCGGCGACTAACTTCCGAGTTCTTGGCACGCAGGTGGCACTCCTCTGAGCGGCCGATCAGAAATTTCGATTTCGAAACATCGATACTTCGCCCCGAGCCATCGGCACCTATCCGATTCAGACGAACATGCATTTTGCCAAACCCTCAACTAGCATTTCCAACTTCTGTTAATTGCCGAGCAAGCGACGAAGCGGGGCAGTACACTTGTGCCGTCCGTCGGGTTGCCATGAATCTATTTTCGACCGGGAAACCGGGAATGGAAGGGGGGAAACCCTTTCCTCCGATCTTAATCCATCTCGTTCGCGTTTTTCCAGATTGGTTGCGGCAATTCTAGGGGTACGGCGAGCCCCCAGCGTTAGTTGGGGCCCGGAGCGAGGTTGGGCATCAATCCGGCACCGCCACGGGGCCACCGCCACAGGGGCCCCGCCTCGCTGCGGGGTCGAATCACAAGGCTCAAGCGGATGGTACCAGTTGTAGGTTGCTCTGCTCTCGCATGTTGATCAAAATAAGACCTTCGATCCTCACAAAATCAGACCCACCCCCTATTCGGAGACGCACGGAGATGCCGCGTAAAAACCTCCTCTTGCTGCTGGCCTCGTTCTTTTTCCTGTCGAGTTTCTGGACGCAGCTTCCAGCGGCCGAGAAAAAGAAGGTCGCCTTCATGGCCGGTCGCCGCAGCCATGGGTACGGCTCGCACGAGCACTACGCGGGGTGCGCCCTGTTGGCCCGTTCGCTCGAGCAAGGAATGCCCAACTTTGAAACCGTCGTCTTTCGAGACGGATGGCCCAAAGACAAAGATGCGTTCGAGGGCGCGGATACGATCGTCATGTATTGCGATGGCGGCGGCGGGCATCCGGTCAACCGAAATCTCGAACAGCTAGATCGGCTGGCGGAAAAGGGCGTGGGGATTGTCTGTATTCATTATGGAGTCGAAGTGCCCAAGGGCCCCTCGGGCGAAAAGTTCTTGAAATGGATCGGCGGTTATTTCGAGCCGCATTGGTCGGTGAACCCGCATTGGACCGGCAAGTTCGCCAAGTTTCCCGAGCACCCGACCACGCGCGGTGTCAAACCGTTCGAGGTCAACGACGAATGGTACTACCACATGCGGTTTCGCGAAGGCATGAAAGGCGTCACGCCGATCCTGACCGACCTGCCTGGAAAAGAAACTTTAACTCGCCCCGACGGCGCGCACAGCGGCAACCCGCACGTGCGGGCCGCCGTTCTGGATCGCAAAGAACCCCAGCACGTCGCCTGGGCCACGGTCCGTGAAGATGGCGGACGTGGATTTGGATTTACCGGCGGACACAACCACTGGAACTGGGGCGATCCGAATTTCCGCAAGCTGGTACTCAACGCCATCGTCTGGACCGCTCAAGGCGAAGTCCCCAAAGCGGGCGTCGGCGACAAGCCGCTTGGCTTGACCGATCTGGAAGAAAATCAAGACGAACAGCAGCCCGCGAACTTCAACCGCGACGCCATTCGAAAGAGGTTCAACCTCTCGGCCGGCGGTAAGTCGGCGAAGGCCGGCTCCCGCAAACAATCGAACGCCAAGCCGGTCTTTTCCACGAAAGTGGTAACACCGAAAACCGCCGGCCATTCCGCCGCGATCGACGCGGACATCACCGGCGCGAAAAAACTGTATTTAGTCGTCACCGACGGCGGTAATGGATTCAGTTGCGACTGGGCCGATTGGGCCGAGCCGCGACTGGTCGGACCCAAAGGTGAAAAGAAACTGACCGAACTCAAATGGAAGGCGGCAACGTCCGATTTTGGCCAGGTTCGCGTCGGCAAGAATGCCGGCGGCCGTGAACTGCGGATTAACGGCAAGAGCGTGGCTTATGGAATCGGCACGCACGCCCACTCGGTCATCGAGTATGACTTGCCGGCCGGCTACACGCGATTCAAAGCGACCGGCGGCCTCGACAACGGCGGAACCGACCAAGGAACTTGCGGACAGCAAACTTCCGTTCAATTTCAGGTTTACACGGCCGCCCCGCCCCGTTTGGCACGACGTGCCGGCGGACGCGGCACCGGTCGCCCGCCCGAAGAAGCACTCGCAGGGCTCGATATCGCCAAAGGGCTCGAAGCCACCCTATCGGCCTCGGAGCCGATGCTGCTGAACCCGTCCAACATGGACATCGACCACTTGGGCCGGATCTGGGTCTGCGAAGTTGTGAACTACCGCGGCAAGGGTAAGCGGACCGAAGGCGATCGAATTTTGATTCTGGAAGATACCGATGGCGACGGCGTATGCGACAAGTCAAAAACCTTCTACCAAGGCAACGACATCAACAGCCCGCACGGCATCTGCGTGTTGGGAACGCCCAGTGGAAAAGGCACCCGAGTGATCGTGTCGGCGGGCGACAAAGTCCAAGTTTTCAAGGACGAGGACGGCGACCTGAAGGCCGACGGCGCGGGCATGGTTCTGTTTTCCGGAATCCAAGGCACGCAGCACGATCACGGCATTCATGCCTTTACCTTTGGTCCCGATGGAAAGCTGTATTTCAATTTTGGCAACAACGGAAAGACGATCAAGGACGCACAGGGAAAAACGATTGTCGACCAGGCTGGAAACGAAGTCGTAGCCAACCGCAAGCCCTATCAGGAAGGCATGGTCTTCCGCTGCAACTTGGACGGCAGCGAGCTTGAAACCTTGGGCTGGAATTTTCGTAACAACTGGATGGTCACCGTCGATTCCTTCGGCAGCATTTGGCAGTCGGACAATGACGACGATGGCAACAAGGGAGTCCGCATCAACTACGTGATGGAATATGGCAACTACGGCTATAAAGATGAGATCACCGGCGCCGGTTGGAAAGAAGCTCGCACCGGGATGCACGCCGAGGTTCCTTTGCGTCATTGGCATCTTAACGATCCGGGCGTCATGCCGAACTTGCTGCAAACCGGCGCGGGTTCGCCCACGGGCATCACGGTCTATGAAGGGACGTTGTTGCCCAAGATTTTCCACGGCCAAGTGCTGCACTGCGACGCCGGTCCGAGCATTTGCCGCAGCTATATCACCGCCAACGACGGCGCGGGATATAAAGTGACCGAAACCGTCGCGCTATTACACGGCGCGCGCGACAACTGGTACCGTCCGTCCGACGTCAGTGTAGCGCCGGACGGATCCGTATTCATCGCCGATTGGTATGATCCCGGCGTCGGCGGACACAACGCTGGCGACCTCGACAGCGGCCGTCTGTTTCGGCTGGCCCCTCCTGGCCACAAGTACAACGTGCCCAAGTTCGACTTCGCATCGGTCGAGGGCGCGATCGAAGCTCTGCAAAACCCCAACTATGCCGTGCGGTACATTGCTTGGACCGCGCTGCACAAGATGGGCAAGAAAGCTGAATCCGCCCTGGTGGAACTGTACGACAGCAAGAATCCTCGTTATCGCGCGCGAGCCTTGTGGCTGCTGGGCAAATCGCACGGCGAAGGTGAGCGGTGGGTGGCCAAAGCGCTGGCCGATGGCGATCCCAACATTCGCATCGTCGGCATCCGCCTAGCCAGGCAGCTCAAGATGGACATGCTGCCGATTATTGCGAAGCTGGTTTCCGATTCATCCCCGCAAGTCCGCCGGGAGTTGTTAGTTGCACTGCGTCATAACAGGTCACCCAAAGCGCCCGGCCTGTGGGCGGAGATGGCTGCCCAACACGACGGCAAGGACCGTTGGTACTTGGAAGCGCTGGGAATGTCCGCCGACAAGCAATGGGGCGCGTTCTTCGCCGCGTGGCTAAAGAAGGTGGACGGCAAGTGGAACACCCCCGCCGGCCGCGACATCGTGTGGCGCAGCCGTTCGACGGCGGCACTGGGACTGCTGGCGGAACTCGTGGCCGAATCGGTCGAGGATTCGTCATCGAAAAAGGCCCACGAGCGTTACATGCGGGCCTTCGATTTCCATCCCGACAGCCCGGCAAAAGAAGAGGCACTGGAAGCCGCGCTGCTGAGCATTGTTGGATCTTGACAGCGTAGGAGCGGACTCATTTGGAGGGCTCCGATTGCTGTCTATCAGAAAGCTGCAACGAAGCGCTCGGCTCACGCGCCAGATCCAAAGAGATGCAAATTCCAAAAAGATGCAAATCTCCAAGGAGTTTTTTCGTGAGATAATCTCGCAAATGACGGGGGAAACAAGTTTCATACCGAAACGAGCTAGCGTTCGCTCATGTTCGTGGCGAATCTGAATGAACTTCTTCCGTTGAAATTACGATGAAAGTGAAACGGAAGGTCTAACGCCGGCTAGGTGCTGGTCCGCCTTCGCGACTCAGCTTCTCTTTCTGTTTCGTGCAATCGCGTTTCCGCCCATGACGGCCATTCGGCCAATTCGTGGCTCATGAAGACTCTACAAGACAAACGAGTTGTGGTTACCGGTGCCGCTTCCGGAATCGGCCGCGCGTTGGCGATGCAAATGGCGCAAGCGGGTGCCAGGCTCTACCTTATTGATGTTGATGAACGCGGCCTCGCCGAGGTGGCGGACGAACTTCATGCCGAGGGTGCTATCGTCGTCCAAGACCCTTGCGATTTGTCCGACTCGTATGCCATCACTCGATGTTTACAACGATTGCTGCGACGTTGGAAATACGTAGACGCCTTGGTTAACAACGCTGGAATTTCCTATTACGGCCCAACAGAGAACATGACCGCCCCGCAATGGGATCGTCTGATGGCGGTCAATCTGCTGGCTCCCGTGCAGTTGACGCGCGAGTTATTGCCCGTATTGCTGTCACGACCGCAAGCCCACATTCTGAACATCGCCAGTGTTTATGGCTTGGTTGGCATCGGCCGTTCGACCGCTTATCAGGTCAGCAAGTTTGGGCTGGTTGGGCTGTCCGAATCGTTGCGAGCCGAATATGGACGGCAAGGGTTGGGCGTGACCACGGTCTGCCCAGGATTCGTAAAGACGAATCTATTCCGCTCGTCGGCGTCGGGGCATCTCAATCGAGAAACCCCCGAGCCGCCCGCTTGGCTGGCGACATCCCCCGAACGGGTCGCCGCCAGGGCGATCAACGGCATGTTGCGTGACCGGCGATTAGTCGTCGTCACCGCCCATGCCTGCTTGCTCTACTTCATGAAGCGGTTTGCCCCGGGACTAATCGATTGGGTGCAACGGCTTGGCCGGTCGCGCCGAATGCATCGCAAGCGGAAGGAAGCGGCGCCCGTCATCAAACCGTTCGATCCGCAATTTGAATCCAGCCGGGCGGCCTAATTCGGATCTTCGCCGCTAGCGGTGCGGTTGCTTGCGACCGATGCTGCCGTGTCTCCAGATTCCGCTAGACAGGTGGAATCCCATTCGACTATGCTCCCCGCCCTTACTCTTTCGCGCGGCACTGTCTTTCCACAATTCCGGAGTTGGCGTCCATGTATTCCCTAGCTTCCTGGATTCGTTTCCCTGTCGCGACGGCCGCGATGTTGCTCTCCACATTGGCGGTCGCGCAGGAATTTCGAATAGACACGCACGTCGTCGACAATCAAACCAACAAGGTATTGTCTGAAAGCCTGACCTTGTTCTCCGACGGAGTGGTTTACGACTTCATGCTGAAGGGCAATAAGGAAATCGCCATTCTCGATAC
Source organism: Planctomycetota bacterium (assembly GCA_029259935.1). The sequence continues at coordinate 7,085 of JAJDEH010000218.1, forward strand.
CACGCGACGGCAATACATCGCGCTGCTCAATCCGTCGAACAAGAAGATGTGGACCATGAACAAGCAAGATTTGAGCAGCGTTGTTGCCAGTCTTAAGACATCGGATCGCAGCAAACGCGAGCCCTTCTTTTTCGATCCCCAGTTCGCGACCAAATTCAACCAGAAAACAAACAGACTTACCTTGGCGAGCGAGAAGCTGACCTACACCGTAGTTACCGCGACACCAAAATTTTCCGCGGCGGTTCAACAATATCGCGAATTCGCCGATTGGACGGCGCGACTTCATTCGACGATGCCGGGCACCATGCCGCCTTTTGCTCGCTTGACACTGAACGATGCCCTTGCCCAACGAGGGTTCATTCCGGTGACCGTCAAGCTGTCGATTAAAGAGCGGGGTAAGATCCTGACCAAGCGGCGTCACTACACCAGCCACCATCTGACGACTTGGATGCTGAATAACAACGATCGTGAGCGAATCCAGCAAGCGCAGAACGCTCTTGCCACGTTTGAACCCGTGCGTGCTCTCGAGTATCGTGAGCTGGCATCGCTTCCCGCCAGGCGGTAGGTCACCTCTGCCGAAAGTGACCTGGGGCGGCACGCATCCCTGAATTCAGACCCTATCCACGGGTCCACGACGCGCCGGCAATGAATAGCCCGCCGCGGCCTTGCCGGGATCTCATACCCTCGGCTTTCTAACCCCGGCCAGATTGCCGGCTTTTCCCGCGCGAAACCTGCCTGGCATTTGGTTATCATTGTACGTGCCAAAAGCCAAAGCGGCGGGAATGGCCCGAATCGTCCCGCTCGTGCATCCTAGAACAAGAACATTTCCTAACCGAGCGAGTCCCTTCATGTCGGTGCGAATTCGAGCCAGCCTGTTTTGTTTCGTCACCCTCGCCACGCTGATCTGGCAAGCCTTCACTTCATCCTCGGCGTTGGGCCAAAAGCAGTTTGACGTCGTGTTGAAAGGCGGGCGCATCGTCGATGGAACAGGAGCCCCCTGGTTTACGGGAGACGTCGGGATCAAGGAGGGCAAGATCACCAAGATTGGCCGTATTGATGACAAGACCGCCACGCGATCGATCGACGCCCGTGGTCTGGTCGTCGCTCCCGGGTTCATCGACATGATGGGTCAAACGGCCACACCGATGATGGAAAATCCCAAGACGGCCATGAACCTGCTGACGCAAGGCATTACGACGATCAATGCCGGTGAAGGGCAGTCCGCCGCGCCACTAGGCGACGATGCCGCCCGATCCGCCGGTTGGAAAACGATGGCCGAGTATTTTCAATTGCTGGAACTCAAGGGACTACCCGTTAACACCGTGCAAACGGTCGGCCACACCCAAGTGCGGCGAATCGTGATCGGTGAAGAGGACCGTCGTCCCAGCGACGAAGAACTAACACGCATGAAAGAACTGGTCCGCGAGGGGATGGAAGCCGGCGCGATCGGCGTTTCCACCGCGCTGATCTATCCTCCCGCGGTCTACGCCCGCACAAAGGAAATTGCCGATCTGGTTGCCGTGGCTCAGGAATACGGCGGTGGTTACTACACCCATATGCGCAACGAAGGCGATCGGTTGCTGGAGGCGATCGAGGAAGCGCTGGACATCGGTCAGACCGCGAAGGCACCCGTCCACATCTTTCACCTCAAGGCCGCCGGCCGCCACAACTGGGGCAAGATGCAGCAAGCCATTGCTCGGATCAAAGCGGCAAGATCCGCGGGCCATGAAGTAACCGCCGACGTGTATCCCTATATCAACAACGGCTTGGGAATTCAGGCGTTCATTCATCCACGTCACTTCGCCGCCGGTCGCAACGCGTTGATCGGCAAGCTGGACGATAAACAGTATCGGGCTGAAATTCGGAACGAGATCGAGACCACCAGTGGCTGGGAAAATTGGTTTCGCCATACCGGAAACGACTGGAGCAAGGTAGTCATTGGACAGACCGGCGACGCGCGATATAAGGACCACCTAGGCCAAACGCTGCAGCAGATGGCCGAAGCCCGCGGCGAAGACCCGTGGGACACGTTCTTTAATCTGGTCCGCAGCGGCGCGTTTGCTCTTCCGCAAAGCATGACGGAAGCCAACAAGATTCGGGCCATGCGTGAAGAATTCGTTTCCTTCTGTACCGACGTTGGACCGGCGGGCGGTTCGCGCATCGCCTCGCATCCCCGCGCGTTCGGTTCGTTTCCTCGTTTGCTGTCGTATTACGTGCGGGAACTGGGAGCTTTGTCGCTGGAGCAGGCGGTATCCAAGGCCAGCGCGCGAGCGGCAAACGCGGTGCTGGTTTATGACCGGGGCTGCATCACCGAAGGCCTGGCGGCGGATATCATCGTCTTTGACTATCAACTCGTGAAGGACCAAGCCACGTTCGCCGAGCCGAGCAAGCAATCGATCGGCATGAAGTATGTGCTGGTCAACGGCCAGGTTGTGTTGGACGACGGCAAGTTCACGGGCAGGCGTCCCGGAAGAGTGCTGCGCGGTCCGGGGTACAAAGTACAATCCGCATCGCACGCGGTCAGCACGGGTCAGACGGACGAGCGCCTAGCCAGCTTCGACCGAATGATGGAACAGTTTCTCAAGAAGCATCGCGTGCCCGGCGCGGCATTGGCCGTTACGGACCAAGGGCGATTGGTCCATGCCCGCGGCTACGGCTATGCCGACGTCGCCCAGAAGGCACCCGCGACGCCGACCAGCCTATTTCGCATCGCCAGCATTTCCAAGCCGGTAACGGCCGTGGCGATTTTGAAACTCGCCGAACAAAAGAAGCTGAGTCTCGACGACAAGGTGTTTGACATTCTCGATGTCAAGCTTCACCTGGAGGACGGTGCAAAGCTCGATCCACGCCAACGCGAAATCACATTGCGGCATTTGTTGCAGCATCGCGGCGGATGGGATCGGCAAGTTTCTTTCGACGCCATGTTCCAATCGGTTCGTTTTGCCGAAGCGCTCAAGCGGCCCGCGCCGGCCGGGACAGACGAAATCATTCGCTGCATGCGCGGACTGCCGCTCGACTTCGCGCCGGGCGAGCGCTACGCGTATTCCAACTATGGCTACTGCTTGTTGGGGCGAGTGATCGAAAAAGTGACCAAGCAAGATTATGAAGATTATGTCCGGCAAAAGATTCTGTCACCCGTCGGCATTCATTCGATGCGGATTGGACGCACGGCCGCGGACGGCCGACACGCCGATGAGGTCCGCTATTACGATCCGCGCGGGGGAGTTTCTGTTTTTCAGAACGATCTAGGCAAAAAGACACCAAGCCCTTATGGCAGTTGGCATTTGGAAGCGATGGATTCTCACGGCGGTTGGCTGGCTTCCGCCGTCGACCTGGCTCGCTTTGCCTGTACGTTGGGAACCGCCAAGAATAACGAACTGTTGAATGACGAGAGTTGCCAAGCGATGTTCGCGCGGCCCTCGGGGTTGGCGGGCTACGACAAGTCCGGCCACCCGAAGGAGGTGTTCTATTCCCTGGGCTGGATCAATCGCTTGCGGGACACCGGCGAAATTGATCACTGGCACACCGGATCGCTGGACGGCACGGCCACGATCCTCATTCTACGGCGCGACGGTCGGAACTTCGTGGCCCTGATGAATGCCCGCGTCAGCCCTCATCAAACGCATCTAGGTCGAGCCATTGACGGCCTGTTGCACCAAGCGGCCGATCAAGTAGAGAAATGGCCCGAAGTCGATTTATTCGAGCAGTTCGCCACGGCTGAAGAGTGACCACGGTCGGATACTATAATGCCAATGCATCTTTGAGTACGCGCCATGCGCGACGATTTGGGGTATTTGTCAACCGCCGCGGTTATCGTTAATCTTAATCGTCGAGAGAAGCGGGCATGTTCTGATCACCGAAACCTCAGCGTATCGACATGTTGACCGAGTGCCCTAGCGATAAGCAGCTACTGGACCACGTCCGCGGCAAGGGTAGTAATGAATTATTAGAGTCCATTACTTCGCACGTCAAAAATTGCCGCCATTGTGATGAGCGCTTAGGTCGACTCATTCAAGTGTCCGCGGTTTCGCGCGATGGGCACGACGAGCGAATTCCGCCCACAGTACTGTTAGACAAGCAGGAATGGGAAACGTCGGCGGCAAGTACTGCGTCTCCGCATTCGCATGGCGAAAAGGATGGCGAGCGGCTGCCGTCGCACGAATCAACCATCGACATGGAGGACCTGGACACGGATGACAATCACCGGTCCACGGTCGCTCGGACGCCTTCGCCCGGTTTGCCGTCGATAGACAACTACGACATGCTGGGAGTGATCGGTCGAGGTGGCATGGGGATCGTCGTCAAGGCACGGCAATCGCATTTGAATCGCGACGTTGCGATCAAGTTTCCGCGGCATGTCACGGACGAGTTGGATCGCGAAAGATTTCTTCGCGAGGCGCGCGCCGCCGGAAGCCTGCGTCACCCTCACATTTGCCCGATCTACGAAGTCGGCGAAAGTGCCAGCGGACCTTATCTCGTGATGGCCTTTATCGAAGGGGCCACTCTGCGTGCGTGGAGAAACGAGTCGCGAACAACGCGTGAATCCGCCGAAATGACCGCCCGCCTGGCACGGGCGGCTCAGTACGCCCACGAACACGGCATCATTCATCGAGATCTGAAGCCTGAAAATGTTCTTGTGGACGCGGCTACCGGCCAGCCCGTGCTGACGGATTTCGGCTTGGCCAAGGAACTGGGAGCGCAAGGCGATGGCATGACGCAATCCGGTCAGGTCATTGGCACGCCCGCCTACATGGCGCCAGAGCAAGCAGCGGGGAAAACCGGCGAAATAGGTCCACGGGCCGATGTCTATTCGCTCGGCGCGATTCTTTACGAACTGCTTTGCAAACAGCCGCCATTTAAGGGAGCGGTCGGAGACGTCTTGCGCCAGGTGCAAACGGAAGAACCGCCGCCGCCGCGCCGCTTGGCACCCTCGGTGCATCGCGACATCGAGACGATCTGCGTCAAAGCGATGAACAAGGTGCCGTCGCTGCGGTATCAATCCGCGGGCGAAATGGCGGAGGATCTTGAGCGGTTTTCAAGAGGCGAGGCCATCGTCGCTCGGCGCGAGTCGCCAGTGCGGAAAATCACGAGGCACTTGCGGCGTCATCGGCAAGTATACGGTGTCGCGACCATGATTGTCGTCGTGGCGGCCATCGCCGTGTCCGCTTTGGCAATCTCATCAACTCGCAGCGCGCGTCAGGCGCAGCTTGCCGATCTGCAACGGGATTTGAATGAAGGGATCAACCAACCGCCCGAATTGTGGCGAGCCGCTCACGTCGAACATCTGCATGCAGTGAATGCGCGGATGGACCCGCTGGATCCAAGCGGTCGCGTCAATAGACGCCAGGCAATCGATGGCGCACTTAGCAAGGCAATCCAGGTCTCTTTCAACAACACTGCGCGCATTGAAGCGGAAGAAGAGTCGCGCCTTCGCGAGTTGATCGAAGTTGTTAGGAATTCGGCGTCACACGAAGCTGACGAACTGCAAACGGGCCTAGAAGAGCGACTGGCCAGGCCGGAACTAGTTTTTGAATTGACGACACCCGTTCTGCCCGGAGATCCCGCCTTTGAACTCGAACAGATTGCCTGTCGCGGCAACGTCGAATTGACCGCGCAGTTCGCGCCAAATTGGAAGTCGGCAAGTCGCGTGGGATTGATCCTCAACGCGACCGACAGGCAACAGTACGAGTTTCTCGTGGCCACCACGTCCGCAGCCAACCCGCCCCGGTCCGTGCGAACCTTCGGCGATTTGATGCGTCGCGCCTTGACCGCTCGCGTGATTATCCAACGTCGCGAAGGATCCAACGTCGTCGTGCTGCGCGATGAAGCAGTCGCGTTGGGCTCCCTGGACGGCAAGCCTCTTCGCATCAAGGCGACGCGAAAGGGCCAGCGATTATCCGTTTGGATCGACAAGCTGAAGCCCGTGGAATTCGATGACCTCTTTCCGGTCCATCCGCAAGATCGCGGCGTTTTCTCGCTGGTATGGCCCTCCAAAGTGCAGCTCACCAGCGTGCGAGCATATCGGCAAACACGCCCGGTGTCGTCGAGCCCTCTATTGACCGGTGACACGGCGTTCGCCGACGGCGATTTTGATACTGCCTTGGCTGAATACCGGCGCCAACAGACTGCCGACGATTCTGATATTCGGCGAGAAGTTCTGTTCAAGCAAGCGCTCTGTTACGTTCATCTCAGCGACGACGATTCCGCGCGAAAGACACTCAGTCAAGTCATCGCGCAAAAACAAAGTGGTGACGACCCATGGAGCCTGCGTGCAGCTTGCCAATTCTGGCTGCTTGAACTAAAGGCCGATCATCAAGAGGCGGCAAAGACTCGCTTTATGCAACTAAAAGTCTTGCACCAAGGCCTGTCGTTTGGAAGGCTTGCGACGCTGATCTCCGCTTCCGATCGGCAAGCGATTCTGAGCCGCTACGATGAAACCGAAGACTGGTTGTTTTTCACGTCGCAGACGGTCGAAAATCTTGAAAATGTAAATGAGATTCGCTCGCTACTGAACGCCGGTGAAGCGAACCGATTTTTTGCTTCAATTCAGCTTGTCAAAGCTTACCGCCTGGCTGGCCGAGAAGAAGACGCGCGCCGCCTTTGCGAAGAGATGATCGATGAATTCGATGAATTTCTGATTCCCTACCATGGTTTCGCGATCATGCTCATCGAGCAGTACGGCTGGCTTATGCGAAACCAAGGATCCGCCGGATGCCATAAAGCGATCGAGGTGCTGGATCACTGGGCTCGAGACTCGCAAGGCATGGTTCGCGATGGCGGATGGCATTGGACGTTGGTCGAACGAGCCCGGCTGAACGCTGCCACGGGTGACATGAAACAAGCCGATCAGGATCTGCGCGAGTTTTTTGCTCAGCTCGACTTCGGTGCCGACGAGTACTCTGTCTTTTTGTCCGCCGGACTTCTGCAAGGTTTCATTCAGGTGGAACAGGGAGATTCGGAAGGCGGTCGGATGTCCTGGCAGACGGCGCTGGCTGGCGAAGGGTACAAATCGCAATCTATCGCGGGCAGCTTCTCTCCGCTGGTGAGCCGTTCGATCATGGCGTCACTCGCTGATCAAGTAACCGATGATGAAATCGACCGGGTGATCAACTGGCTGCTGAGCGTCGCGCCGAAGGGAAGCAAGTTATACTTCGGTCTTGCCGTCGCGCGTCTGCCAAGATCTCCGATAAAATCCAGAATGAAGCCCCTGGCACTTCACATGTGGCAGTCGGAATCTGGACGCGAGTTGGCTCGCCGCGTAGCCTTCCGCAATTTATCGTATCGAGAGTACTTGTATGAGCCGATTTATCTGGCCGGGTGGGAACTGATTCAACAACGAATACTGGGAACACAGGCATCAACGCAGCAGCACCAATTGTGCCTTGAACTCATGAGAAACGCGCATGCGGCGATGGCCAACGAGAAACAGTTGCGCGGCCACATTCAGGCGATCGGGGAAATGGTTTTGTTGACGCCTTCACGAGCAACCTGGGACCTGATCCGGCCCGAATTGAGTGAACATCGGGAGATCCAGGCCACGTTGGCATATTTGTGCGGAAAGAGATGCCAATTTCTAAACAACTCCGATGATGCCCAAGCCTTCTTCGCGATAGCTCTTGAGAGCGCACCCTCGCAGTCTCTGGTGGCAGAGTTGACGCGCGCCGAACGCGCCGAATAGCGCCTGGTTCTAGTGCCGACGACCGGCGCGGATGTCTTCACACGTGTTCACGATCGGATTCCACTTCGCGGCGGATTCTGCGATAATCGACGACTCAAATCAATTTCTTCATGGAACGTGGCATGTTGCAAGTATTCGGACCCGTGGCAGAGAAATCCGGCAAAATGAACCGGCGCGGATTTGTCCAAGCTGGAGCGCTGGGCGTGGGCGGGCTTGGACTAAGCCAAATGTTAAAGCTTGAGGCTGAAGGTGCCGTCAACGCATCGCGTCGCAATAAATCAGTGATTTTGTTTTGGCTGAGCGGTGGGCCCGGGCATATGGAAACCTGGGATCCGAAACCAGATGCTCCGCTTGAGTATCGCGGTCCACTCGGGGCGATCCCAACCAATGTCGCCGGTGTTCAGTTTGGCGAAATGATGCCGCGGCTTGCGGGAATGATGGACAAACTGGCCATTTTGCGCACGGTCAATCATGGATCGGGGGATCACACAAAGGGCAACCACTGGATGTTGACCGGTTTCGAAGGACCGGCATTCAACGCACCCGACAACCGGCAGCAGCGCCGCCCCTCGATGGGCTCGGCCGTTGCTCGCGTGCGCGGCGCGAACCAACGCGGCATGCCGGCTTACATTGGCGTCCCACATTTGCGCTGCGGCACCGACAATCTGTTCCATTACAGCGCTTACCTCGGCGGTGGTTACAATCCGTTTGTCGTCAATTCCGATCCGGCCACGGACGAATTCTCGGTACGCAACCTGAAGTTGCCATCCGGCCTGACCCGGCCGCGGCTCGCCAATCGATTGAATTTGCTCAAGTCGATGGATACGTTACGGCGCGCCAACGAACAGACGATGCAAGATTTGGATCAACATCATCAGCAGGCGTTCGAGTTGCTGACCAGCCGCAGAGTGCGAGATGCGTTTGACATCGATGCCGAAGATGATTCCGTTCGTCAATCATTCGGTAGGCACACCTTCGGGCAGTCGGCCCTGGTCGCCCGGCGACTCGTCGAACGCGGAGTGACCTTCGTGACCGTGAATTGCGTTCCGTGGGATCACCATGGATCGTCCAATCGATATCCAACGGAAGAAGGTGCCAAGTGGCTGATTCCACCACTGGATAACGCCATCGCCGGACTGGTCGAGGACCTTGATCAGCGCGGGCTCTACGACGACACGATGATCATCGCGATGGGTGAATTCGGACGAACTCCGCGCATGAACACCTACGCGGGACGCGACCATTGGGGCCGCACCTTCAGCGTTTTAATCGGCGGCGGTGGAATGAAAATGGGCCAAGTCATCGGCCGTTCCAACCCGCGAGGCGAACATGTGGTCCATCGTCCGATTTCCCCGGAAGACGTCGCGGCGACCGTCTACGAACATCTTGGCATCGACGGTAGCAAGGCGTGGTTTCTCGACCGACTCGATCGCCCCATGCCGTTGATCGCCGACGGACAGCCGATCCGAGAATTGTTTTGAAGTCGCTTTCGACTAGTAGCCTAATCCGGGACCGTTTAATTCGGCGGTGGCGACCGTGCCATCCTGAATGTTGAACATCCCCGGATGACTGTCTTCCCAACCTTGGTTCCCGGCCGGGCAATACTGACGCCCGTTGCCCTCGATTGCCGCGACCGTCGGAATGCGGGCGGCGACACTGGCGGAATGCAAAAAGGACCGGCCCACGCAGGTCAAATCCTGAACGCAAAGAAACATGTCGTATTTTTGCGCGGCCGCTCCCATCAGCAGCGCCTCGGTGTGCCCTTTGCAGGCTTTCAAGGCGACGCCCGAATAGCCCTGCTCACGGGCCAACAGCAAACTATCCAAATCAATCAGCGATTCGTCAATGACGACCGGCTTGATCTTGGCCGCTTCGTGCATTTTGTTCTCAGGATTGGCCCGCAGATCGCGGTGCGTGGGCTGCTCGATATATTGCACTCGGTCCATGGCCGCCGGGGCCTGTTCGCGAAGCTTGGCCAGGAAGTCCAACACATATTGAACATTGGCGCACTTTTCATTGAAGTCCAATGAATAATGCCACCGAGTGCAGCCACGCGATGCCTGCGCTTCGGCGGCGGCTCGTTCAATAACGGCAACACGATCGACATCCCAGGACAGATCGTCGCCGTTCAATTTGATTTTAAGATGCGTGAGCCCGTCGGCGATGATCCACTCGCCCAACGTTTCCGGCAATCCGTCGCCGATTGGCTTATCGATGTCGCCGGCCATGATCGGGTCGAGGGCTCCGACCAAGTGGTACAGAGGCATGGTCGCTTTTGGTTCGCGCGACGTGTAAGCATCGAGGTACTCGCCCGCGAACTTGTCGTTCAAATAAGATGACAGGTCGCAATTGACGAACGGCTCGCCCAGTAGGTTATACGAGTTCTCGCCGTGTGCTTTTCCATAGGCATCGTGGATGGCGGCCTCCAAGGGGCTGGCGGCGACCAATTGGGCCAGCGCTGGCATCGTCTCGGCCAATTCGCGCGACTGGCAGATTTCATCGGCAAGCGCCCCATAAGACCGGGAAAGCTGATGAGTTATCTCGAGCGGATGGCCGTATTCTGAAAAATCATCGGCCAGCGCGGCCGCTCGTTCTCCCATTTCGATCATCGCGGCCAGAGTCTGCTCGCCGGTCACTTGCGAACTCGGCCAACCCCACACGTTTCCAACAGGCATCGATCCGATGCCCTGGCCACGACGGCCGTCCCGAGTCTCGACGTTCACCGTCACATTCAGCAACACGGCGTCATTCACCACGCGGCCGCCAAACTTGATCGGGCTGCGATAGTCGATTTGTGTCGTCGAAGGTTGGACGTCTGTTAACTGAATATCGGTTGACTTGGGCATGGTTCACCTGATGGAGAGATGAGAAAGCGAGGCCGTATTGGAATGACCAAACGGCCGCAAGTCAACCATGTTATGCACACGCGATCCGCGGTGGCGACTTACACAAGGTTCTTTCGCACTGCCCACACCGCAGCTTGGGTACGATCCGAGACGCCCACCTTACGCAAGATATGTTGAACGTGTTCTTTCACGGTTTCGTAGCTGATGTGCAACGCTTGAGCGATCTCTTTGTTGGTCAGCCCCAAAGCCAGTTGCCTCAGAACTTCGCTTTCACGCTGCGTCAACGGCACTTCCACGTCGGCGTTCAAGCGAGGCGTGGCCAGCGCGCCGGTAACCCGTCGCAGTTCCTCGCGAGTCCACACGTTCTCGCCAGTCGCGGATTTGCGGATCGCTTCCAACATGCTGTCGCGACCGGCACCTTTCAGCAGATACCCTGCCGCTCCCAAGGCAACCGCCCGAGCAACATAGGTTGGATTGTCATAGGTCGACAGGATCAAGACCGGCATCTCGGGACGGTCGAGTTTGATTCGGCCCAGCGCATTGAGCCCGTCGCCGCCGCTCATTCGCACATCGATCAACACGACGTCCGGATTGTGTTCCAACGTCATCCGATGCGCTTCGTCGCCAGACAGGGCTTCCGCGACAACATTGATATCCGTATTGGCAACCAAACTCTTGAGGCCCAGCCGGACGACCTCGTGATCGTCAGCGATGAGAAGATTAATACCCATGGATGTTTTCCGAAATGGTTAAGACAGTGCGTGTTTAGGTTCGTGTTAAAGTCGGACGTTGTCAGAATGCGGCAGTAGATCAGCGAGCAAACCACCGAGCCTCAAAACTAGACGCGACCCCGATACCTGGTGGTGGAGATCCGTCAGTTTAGGGGTAAACGAGATTTTGATGATTCAGAGGTGAATTAGCTGGGAAGCAGTAAACATCTTTCGAAAACCAGCAGAATCTAAACTCGGCTATCGGTCAATCCCCGATAGTCGGCGTCGTTTATGTAGTTTTGCAGATCTGAAGGGGATGAACATTCCCTACCTGGGGGGTAACCAGTATGCAGGGGTACCACTAGGTACTGCAGAGGTGGCGGGGGTCCTTCGAATAGTATGGTGGAAACTGCTCCGAATCACCCTCAATTAGAGATGAAATTGGTCCATCGCCGGGCTCAGTTTCCGGACCGCGCATGGCGTTTTCGAGCTGGCAAGAAACGTTGCCTTTAGCTCGCATTTTTTCGTTCTCCTGGTCGACGCGCGAACTTCATGGTTGATCTGCCCGCGCTGCCAAACGAAAAACCAATATTTGGATGCGACCCGTGCCGCGTTCGGAAGAGGACTTTTGTATAACGACAAGGGATGAGTTTTGTTCGATCAGCCGAGGTGATATTGGAAACCGAAAAAGTTGAAAAGCGGCTCTGGATTCTCGCGGCCGCGGCTTGGTGCGCTGCCGTCGCCGTTAATTGCTTGCTGGCCTGGCAGCAGGCAACGGGCACCGCGATGCTCGGCTGCGCTTCCGACGGCCAATGTAACACCGTTCTGTCGAGCCCTTTTGGCCGGTATTTCGGCGTCTCCATCACGCTGCTGGCTTTCATCTACTTCGGCATCGTCGGCCTCTTGTTGCTGCTGGCAAGATCTTCCCGAAAAGGCCCCTCGGCGGCGCTAATCGGATTGTGCCTACCCGTGTTGGCGGTGATTGGCGTGGTGACGGGAATATGGTCCATCCGTGTCATGGTGTACGAGATCCAACAGGTTTGCCTGTGGTGCCTGACCGTCCATTTTTGTACGGCCCTGTTCTTCCTACTGACGATCGGTTTCGCTTGCCGCCGCTGGCGGCGGGTTGGCTTGGAGGTCAAGGAAGGAGACGGCGAACCCATGAGTCGCAAGCCGATCTTCGCCTCGTTGGCCGCCGCCGCGTTGCTGAGTTTATGGCAACTCGGTTTTCTCAGTCAGTTTCACGACCCGGTGATCTTGAGCATCGTCGCCGTTCCTGAAATCGACAACCCAGCAAGATTGTTGGCCGTGGATGCCAGTGACGAAATGGTGATGACCTATAAGGGCCAACGCAGCGCCCCAGGGCGTATTGTCTTGGTGTCATGTTTTACTTGCCCCAGTTGCCGTGACGCCAACCGAGATTTGAATGAAATCATGAAGGGATCCCCGGGGAAGGTGCGCATCGACATACGGTTTAATCCGCAATGGCCGACGTGCAACCGCCACGTCAGCGAAGGCGGTCACGGCGAGAAACACCGCTACGCTTGCCAACTGGCGCGAATCGGCATCGCGGTGGCGGTGGCCGACTCTAGCGCATTTGCACCCTTCGTCGATTGGCTGTACGAAAACCAAAAGGGGATGACCGTCGAAAAAGCAACCGAGGAAGCCAAGTCGCGAGTCGACGTCGAGCGTTATCAGCAGGCCCTCGACAGCGGCCTCGTTGATCGTCGGCTGGAGGAAGATGTCGCCTTCATGCAGCAACTGGACGTCGAAGTCATCCCCGCAATTTATTTTCCACGCGGCCAAGCCGTGGGGACCATTTCAAAGGAAAGCCTACAATCACTCATGTCAGCGGAATTCGGTGGAACTGGCGGATGAATCGCCGCACTTCGGAAGGCGTTCAGGGCCAAGCCCCGAACCTCGAGGATGCCACTCAAGCGACAAACGGGAAAGAAATTGGGGACGAAACCAAATATTAAGGCCAAGGCATCGAATTACCCCAGGATGTGTCAGGGTATAGGATTATTTCATGTTGCCATTTAGCTGGTCGTTCCGAAACTGGGTCCAAGCGTTTGCGGTCGTGCTGGGCGGCATGCTTTGTGGCTGGGCTACCTGGTGGGCGTCGCCGCACGTGATTGGTCAACCGCGTCCGTGGGACGGCGGCCCATGGCAGTGTATCTACGTCATGGCCGGGGCCGGGTTCCTTGTGACCCTCATGTTTCCCAAGGGATTCTGGCTGGCTCCCTTGAGCGTATTCGCTGGGCAATTCCTCTACGGCTTGTATCTTTACGAGCCGGAAAACAGCTTCAGGTTTCCACTCGACATCGCACAGTCGTTCGCCTTCAGCATGACGGCCGGAGTGGGTTCGCTATCCGCCGCGATCTTCGTGGGAATTTTGCTCATGGTGTTCGGGGCGATTCGAACGGTATGGGGGTGGACCAGTCGCACGTCCGCCAACTCGGATTCCAAATCCAACGACCGACGATAGCCACCCTCTATAAATTGCCGTGCATCCATAGCCGTTGGGGAACAGAGTTTCATTCTCTCACGAACGCGGCGGAAGGCCACGGACGGGGATGCGTCCCTTGAGGTTACTTTGAGCGAGCGTTACTTACTTCGTAATCCGCTTGCTCAGTGATAATCTTGTGCATGCGGATGTCGTGCGCTTCCATGGGAACCTCGGCCACCATTTGGCACTCGAAGGCGAGCGCGACCACGGTTGCCTCACGTTGCGCCCGCCGCAGCAAGCGATCGTAGTATCCCTTTCCATGCCCCAAGCGGCCACCCCGCCGATCAAAAGCCACGCCAGGGACCACGATCAAATCGACTTCCTCCGGATTGATTTGTTTTTGCGAGAGGGATCGCAGTTCTTGCTTGGGTTCTGGAATTTCGTATCGGCCCGCTTCCAACTCGTCCATGCTTGCGAGATGGAATAGTTGTAAGTCGTTGTCGACACAAAAAGGAACAGCCAGCCGCTTGCCGCTGTCCAACGCCGACAGCAAACCATGCCGCGTCCGCACTTCCTCGCGAACATCCACGTAAAACAGGATCGTGTTGGCCGTGGCAAATTCGGGTAATGAAAGAAGACGCGCCACGATCCGCCGGCTCAACTCGTCCTTGTCCTGTTGAGCAACGCGATTGGCCAGCGCGGCCCGGCGGAGTTCTTGCTTTTGCTGAGCCTTATCCATGGACGTTGGCCGTACAGTTAAGTCGTTGATCGCTGCGCGGTCAATACGTTTCCACAACCATGCGTTTCCGTTTTGTTCGCGGAGCGAACAACGACTAGGGCGTCGTCTTCTTCAGCGTCGCGAGATACTCGACGAGGTCGATCAGATCTTCCACCTTCATGGTTTTCTGTAGGCCGGCGGGCATCAATGAAACTTTTTGCTTCTTCAACTCGTCGATGTCGTCCTTGGGAATCTCGCGTAGGATGGCTTCGGCTGTCTTCAAGGTAATCGCGTCATCGGTTTCACTGACTTTTACGCCCGTCACCGTGGTTCCTTCGATGGTCACTACCGAATAGCTTTCAAAATTGTGACTGATCCCCGCGCTGGGATCGAGGATCGACACATACATGGCGTCGCGAGAAAGCTTGCTGCCGATTTCAGAAAGATTGGGACCAACTTCCTTTCCTTCCTTCCCGACCACGTGACACTTGGCACAAGTGCCGATCGTGTCGAACACCTTCTTCCCCTGCATTGAATCGCCACTTTGCTTGACGAGTTGAGCGACGGTGGGTAACGGCTCACCGGCGGCGGTCGCCGGCAACTGAATGTACTTGCCCACTTCCTTGCGCACGAATTCGTCAGCCGATGAGTGCAATAGGTCACCGACGACGAACGTCAAGTCCTGGGGCAGCTTTCCCGATTGTACTAACTGCAAGAGAATCTGTTCCCCGTTGCGATTCTTCGCCAGCCCGCCGGCGGCGGCGGCACGGACCTCGCTGCCACGTTTCAGGTCGGTCACCATCGGGGCGAGCAAGGCCACGGCTTGCTTGTTTCCAACGCGTCCGAGTGCCGAGACCAGATTGGTGGCGGCCTTGGTATCGTCGCCGCCGATCACTTGCTTTAGCATCTTGGTGGCATCTTGTTGCAGCAACAATCGCGCGGCACGCACACCGGTGGTACTCGCTGGATCCTCGACGGCCAGCCGCACCAACTCCTCATCCACACCAGCCAGCTTGAATTGCTCGACCAATTCCAAATAGCGGGGCGTGCCCTTTTGTGTCTCCAAGTAACGCAGCACGGCCGCTTTCAGCTTCGCGTTGGAGTTGACGTCGAACTTCTTCAGCCGCAACAAAGTTTCGACAATCGCCGCATCACGAGTGGCCGTGTCGCCCGCGGTCGCTGGAAGTTGAAAGCCACCGAGCAGCAGCCCGACGGCAAGCAAGGAAACTACGAATTTCGACATAATCCCGCTCTTGAGAAATATGAATCCCGGCCGCTAAGTGGCTCCGTCAGGTGCGGCTTTTCGTCAATACCGTGCAATCATGGAAAGCGGCCATTCAGCACAACTCGGCAACGCACCGCCCCACGAAGAAGGCGTCAATACCTCTATTTTATCCGAGCCCGACAATCAGTTCTACCTGCTGGTCCCCAGCACGCTTCAAAGCGCGGCACTTGCGAGTCTGTAACATACAGCCGACTTCGCATTCCGCCCCCTACCTCTATTTTATCCGGGTAAACCAGACAGTTCTAGTCTTGATTCTCATGGGGCGATTGCAAGCATTTGACTCCACCTCGCTCGACCTCGCCCCACCTCGGCTGCCCATTGGGATCTGGAACCTGTGCTTCCTCGCGTGCCGCTTTCGGATCGGAAACCGCGACCACCGATTTTTGGCGCTGCGTCTTGAATTTTGGTGCGAGTTCAGGGTTAATGGGATGCGCGAGCCATGGAGCAGCTCCATCGCTTGCATAGCGGGCCGAACATCTCGCAGCACGCGGACCCAGTGAGGGCTTGGCAATTGGAAGTGATTTCCCTATTCGTCCGCCTGTGCATGATGGTGTTGAAGGTTCTGATCCGCACCGCCGTCTATGCGCGGCGCGACGCGCAGCGTCAAACTGTTGTTGAGTCGCCCTGCGAGCGGCAAATGCGGTGGATTACAGCGCTGATCAATCATCAAAACTGGCGGGGTGTCTGCTCGGCCTGTAACGACGCAGTCCAAGCGCATGGGGAAGTTCCGTTTATCTACTTTGCCCGCGGCCTGGCCCATCGAGGGCTCGGGATGCTTGACGAAGCCATCGCCGACTGTTGCGTCAGGCTCGCAGTTACGTGTAGTAGCGAGGTTTCCCCGACGAGCAACACTCGCCCGATGGTTAGAGCGAATACGCCGTCTCGATTGAGCTGCCATGGCTTGTTGTATCGACGCTGCGTCCAGTAAAATTGTGGGCCAGTAACCATTTTCCACCAGGGGGCGGGACAATGACGGTAGCGAAGATTCACGGGGCCGAGTTTCCCATCCGAAAGATCTTCAGCAACGACTTCAATTTCAAAATTCCACTGTATCAGCGGCCCTACTCTTGGACCACGGAGCAGGCGGAAGAATTGCTCGACGATTTGGTATCGTTTATTGGCGCAGATCTGAGCGTGTCGATCGACGACCTTAGCCCTTATTTTCTTGGCAGCATCGTTTTGATAAAGAGTGAGGGCCAGCCCGATGCAGAGGTCGTAGACGGACAACAGCGGCTTACTACATTAACGATCTTGATTTCGGCACTTCGGACTACCATCGAGACACCTGAGTATGCGTCAGGCTTGACGGATTATGTCTATCAAGAAGGTAGTGCGTTAGAAGGAACTCCGAATCGTTATCGTCTTACGTTGCGAGATAGAGATGCTGTCTTCTTCAAAACGCACATTCAAGACGAGGGACAAATTGTTGCCCTGACGAAAATGAACGCCGCGCAGTTGACTGATGCTCAACAGAACATCCGAGCTAACGCCAAATTATACGTGGAGGCGCTAAGGAAGTTGTCCGAAGAGCAGCGAGTTCGACTGGCGCAATTCATCGTGAAGAATTGTCTTCTCGTCGTTGTCTCGACGCCGGACCTTGATTCAGCCTACCGTATTTTCTCAATTCTCAATGATCGTGGCTTGGATCTTTCTCACTCGGACATCCTAAAGTCGGAGATCATCGGTAGAATCGACTCGGACAAGCAAGAGGACTACAACGAACGGTGGGAAGACGCGGAAGAAGAACTTGGCAGGGACGCGTTTAGCGATCTGTTCGGATACATCCGCATGATCTACCGCAAGCAGAAGCTTCGGGAATCCGTGTTGAAGGAGTTTAGAGAGCATGTAGTGAAACAGACGGACGATTCCAAAAAGCTGATCGACGAAGTGCTGATACCATTCGCAGGCGCGTTCGCGACAATCCGCACCTCGAGTTACGAAAGCACTGCGGGAGCCGAGCAGGTCAACGGGCTGTTGAAATGGTTGAACCGCGTTGACAACGTTGACTGGATACCGCCAGCGATTCGATTTCTCGCTCTCAACAAGGCGCACGCCGACAAGCTAAGTCGTTTCCTCACGGAACTTGAGCGGCTCGCCAGCTACATGATGATTTGCCGGTGCGGCATAAATGAGAGGTTCGAACGCTACGGTAAGCTGATCACGCACATTGACAAGGACGTGGATCTATATGCGGAAGGATCACCATTGCAATTGACAAACGACGAATGTCGCTCGTTTGTCACTGAGTTGAACGGAGACGTATATCGTCAGGTTCCAAGGCGACGAATCTACATTCTATTGCGTCTCGATAGTGAGTTATCGGACGGTAGCGCCAGCTATGATCACGGTGTCATTTCGATCGAGCACGTCCTGCCACAGAATCCACGGGAAAACAGCCAATGGTGCGATTGGTTTCCCACGCAAGGAATGCGCGATCGGTGGGTCCATCGCTTGGGAAATCTATTGCTATTGAATCGCAAGAAAAACAGCAGTGCGAGCAACTTCGACTTTGACGAAAAGAAAAAGACGTACTTCACCAAAGGTGGCGTCTCACCGTTTCCACTGACTACACAGGTGATCTCGGAGTCCGGGTGGACACCAGACGTTCTCCGAAAACGGCAGCGGTCGATGCTCACGATTCTCATGAAGGCTTGGAGGTTGGGCGTTGACGTCCCAGATGAGCCAGTCGAAGAGATCGCAGAGGAAAATGAGCAAGATGCCGAAACGGCAAGCTTTCACGCGGAGATAATTCCGCGCCTCGAAGAGCAGTTTGAGACGTCGCTCGTTCGGCAGTCACGCGTTCTTTGGTCATCACCAAATAATTCTACGCTTGTGTCATGTCAGGTTTCGAAAAAGTACCTGGGTAAAACACAAGAGTACTGGTTTGGATTGAAGCGAACGACCAAGAGTACACTGGAGTCTCACCCTAGTTCCTTTTGCGCATTCGGGCTTGGCAGTCCAGACAATGTCGTTGTCCTGCCGTTTCGAGTCATCACGAATTCGCTACCGCATCTGAACACTTCGACAGACACAAACGGCAATATCATACATTGGCATATTTGTTTTCGCGAAAGCTTTGGTCACATGGAATTGCTCTTGTCTCCCAAAACTGACAACATCGATGTCACGGACTTCGTGCTTTGAAACCGGGCGAATCGCCTCCTCACATCACGTCGGATATTGAAATCAATGCGGAGTTGAACCACGGTGAGACTCGCAAGTTTCAGATACCGGTCTTACATTAAACTGCTCCGGAGTCCCGTCGCGGAGCGTCCAGATCACTGATTTTATGATCCCACGATGCTCAGCAGCGCCGCCTCCAGTGCCTCTTCCGTTGCCGGGCTGTCTGGATCGAAATCGAAGGCGCGCATGATATCGTTGCCTTGGTAAAAGGTTTTGGACTCATAGCATACGCCGTCGCCATCGGTATCCAGCCCGAGCCTGCGGATGAAAGCCGCCGCCGCACCACAGGCTCCGGCAACGCTGGGGATTTTGGTCTTCGGTCCCGCATTGAAGAGCTACTGGATCAGGACAGGCAGAGGGCAGAGCGGATGCGGGTTGCCGGTGCAAAGGCGCAAGCGCGAGCGAAGCAAAGCAAGGTAGGTAAACGCGGTCGGAGTGACCGCTTACGACAACAACGAACTCAAAAGCTCGACCAGACCCTCTCACAACGATTTCCACGCTTGATCGACCACTTCCGCAGCGACTGATTCCGCAGTTGCCGTACCCTTCCTGATCTTGTGGAATAGACAACTGCACTTTCAGGAAGGACGTCTTTTTTACCTAGGTCACTTCTCTCATATCCACCTTGCGCTCCTTTGCTGCATCAAACGCGGCTAGTTAGGATCGTTCGGGCAATTGGTGTCCCATTAGCCGGAATGCGTTAGCGTCCGGTTCTGAAAAACCGGGGCTAACGCCCAACGGCTGATCAAAAGGCGACACTTGTTTCGCGAACGATCCATTGCGGAAAAACAGCGCGCCAGCCGGATCGCACCCCTTTCGAAGGGTGTGATCTCTGGGGAGCGTTGGATTTGTGGGTGTTTTTCGGGAGTGAGCCCAGCATCTTTCCCTTGGAATGGCAACTCGGCTTTCCCTTGGAATGGCAACTCGGCCCGCGGGAGGCTGCTTCAAGGCGGGTTGAGCGTTGCCGGGAAGCTGGCGGTTGTTTGTGGCCGAGGATCTACTTGGTTAGAATCTTTTTCGTCTAAAGGCAACGGAGCCTGTTCCACCACCGTTTATAGTTTGAGAGGAAACCGTCATGGATCGAAATGACCGCACTCGTTGCACCGATTGTGATTCGGAATTCAACCGTCGCCAGTTCATCGCCACCGCCGCCGGCGCGGCCGCTGCCGCTTCGCTGCCGTTGGCCGGTAACGTCTTGGCCGCGCCCATGCCTGGCAGCAGCGCGGAAACCGCGGTCCGCCGATTCTACGATACTCTGACCGACGCTCAGAAAAAGGACATGGCGCTGCCGCTGGACGATAGCCGACGGCAGCGGATTAGTGCCAACTGGCGCATCACCAAATCCGCCGTGGGAAGCTTTAGCAAAGAGCAACAGGCGATCATTGACGACATATTCAAGGGACTTACGTCGGAGGACGGCTACGAGCGATTCCTCAAGCAGATGGACGACGACGCGGGCGGCTTCGGTGAATACACCGTGGCGATCTTCGGCAATCCTCACGAAAAAGAATTTGAGTTCGAACTGACGGGTCGTCATCACACCATCCGCGCTGACGGCAACACGCTGGCGGGAATGGCTTTCGGCGGCCCCATCGTCTATGGCCATGCGGCTGACGGTAACAGTTCCGAAAATCTGTTTTCATACCAGACCAAACGGGCCAACGAAGTTTTCGCCGCGCTGGACGGCAAACAACGCGAGCAGGCGCTACTAGCCAAGGCACCAAAGGAAAGTGCCGTGCGATTGCGGGACGACCTCAATGCACTGCCGGGGGTCGCTTGCGGCGACCTTTCCCAAGATCAGCAAGGGCTGGTCAGTGCCGTACTCGCCGACATCATGCAGCCCTACCGCAAGGAAGACGTCGACGAAGTGATGGAAATTGTCAAAGGGGGCGGTGGCATGGAAAAAGTCCGCATCGCATTCTATAAGCAAGGCGACATCGACAACGACAAGTCGTGGGACATTTGGCGACTGGAAGGCCCCACGCTCGTCTGCCACTTCCGCGGAGCGCCGCACGTTCACGCCTACATCAACGTGGCGAAGCGCGCGTAACCAAGGCCGCTCAACAGAAGATGATTCAAGGCCGGGATTCAGCTTGACGGAATCCCGGCCTTCTTTTTTTCGCGCCGGACTACTCAATCTTGGTCGCTACCTTGACCGTGCCATCATGCAGAGCGACCGGCGTGACGAGAGACGCATTGGGTGATTGCAATTGCTTCACGACCGCCCGAATTGCCGCCGACAGGAATCGCAGTTGCGACAAGTCGAGCGGATGCATCGTGTTATCCGCAATGAAACATCCCACGGGCCACGCTTCGGGTGCGACAACCGGCCAGCCAAACTGTTCCGCCGCGGCAACGTCGCGTGGATGCACTAACTGCTGCTCGTTGAACGAAATCGAAATCCCGCGCAACTCATGGCTGACCTCTTCCGGGGCCGCAGGGTCGGAAGCGAAGATCGATTTGACAGTCTTTCGATCGTCGAAAAAGAGGATGCCAATTTCTTCTCCCATTTGGCCCATGATGACAGCATACCAACGTCCACGAATCAGCTCTTTGCAATGGACCTCGATCAGAGTCTCCGGCAGCGTCGAAGTCCACAGTCGAGACTGATAGTATTCCGCCGCCGACTCGTAGAAATCTCCCAATGCTTCGTGGGTGAGGCCAGGCAGCGTTGTCATGGCCGGCGGCGCTCCACCGCTTTCTTCCATGTGCTGCGACAAATTCTCGAAAAATTGATCGACTAACGTGCACGGCCCGACGACACACTTCAAGCCCAAATCCTGGGCCGCCAATTGCGAGTCGAGTTGATGCTCGGCCGAAGGTATATGAATCGTCGCGGGACGCGATGGAGAGCCAACGAGCGGCGTCAGGATCGCCTGACCCAGGACACTCTTGATCGCCTGAGCATCAAACGGCTCGGAGGACACTAGTTGGGCCAGGATCAATCCGTCTTCGTGAGCCACCAAGATCATCCAAGGCTGGACCGGCGCGCCGGTTTCTTCATTCGGCACCCATTGGTCCAGTTGTCGCCAATCGACTTCCCAGGTGGCCGTGGTGAGTGGCGTCTGTTGAACGTCGTCCAAGTTGATCTCGACATTCTGTTCGTGCAAGCTGGCCGCGCGTTTTGCCACCTCCAAAGCCTGCGGCCTTTCGTCCAGCAATTCCGTGTCGATTTCCAACCGTTTCAGTCGCGTGATCAACGACCGATGAAGTTTGAAGTCCACGAATTGAATGACGGTCGGGCGCCGGGGTCCACCTTCCTCGGGAGCCAACATCGTAGATAGCAGTCCGTAAAAGACGGTGTCCGTTCCAAGCGGGTCCATTCCCGGTTCCAGACTCACAATCTGCGGCGCTGGGTCTTCGATAACGGTTAGCAACCACCCCTCTTTTTCGTCCTGCGTCAAATGACTCGCGTCGCAAACCCACGTCTCGCCCGACAATGGCAGCTTCTTGACCTTGGCGCGCAGGTTTTGGATTTCCGATTTGATGTCGAAGTCAGGTGGTACCTCGCCTGAATCGGTGGAGTCTAAATCGTCCAACATTTCCGGCAGACTAAAGGCCACCGCGCGAAGCCAAGTAATCGCTCCGGGCGTGGATCTCCAGGCGGAAAGGAATTGCTGACAATACAAGTCAGCTTCTTCCGGCGACGCCATCGTGAACGTCGGCGACGGCTCGTGGTCAATGAGGTTTGGATCCAGCAATCGCGGAATAATATGCGGATTCCGTAGCGCCTGTTCGTGTAGTTCTTTCCTCAGTTCCGGAGAATCTCCATCCTGCTGAAAGTGTATGAGCAATCCGGTGAACGGCAGAAAGGGCATCCCCTCGTCCGGATACTCCTCCAGCAAGCGTTGGGCATCGTCCAGGCGGTTCGTGCGGCAATAAACCTCCATCAGCATCCACCGGGCACCCTGGTTGTCATTAGGATTTAGCCGCAACAGGTCTTCAAACTCCGCGGTAGCCTTCGCAATATCGCCCATCGCTAAACAGCAATCGGCCAGGTCCTTTTTCGCCCGCATGAAGGGCCGCGTGTGATGCAGTCCCCAGAAGTGGCCTACATCATCGCGCAGTTCGTCCTGCAAATCTTCTTCGCCGAATTCGACCGCTTTGTGGAGAATTGCCAAGGATCGATCGCTCCTTATCATCCGAGCCAGTTCGACCAACGCATCAATATGACGAGGGTTTGCTTGAAGCGTTCTTCTCAATAACTCGCCGCGAGCATCCACATCCACGGTTTCAATTGCTTCGTAGAACAATTCATCCGCCGCGTCTTCCTCCAGCGATTGACCGCGATCAAACCCAAGCACATGGGCCATTTCACGTTCCAGCAAACGCTGGTCGGGAAACAAGGTTGACGAGTCCGTGGAATTTCGCGTCCCCGCCCGCTCCCGTTTCTTTCGATCCTTGACTTGCTTCCTTTTCTTTCGAGCTTGAAGCTTTTTGGTTCGTTGGCGATCAGCGTGTTTCTTCCGTGTCACTGCGGTTCATCCGTCGCTAGGGGATTGATTGGGTAACTCCATGCCAAATTGTCGGAATTGCATAGTCACCCGTCAACTAGCGATTGCCGTGCCAGATAGGGAAGCCATTTCCGTTGCGGTTCGCGCGCCGCAAGATCGAAAACTATGTCCGTCTTTGCTGGCTCGCCATGGTTTTCCCAACCGCCAATATGTAAGTAGAAGACTGAGCGAAAAATCATGCGTTGACCCGGCGTTTGCCAATCCGGCATGCGGCGCTCTGAAAAAAAGCATGGATGAGTCAGCCGAATCCAGCGGAGGTGTCGCGAGAATTGGCGCGACAACGTGATTCGTGGCTTATTTCTTCCACGCTTTCGCCCTGATCCCCGCAGTTTTCCTCGACAATTCCTCCCGAAACGGGCATAATGAGTGGCCAGTTAACTGCCGTATCCATTGCGGTGCCAACGCAATCAACTCTATTCGGGGAATGAAATGCAACGACGACTTGTTTGGACCTGCATTGTGATTGGCGCTTTGACCGCCACGGGTTGTGGCGGAAACGCCGGCAATGGCAACAATGGCACGGCCGCGATAGAGAAAAACGACGGCACGATGGAGGAGGGTGATGGGAACGGATTTCCTGACGCGGCAGGCGGGGGTGGAGGCGATCCCGGCGGATTTCCTGGTGGTGGCGTGGACGCGGAAGTGGGCGGAGACGGCGACGTCGATCCAAGCGGTTTTTCTGATGGTGTAGGCGGTCCCGGCTCACCTGAGGCACCTGGACTGGACGGTCCAGGCGTGCCCGGTGCAGATCCGAACAATTTGGGCGACCCCAACAATCCAGGCGATCCCGGTAATCCAGGCGGCGGACCGGCCCCTCCGGGCGGCGTGGGAGTCGATGGCGCGGGTGTCCCTGGCGACGGCAATCCAGGCGACCCCAACAACCCAGGCGGCGGACCGGCCCCTCCGGGTGGCGTGGGAGTCGATGGTGCGGGTGTCCCTGGCGACGGCAATCCGGGAGATCCCGGCAATCCGGGCGGTGGACCGGCTCCTCCAGGTGGAGTGGGAGTCGACGGTGCGGGTGTCCCTGGCGACGGCAATCCAGGCGACCCCAACAACCCAGGCGGCGGGCCGGCACCTCCAGGTGGCGGAGACGGAGCTGGGGTCGGCAATCCGGGCGGCGGCCCGGCACCTCCTGGCGGAGAGGGCGGTCCCGGTGCTGGTCCGGGAGGAAATCCCAAGGGTGCGGCACGACCCAACGGAAGAAATAATCGAACCGCGCGCAAACGCAACAGCTCAAAGAAGAAAACTGTCAAAAAGGAACCGCCGAAAAAGAAATTGCCGAAACGAGAGTTGCTTCCAACTCCAGAAGCAAGGCCCACACCCGTTGGGCTGGCCCAGCAAATCGAAGGTAGTGATTCGCCCTACCTTGCCACCGCCGACGAATTGTTCGTCGCTGGAAAGGACGAAGAGGCGTTGAAATACGTTTATGGCGCGATCCTCTCCGACGACAAGGTAGCCGCGGCACTGCCGCCGTCATTGATAAATGGACCTCGGGGGAAGACCACGGTCGCGACAGCGGTCCGGTGGGGAATTGGTGTCAACTTTTTGCCTCCCAAGGGCAAGGTGACTTCTGGGCGGGCTCCGCAAATTGGCAAGCGGCCCAAGAGTTTGAATATTCCCAAGACGCTGCTGGCCGACGGCGAGCCCCCCTCCATTTTGACTTCTCCGACGGCGTTTAAGGTCAAAAGAGTCAAGAAGATCGAGCATACCTATGACATTGGTGAATTAGTGCTTTATCGCTTGAACGACAACCGCCGGCAGGGGTTTTATGGGGAAATATTCCGCGAGCAGGGGCCGTCAAAGTACCGCCCTGCCTATTCCCCGACACCCGGGGGCAGAAAGCGGCCGGAACCGTTCTACCCGGGAATCACTTACTTGCAGGTCGGAACGGAAAGAGAGCTTCTGAAAGACGCGGAAGAGCTGAATCTTGACGTGATGGTTGTCTTCCTCGTCAAAGTTATTGAGACGAAGTCGCGCTCATCGACCACCAAGGACAGCCTCAATCAAACGAGCATGAAAGTTTACACGGTGGCGGACGGTCGAGAAGTGTTTGCCACGAGCGAGGTCAACAGCCTGAAGGTATATATGGCTCGGGTGAAGAATACCGAACCAGACCCTGTCGATGTCATGGTGGATGAGTTCTTTGAGTTCGCCGATAAGAATTTCAAAGTCAGGCCGTTGCCTGATCTGACGTTCGAGGCTGCCAAGCCGCGGCTTAGCAGTTTGATAAGCAGTCCGCTGGAAAACCCGCTGCCGGCGATGGCGGAGCTTCGTTACTATCATTTTTCAAAGGTGATAGATGACGAGCAATTCAAAGTTGGAATCCAGCGGCTAACGGGCGACGAGAATGCTGCGGCCAAACTGGCTACCGGCACGCTGGAAGAAAAGCAGGAAGCCCTCGAAAGATGGCTGCCCAACTAGTACTGGTGACCGTTCCGGTGGTTCCTCACTCCGGCTTCGCCGTGCCGAAACAATAGACGACGCCTCGATCCGACGCGATGACCATGATGTGACCGGCAATCGCGGGCGAGCCGATGAATCTGCCTGCCGCTTCGAATTCGAACACCTTCTCAAACGTTCGAATGTCGAGGCCGTAGATTCGTCCGTCGTTCGCGCCAAAGAAGACCCGCCTGCCAGCAATTACCGGCGATGAATCGATACCCGCCTTGGCCAAAAATTCGCGGACAACTTCACCGGTCGACGTGTCCACGGCGTAGAACTTTTTGCCGCGACTGCCGATGAAGGCCAGGTTGCCGATCACGGCCGCCGAAC
Source organism: Planctomycetota bacterium (assembly GCA_029259935.1). The sequence goes on from JAJDEH010000218.1 coordinate 33,240, forward strand.
TGCGTAGGCTCTTCTCTTTCCCGTCCAGTTCCGACTGCCAAGCAACCTTCGATTCCGCCAAGTCAATCGCAAACATCATTCCCGACTCGTTGCCCACGTACAGACGGCTATTCACGACCGCCGGAGTTCCCATCGTCGGTGCTTTCAGGTCGACACGGCCAATGCCCTGGCCGTTATTCAAGTCGACCAGGTGAAGCTGGCTATCGCAGCCGGCGACGCAAACCAGGTTGCCGGTAATCATGGGGGTTGAACGAATCTGGTCGCCGGTGGAATACTGCCAGCGGACTTTGCCCGACTTGGCATCCAAGCAAAATAAGGTTCCCGTAGCGCTGCCGACGAGTACCCTGTCGCCAAATACATTGGCTCCCGCCTTAATCTCCCCGTCGGTTTGAACTTTCCAAAGCAGCTCACCGGTGGCGGCCTTTAAACAGTAAATAAACCCGTCCGTGTCGCCAACATACACGCGGCCGTCGCGGACGGCGGGCGACCCTTCAAATGAACTTTTCGTTTCCATTCGCCATTGGGGTACTCCCGTTGACTTGTTCAGCGCGGTCACTCGCCCGTCCAAGTCGCAGACGATGATCTTGTCGCCAACGATGACGGGAGTCGATTCGATGCCGTTCGCTCCAGAATCAGTTTTCCAGAGAACCCGCGGATGTTTCGGCAACTCGCCGGCCGCGACTCCTTGGTTTTGCGAACCACCGCGAAAAGACGGCCAAGCAGCGGTCGTGGACGGTTTCCTAGTACCGCCGCGGGCCGTCTTCATCTCCTTGTCGGCCGCCGCTTTTTCCGTGGCGCCGTTTGTTGACTTCACTGCGAACAGCTTTCCTTGCGTGGCCAAATAAAGGACATTCCCCGCGGAAACTGGAGTGCCGTACATCGCGGTGTCCAGCGAGACTTCACCCAGCAACGTCTTCTTCTTGGAAAGTTTGAAGACCGCCACTTCGCCATCTTCATCACCCACGTAGACCTTGCCGTCGACGACCAATGGGGACCCCGTTCCGCTGGCGAAAAGATCGTGTGTCCAATGGACCTGTCCCGTTTTCGCGTCCACGCAGTGGAACAGGCCGCTAGTGTCACTGATATAAAGCAGATCATTGCTAATGGCGACGCTCGACCAAGCGCGATGCATCGTTTCCTCAAACCCAATCGTTCCATCCATATCTTGGTCCGCCTTGTCGTAGTGCCACACGACGCCCGAGTTCGGATTTTTGCGAGTGAAATCCCCCTTGTCAGGCTCACAAGCTTGCAAGCGTTTGTGTGGAATGAGCGTCTTGGGATCGCTCTCGTTGAACACCAGCTCGCCGCTGATGTCACCACGTTTGGTTGGATCGACGCACCACAAATGCCCGTTGCCTTCGCCGTGCTCGATGTCTTGTCCCATCGCCACGTACACCAAGCCATCGTAGATGACGGGCGTTGCCACGATGTTGTTGCGAGTTCCGCGTCCTCCCAAAATCCACTTCGATGTTTTCGGATTGCCATCGAACCACCACAGCAAATTCGTCCGCCCCTTCTTGATGTCCCGCACATCGAAGCTGTACAGGTAGCCGTCGCCGCCGGCAAAGATCGCTTGGGGAACGCCGTCAAGGACGCCGTAGGCGGGCGACGACCATTGACCGTGCAAAATGTTTTCGCCAGGCGAATCGTCCTGCCACAGCAACTTTCCCGAGTCGCGATGAAGGGCGATGAAACTGGGCGCATCCGGCGCGTCCAAATTCAAGTGGCTCTCATTGACTCCATTGGAAGTCCCCAGCAACAGCACGTCGCCCGCGCAAGTAATGGAACTGCAGGATTGATTGTGAGGCCGCACGCCCAGCACGTTCAGCATGTCGAACTTCCAAACAACGTCGGCTTCGTCGTCGGCGTCGCTGGCTTCGTTCTTGACAGGCCCGTCGTTCTCGCCGTCCCGAAAGCCCTGCGTGTCCAGGCAGATTACTTCGCAACGGTTCGTGACCACCCACAGGCGATCGCCAGAAACATAGGGCACGCTGCATAAGCCCAAACCGGGCCAATCATGAATGCGGCCGGTGGGTAGTTTTTCACTGGAGTATTGCCATAGAAATTCGCCCGTCGTTTGATCAAAACAGAGCAAACAGGCCAGGTCGACATGCGCTGGGAAACGCTTGAGGTAGGCGGACTGATTGTTAGTTCCAATGAAGACCTTGCCGCCCGCCACGACTGGAGAATTGTAAGTTGCCGACCCAAGATTCGCTTTCCAGCGGATGTTCTGACCCGTCTTGAAGTCCCATTGGCTGGGGATGTCCTCGCCCTCGGCGACGTTGTTGCGATGTGGCGTGTGTCCCCATTGCGGATGTTCACCCGGTTTGGGATTCTGGGGTGCCGCCACCGGATCGCCGGTCGCTTCACCGGTTCGTGGTTCTCCATTCGCCGAACGTCTTGATTCAAAAATCAGCCCGCCGCCCGGCAACAGGACGGCCGCCGCCATGATCAGAATGCCCCAACACCAAATAGGCGTGCGCGGCCGAAACGAATTTTCTCGACGCATAATGTGTTCGATGCGGCGGGTGGTGATTTCCACGGTGCGCATTCCGGGCACCGCGAACAGGGGCTGAAGCTGGCGTTTCTGCCGTAACACGTCGATCAATGTTTGGGCATAAACATGCGGTTCGCAATCTAGCAAGGCGATGGCTTCTTCGTCGCAACAGCGTTCTCGTTCGCGCGAAGCTTGACGATTGGCCCACCAGACGAGCGGATGGAACCACCACAACACTTGAGCCACCAGTTGCAGAAGCCCGATGCGTGTGTCGCCACGGCGAAAGTGAATCAACTCGTGTGCCAGGATCGGTTCGATTTGCTTCAGCGAACATGAATTGACGATCGCCGACGGCAGTAACACCGTGGGGCGTAGCAAGCCAATCACGGCCGGACCCAACGGCTTTTCAGTTACGAGCGTGTTCACGCGACCGCGAATCCCCGTTTTTTTGGCCATGCGCTGAGCAGCCAAGTCCAAGTCCGCATCGGCGGCACGGCAATACCGGCGCATGACGATCGAGCAGGCCACGCGTTTGATGACCGCCACCGATAACCCGACGCCTACGCCCGTGGCCCAAACGGCGAACAGTATCCAGGTCCAGCCAAATGGTTGCTTAGGCGCTGATGGCGGTGCAGATGTGGCGGGCAATGGCGTGGCGGTTTTCGGGGCACTTGTTTTTCGCTTCGTGCGAGTGGGAGTGCTTTCCAACGGCTCGCCGACGTCGCTGTCCAAAATGGGCGAGGTATCCGCGAGTACCACGGTTCCTTCCGTCACCGCCTCGGAAACTGTTGAGCGGTGGATGAACTCGGCCTGAGCCCAACTGAACACTCCAGTGGGGCTGGTAACGATGGGTGGCGTCAAGCACTTCACGACGACCAGCATCCACAGCAGATATGCCAAGTGCGGCCGGTGGCGACAACCGAGCCTCACGGCAACCGCCACTAGGGAGGCCACGATCGTGACCTGCCAGATGTGCGTCCAACCCAAGGGTCCAATCAGATCCGTATTTATATTCATCATTTGCCACCCTTCCGCTTGGTTCGTTTGAGTTGGTCCAACGTCCTTTGCAGCTCATCTATTTCGTCACTGGATAAGCCGCGATCGTGTATCAAGTGTTGAAGCAATGGGAATGCCTCGCCGTCGAACACTCGATCAACGAAGTCCTCCAGCACTTCGCTGACAACGCTGTTGGGCTTCACCGCGGCGCGGTACACGTTGCTGCGTCCTTCGCGCCGTTTTTCCAAGTAGGCTTTGGCTTCGAGGCGGCGGAGGTAGGTTTGCACCGTCCAAAAATCGAGTTCCCGGTCGGCCGGCAAGCGCTCCAAGACTTGACGCACCGTCGCTTCGCCTAATTCCCAGACGATACGCAGGATTTCCAATTCAGACTTCGGCAACGCTGGCCTGTTTTTTCCCATCGTGATAACTCCCACGAAAAGCGGGCTTCCTCAATACACGTTCATTTGAACGTCATATTAACGTTCATTTGAACGTTGTCAAGCGAATTCTAGACGGCGGCGAAAAAAACTTCGCCGCTAGTAGATTTCGCCGCTAAATAAATCAATGCCCCGCTTAACTGCTGGTTTTTGGTCTAGCGTGGATTTTCGATTGTAGCGACACTCCTTTCGCCTATCACGGAAAGGAGTCCGAGATGTCGCGACTGCAAGTACACCAGTCAAAGGTTCGGGAACTTGTTT
>JAJDEH010000219.1 GCA_029259935.1 Planctomycetota bacterium
TAGCTGGGGGTAATGCTGACCAACGCGGCACTTGCCCTATCCAAATAGGCGACCGCCAACCGCCCCATCGTAACCCCTCGACTAACGTCAAGGGCTCGCCGGTCTTGTAAGAGATCGCTACGGCCTCTCGTCCGGTTTCCCTGGCAACGGCAAGGCAGGAGGCGACCGGAAAACGATCGTTCCTTCGTCCGCCATCTGTTGCCAACGGCGAACGCTTTGTGAGCGTCGAGCTTCGGTTTGTTGTGGCTGATAGAGCTTGGTCAGCCCCGTGATTCGCTTCAGGTTGATGTAAGCCAGCACTCGGTAATCAAGCGAATCGTGACTCAAATAGGCGACCAACTTCGGCGCTTCCGCGGGTAATCCCTCTGGTCCAACGCCCACCAACAGGCGGTACAGTTCGGCTCCGTGGTCGCCTCGCATTCGCTCAAAGGCCGTCCGCATTTGGGCCGCCGACTCGGGTCCGCGCGCCAACGCGTCTTGTGCGGTGTCGTAGCTCAGTTCCCAAAAGGCTTTCACTTGCGGATCGCCCATCAGGCTCACAAAGGACTCGTGCCGGCCGAGATAGCTCAAGCAGCGCGAAGCCAACGCTCGGATTTCAAATCGATCATCGGTCACCTTTTCTTCCAGCGACACCAACAGCGGCCGTTCGAGGTCGATCTGTCGTTCTAGCACTTCCGAAGCCGTTTGATCGATGCCGCGGATGTCTGGATTGGCGATCCATGCGGCGGTGTCGGCCGCCACCATGACGCCCGGCTGTTCATCCACCAGCACATGCACTTGGCCGGCGTTAATTTCGTAGGGTTCGTCTTCCTGCCACTGAATCATGCCTTGGACGGCGGTAATCTGAACGATCGTATTCAGTTTCCCTTCTTCGGGATCGACGCCGGGCATCCGATGGTAACGGACCTCGACCGCGACCACCGCATCGGCATTCGCCAGCTTGGCGATTCCTTGTCGTCCCGCCAGATTCAAGTGAATCTCCGTTCCCACGCGGCCCACGGTCGAAAAGATGGCTCGGCCGTAATCCACCGTCAGATTCGGGAATCCGCCTTCGTCGGGCGAACTCAATTCGACCAGCGCGGGACCCACCAGCTTGACTTGAACGTCCGGCGTCATGGCCAGACGGGGCCGGTAAGTCGGCGGCACCAGCAGGCGATTGCCGGCCAGCAGCGGGGCGTCCGTCGGAAGTCGCACCCAGGCTTCTCCGTCAAATCGGGCGATGACTTGGTTCTCGGAAATATGCCTTCCAACATCGGAGACCGTGGCGGGACTTGGAATGGGGCGAACCGGCACGGGTCTGGGGGCGGGACGTGTGGGGGCGGAACCTGGAGCCTTATCTTCCGAGGTTCCGCTTCCCTTGGGGGCGGGCGGACCGTCGACAGTAATCGTGGTTTTCGGAGTTGTTACGCCGGGAATGGGACTAGGCTCGGGCGGGTCGTCGCCGCTCCCATCACGCTTGTCGCCAGTCGGCTCCGGCGAAGTGACACCGCTTGTCGCCGAATCGTCGCCGCCGGGATTTACATCAGCGACCGGACCGGAGCTCGTGTCCGTTGAAGTTGCGTCCACCGCGGGCGCTGGTTTCACGGTGCTTGTGGATTCGCCAGACGTTTCGGGACGCGTGCCTTCCGCCGGCGCGTTGCCGCCGCCGAACATCGACGTCAGTCGCTCGGGCCCAATGGCAAAGAACGCACCCGCGGTGATCAAAAATACCAGCAGAGCGGTGATCAGCAGAGGCACCAGCCGCCGTCTGGACGAGACCGCCATGTAGTCCGGCAAATCGGGCAGCCCGACTTTTTCCTCGGTTGGCTTTTTCTCGATCTTCTTTCCGCCGTCCTCGTCGGCCACGGGTGGCGGAGGCGGCTCGTTGGCGTCCGCGGCCTCTTGGCCCTTCTCTTCCGCCGATTCTGGAGGTGCGACGGGTAATGATCCCACGTCGTAAATCCGGTCACGCATCGCCGGCGGAACGTCGGCCGGCTCTCCCAGCACGAGCGTCAAAACTTGATGACAGGACGCCACTTCCGCCAAATGAACATCGGATTCGAGGCAAACTTTCTCAAAATCGGGCACCCGTTCCGGCGACAGCGTGCTATCCAGATACTCGGCCACGGTATTCGGATCGAGCCCCATTCCCTTGCCCGCTAGCTTCGGCGCGCCCAAGCGGAGCTTCCGGGCCGAGTTACGAATCCGATGGACCAAACCACTGGCGAATTCACTGGATTCGATCTTCTCGCTCAAGTCTTCCGCATCGGCCGGTTCGAGCACGTCATCCAAAAAGGCAAGCATGGTTCGCAACGTGAGTCGCATCGGAAAACCCTTTCACAGCAAGATCTTAACCGCTGGCGAATGTCGAAAATTGATCGCCGCGTGAGGCACGAAACTAGCCCTCTGTTGAAATAGTGACAACGGCGCGGCGAATTCGTACAGAAAAACCAAGATTTTCCAAGCCCGGCCACCAACTGTCCGCTCTCTTTCCCGGCGGGAGTCAGAGGGGGTCGCTTGCGAGTGCCGCACGGAACATATTAGAGACTTGTTCAGATGCTCTTTCCCAATTGTGGTGCGGCCGTCTCGGCTGCAACGGGCAGGCGGGACGCCCGCACCACAAGACCACAAAATAAAACCTATCCAACACCCCGCTGACTAAGCGGCTTTCAATCACTACTAACGAGAAACAGATGGCCAAGACGATTCTCGGTATCGGCGCGCACTATGACGATTGCGTTTACGGAATTCCCGGCATCCTGCTGAGCGCGGTTCGCAAGAATCATCGCGTCGTGATTCTCTCGTTGATCGGCGATTACAGCGATTGGAAGCCGGCGCGGGGCCGTGCGAAGGAGATCGTCGAAGGCACGGTCCGAATTTGCAGGGACTACGGCGTCGAGCATCGGTTACTCGACTTCGCATCGATGCGATTCGACGTCAACGACGAATCGAAGCGAGCCGTCGCCGAGGCCGTGGCCAAGATCGGTCCCGATGTCGCCTTTACTCTGTGGCCGCATGACCAGCACGCCGACCACGAAGTTGCCTCGCAACTTAGCAAGATCGCTTTGCGGCATGGCGACCGCATGCTGGAACCGGGCCGCGCGTTCAAGCGCCCTAGCAGGATCTACCAGTACGACAACGGGCCACGTCATACGATCGGCTTTGAACCGAACACGCATGTTGACATCACCGACGACTGGCCGCGCGCCATTGAATGGCTGGGGCGACTGATGGCATTGGTCCGCGACGAAAAGTACGACCCGACGAATCTGGACGGTGCCCAGCGAGGGAAAGAGGCACTAGCCCGGTACCGCGGCAGCGCCAGCGGAGTGAAGTATGCCGAAGCACTTCGCTCTTCAACCGCCTATCCGGTGGAAATTCTTTAAGGCGAGGAACTGATTGCGCGTCCGCCGCGGGCCTCGTCCCGATCGATGTGATCACACCGTCCGACCGTGGCAAAAAGGTGGAAGCCGCCGCGCGCAAAAGCTAAACTGCATTGATCAAGCAACTCAAACTTACCGCATCAGCGAAGGCGATACGATGAAAAGGAAATCAACCTGGGCACGTGTATTCGCGGCGGGATTTGTTGCGTGGTTGGTCGGCTCGTTCGCCGCCGCCGATCAGCAACAACCGGCTGCTCCGTTTGTCTTGGGCTATGCCAATAAGTTGAGTTGTGTGCCCGGCGAGGAAATCTCGTTTCACCTTTCCAGCAGCGGGACGACCGCGGGCATCGTGATCCAGCGCCAAGGGGCCAGCAATGAAACCGTTTTTGAAAAGCCGGACATCGCCTGCGCGGCGCATCTGATTCCCGATCGTGCGTCGTCGCATGGCTGCAACTGGCCGGCCGCATACACCCTGAAGATCCCGAAAGATTGGAAGAGCGGCTGTTACATCGCCACGTTGACAATCAAAGATGGCGACAAAGCGGCTCGCGGCACGATTCTGTTCGTGGTCCGCTCGGCGAATCCCGGCAAGGAGACGCGCATTCTTCTGCAACTGTCGACGAACACTTACAACGCGTACACGAATTGGGGCGGCCACAGTCTTTACTCGTACCACGATCGCGACGAGCTGCAAGGGCATCGCGTGTCGTTCAACCGCCCGTTGAAAAGCCAGTATGCCAATTGGGAATTGCCGTTTGTCCGCTGGGCCGAATCGAACGGCTATGTGATTGATTATGCCGTCAACAGCGATCTGGAATTTCACCCGGAGATACTGCAGCACTACCGGCTGGTTTTAAGCGTCGGGCACGACGAGTATTGGTCGTCGCCGATGCGGGATCATTTGGAAAAGTACATCGCCGACGGCGGCAACGTGGCCTTCTTCAGCGGCAACACTTGTTGCTGGCAAGTGCGGAGCGAAGACGAGGGCCGCGCGTTGACCTGTTGGAAACAGTGGTACAACGTCGATCCGCTCTACCGGCAGGGGAATCACAAACTGCTCGGCACCTTGTGGAGCCATCATCTGGTCGAGCGGCCGGAGAACCAGTTGACCGGCGTTGGATTCCTATGGGGCGGCTATCACCGCAGCCATGGACAGTTCATGGACGGTCCGGCGTCGTTCCGTGTCCACCGCCCGGATCACTGGCTGTTCAAGGGAACCGACCTCAAACGCGACGGCCGTTTCGGCGGCAAGGACACAATTGTCGGCTACGAGTGCGACGGCTGCGAAATGACCTGGAAACACGGCCTTCCTTTTCCGACTCATCGGGACGGCACGCCGGAATCATTCACCATCCTCGCCACTTGTCCCGCGCGCTGGGCTCCCGGCGACTGCTACTGGTACGACCGGTTTCCCAAAGACCGTGAAGGAGCGGCCGTGCTGGGCGTGTACACTCGCGGCGGAACCGTGGTCACCACCGGCACGACCGATTGGGCTCATGGCCTGCGCGGCAAGGACCCAGCCGTCACGCGCATCACCCGCAACATCCTCGATCGCCTTTCGCATTAGACCAAGCGGTTAACAGCCTGTTGAAAAAAGAGTCGGCCGGACCGAGGAGCGAAGCGACGATGTTCCGGCATCCACAATTTCATTGAAAAACTGGATTGCCGGAGCGGCGCTTCGCTTGATCCGGCCTACACCTGCACCCGTTCTTCCGTCCAATATCCTGCCCAGTAACTCACCTCGATACGGATAATAAGCTCGATGATGAAAAACGTGCACTTGCTCCTCTCTTTCGTTCTTGCTCTGCAAGCGGTTCCAGCGACCGCCGCTGACGTCTTCATCATCGAAGACGGCCAGCCGCGCGCGGAGATTGTGATCGCCGACAAGCCGCCAAGGACGACTCGCCTAGCGGCCCAGGAGCTACAGACATACCTCGAAAAAATATCCGGCGCCAAGCTGAACATCGTGACCAAGCCCAGCAGCAAGGTTCCCGTTAGCATTTTCGTCGGCAGCGGCTCGCACACGGAAAAGCTGGGCATCACCGCTGAAGGGCTCAAGCACGGCGCTTACCGCATTGCCTCCGGCGACAACTGGCTTGTACTGATCGGCGATGACACGAACTTCACGCCCATCGAGCCGTGGCCGCGCAGCAACAACGACATTGCCAGCGGTAAGATGCAGCAGGCGTGGAACGAGATCACCGGCGAACATTGGGGTTACCCGCATTCGCAACTTCGCAAGCACTACACCGGTCCCACGGGGCTGTTCGGGACGCCGAACGAGCAACTCGTTGATAAAAACGGCAACGTAAATGTTTGGGGCTTCGACGAACGCGGGTCGTTCAATGCGGTCTGCGGGTTCCTGCGCGGCCTCGGCGTGCGCTGGTATATGCCGGGCGAAATGGGCGAAATCGTCCCCAAGATGAAAACGATCATCCTGCCGAAGATCGATCAAACCGTGCGACCGGATTTTCCGCTGCGGACCATCAACTTTCGTTTCGGCGTTTATGGGCGGGACGCCGCCATGTGGGCCATGCGGCTGGGCGTGCGGCAGCCTTACGGCCGGCAAGCCGCGCACGGCTTGCATCACATGACGCATAACGAGCACACGCTGACGAATCACCCCGAGTGGTTCGCGCTGTACGGCGGCAAGCGGCACACTCAGCCAGGGCAGCGGCTCAACCAGTTATGTTATTCGAACGAGGAATTGCTGCGGGAGACCGTTCGTTTCGTTCGCGCCCAGTTCGATCATTTCGACATGGACGTGGTCTCGGTGATGCCGCCCGACGGTTACACGGCTATTTGCCAGTGCCAGTTGTGCGCGGGCAAGGACACGCCGGACCGCGGCTATCGCGGAGCGTTTTCCGACTACGTGTGGCAGTTCGTTAACCGCGTGGCGAAGGAAGTTCGCAAAACGCATCCGGACAAACTGATTTCCAACTGCGCCTACGGAACCTACACCCAGCCGCCGCGAAACATCGACAAGTTGGAACCGAACGTGCAAGTCATCATCGTCGGCGGGCGACGGCCTACCAGCGCCGACCGCGACGAGATCCGCCAACTGCGCGAGGACTGGGCGGCCAAGACCGACAACCCGATCGAAATCTTCGAGAACTACCCCTTCACCGGCCGCGGTTTCTACCTGCCCGCCTTCATCCCCCGCGTGATGGGCGAGAGCATCAACGCGACCAAGGGCGTTTCGCGCGGCGAAGATATCTGGCTCACGATGAACTTTGGCGAGAACGCGATCGGCTACAACCATTTTCTCATTTACTTCACCGCCAGAATGTACTGGGGCGGCCAACAGCAAAACGCGGCCCGGATGTTCGACGAGTACTGCCGGCTCTTCTACGGCCCGGCCGCCGACGAGATGCGGGCGTTTTTCGCATACTGCGAGGATCATTGGCGCGACATGGAAAAGGACGCCGCCAAGGCGAACCGCGCGCTAGAACTGTTCGCCGCCGCCAAGGCGATTCCGACCGAAGACTCGGTCCATGGCCAGCGGATCCAACTGATCGACAACTACCTCAACGGGCTGCGCAACAAGAGTGTGCAACTAGCTCAGCGGCGCGGGCCGGTTCCCCGTTTGCGGCTCGTCGGCGATCCACGGGGAGAAATCGTGATCGACGGCCGGCTCGATGACGTTCCATGGAAAAAATGTCCCGTCGCATCGACGGGCCAAATGCGCGAATTGCAAACCGGCCGCCAACCGATCTACGGCACGGCGATCAAAACCGCTTGGATCGGCAACAATCTCTATTTCGCGATTCACTGTGAGGATCATCCGGGCGAAAAGCCGAACATCGCCACCACAAAAAATGAGGATCAGGCCATTTGGTATGGCGACGTCGTGGAAATCCTGCTCGAAACCGAATCGCACAGTTACTACCAAATCGCCGTCAATCCAGCCGGCGCTCTGATCGACCTCGACCGTGGCGCGGACAAAAACGGCTGGTTCCGCTGGTCGTCACAGGCCGAGGTCACGACGCACGTAGCCGACGACCACTGGACCGTCGAGATTCGCATCCCCGTCGTGCGGGACGAAAACGACCCGCTACATCAAGTCATCGGCCACAAGCCGACAAAGAGTTTGCCGTGGCACATCAACCTGTGCCGCCAGCGGATTCGCGAAAACGGCTCGGAGTATTCCGCCTTTTCGCCAACAGCAACGGCCGGCTTTCACAAGCCGATGAAGTTCGCGCACTTCTATCGCGGCCTGTCCTATCAGTTTCCGGCGGATGCGACGGTCACGGATTATCTAATCGCCAGCCGCGCGGCCGCCCAGTTGATGCGTGGCCGAAAATACCAAGAGGCCCTGGCCGCCTTCGTCGCGCTGTCGACTAGCAAGGACACAACGGATCTCCAAAAGGCGGTCGCCTTCGAGCAGGCCGCCCGCTGCGCACGAAGTCTCAAAGATTTCGACCGCGCCGACGAGATTGCCGAACAGATTCCCCTTCCTACCATGGCCAAAACCGCGCGCATGGAAACTCTACTGAGCCGGCGAAAGTTCGATACGCTCGTAAAGAATTACGGCGAAGAGGATTTCAGTCAGTGGCCGTTCTGGCAGGTAGGAGCCGGCGCATTCGCCCGCGGCCGAGCCTACGTGAGCCTCAAAGTGGGAGACAAGGCCGAGGCGGATCTACGGACCGCTTTGCAATACACATCCGACCGCCGCGCGCGAACCAGCATCATGCTCATCATGGGGCAGAATCGAGAGCATCATCTGGGCGACGACGCAGGCGCTCTGGAAGCCTACCGGAGGAACTTCGAGTCCGCCGGAAGCATCGGCTCGGCCGAACAGTTTACCTCCGTGCAAGGCGCGGCCCGCATCCTGACCCGACAGAAAAAATTCGACCAGGCACTAGCGGCCCTCCAACGTGCCAAGATCGAAAATCTCAAAGGCCATTGGCGTCACGCCATGCTGCTGTCGCTCGGCGATACGCTTTCCGCCGCCGGTAAGAAAGACGAAGCCCGAAAAACCTACCGCACGATCCTCGACGAGGAATCCGCCACCGCAACCCATCGCCGCCAAGCCGAAGAACGCATCGAGCAACTAAAATGAGCCGGCGCGCGCTTCTCAACACTTCTCGGCGCACCCTCGACGATTCCGGGCGAGCCCTCGACGTTAGTCGAGGTGTAGCGCTGCGGCGATTGGCGGCCGCCTATTCGATTAGGCAAGTGCCGCGTGGATCAGAATTCCCCCCCAGTTAACGCTGGAGGCTCGCCAAATTTCTGCCTTCAACCTTCGACATTCCGTGTTCGATATTCGATATTCCGTCAGCTTGCCGAATCAATCCGCGACTATCTACCCAGTCCCGACAAAACAAACGCAGCCCAGTCCTTGGTGGCCGACCGTTTTGGATCCACCGACGTAGCACTCTGAACGAGCGTTTCCGTCTTGGCAAAGTTCGGAGCGCGGGCCAAGTCTTTGATCTTGGTCGGGTTGCGGTAGATGTAGAGCTGTGCTTCACGCAAGGCTTCCAGCGGTGGTTTGTTTTCTTTCCACAGCTTGTAATAGAACAATCGCATCAGTGCAGCCGTGGCGTCGTCGTTGACCTTCCACAGGCTGGCGATCACGTTGTGAGCTCCGGCGGTATGGAAAGCACGCTGCAAGCCGTAGACCCCTTCGCCGCCAGCCACGTCTCCCAATCCTGTTTCGCACGCCGAGAGCACCGCGAGTTTCAGGTCATACAAGGGCAGATCTGCGATAGCCTCTGCCGTTAACAAGCCGCCATCGTCGATGGGAATGCCGTATTCGTCTTTCTCGCGCGGAAGGTTTGCGCCCGCGAAAACAAGACCTGAGAGAACGAGCGGGTTGCGGCCCGCAAAGGTACTGCGATTACCAATCTGGCCCAAGCTGCGATCTTGTTCGAAGTTCTCCTCACTCAATTGCAGGTATGAACGAAACTTCTTGTCGGCAAAGAAGCCGTGCGTGGCGAAATGGGCGTACCGGGCCGCGGGCAGTTCCTCAAGAACAACGTTCGTCGTGGCCTGGTCGGCGGTCAATGATTGAATCGTTCGATTGCCGGCCAATCGTTCGATGTCAGCGACTTCCCGGCTTCCACCTGGCAGTGCGGGCCACTCGATGCGCTGGTCGCCCAGGGCGGCGTCCCGATGGCGAGCTGCGGCTGCTAACTGAGTTGTCTCTAAAGAAGATCCCGCCGGCCGGCTTCCGTAACTCACGTCTCCGACCAATAAGAGCTTTTTTGCAACGGACTCTTCCGTTTTTGAATTCAGTTGCCTCAGCAAGTAGTGGCCATGCGGGACCAAGGCAACCGAGTAGTCTTCAAGCAGAACTTGGTCGCCGTTGCCCGTGGGCAACGCGGCCCAGGGGATTACCGCCAGCGACGAATCAGGGCAAAGAGAGAGCGTCTTCACATTCTTGGGAATCGCTTTTGCCACGGGCTGCCAAACCAGTCTCGAAAGCGTGCCGGCAGCTTCTCTATCCGACCGACGCTCGGCCACCGATGCTCGCCAGGCGCGCGCTGCGTCGTCAATGGGCCGGGCGGGACCAAGTTCCACACGTACGATAGGCTGATCGGCGTGCAATACAAAAGCCGCATAGCTTGATGTTTTGTTCTGCCCCTTGTTACCAGGCACACTCGGATTCTGCTCAGCCAACGCATAACGCACCAAATCGATGAACACTGCATTCGCGGGCAACTGTTTCCATAACTCTCGTGGCTGGCCGCGCTGGTTTTCAAGTTGGTCAGCAAAGCCTGGCAGTGTTCTTGCCAGGGATTTCTCCAGTCGTTCTTTTTCGCTGTCCAGTCGGACGATTTCTTCTTCTCGTTGCGTTGTTTTTTTCGAATCGGTCTCGGCACTGGTCAGAATTAATCGGGCGATGCGGCGGCGCGTGAGCGAATAGCGTTCAAAATCTTCTCTTGCTTGCGGGGAAGCTTCGCGTTGAGTTAGGTAAAGTTGCAGCTTGCGCTGGCTTGTGACGCGTTGCAGCAGACGTCGGCCCTGCCAGATGGATGCATACAGATCTGCATCGGGCTTGTCCAACTTCAGATAAACGGACATCAAAACGTCCTTGATCATCGGCCGAGTGGCTAGATGGTTCAATCCTTGGGCTTCCGATGCGCCGGCCAACAAGGCAGAGGCCGTGTTGTTTTGCAAACGCAATCCATCCGTGCACAGCGACTCGGCCTTGGCGTAGTTGCCCATCGCCCCGTAAAGAAGTGCCAAGTTGTACAAGCTTTGCGCATATTCGGGATGTGCTTTGCCCAGCACTCGCTTGCGGATATCTCGCGCTTGCCTGTGCAGAGGCTCGGCCTCCGCGTAATCACCCCTCGACCAATGGAGAAGTGCCAGGTTGTTCAGGCCGATTGCAAACTGGGGATGCTCCTCGCCTAGCGCTTTTTTGTAGATATCCCGCGCTTGCATATACAGCCGCTCGGCCATGGCGTAATCGCCCATCGACTGATAGAGGTACGCGAGGTTATTCAGGCTGCTTGCATAATGCGGATGCTCATCGCCCAGCACTCGCTTGCGGATATCCCGCGCCTGCTCGAACAACGGCTCGGCCTTGGCGACATCGCCGATCGAATAGTAGAGTAACGCCAGGGCGTTCAGGCTGTCGGCGTAATCGGGATGCTCTTCGCCCAGCGCTCGTTTGCGGATATCCAGCGCCTGCACGAACAACGGCTTGGCTTTGCCGTAATCGCCCATCAAATAGTAAAGCAACCCCAGGTTGTCCAAGCCGGTGGCATAATCCGGATGTTCTTCGCCTTGCGCCTCCTTATGGATGTCCCGAGTCCGCGTATACATCGCCTCGGCCTTCGCGTAATCGCCCACGGATTGGTAGAGTGCCGCTAGGTTGTTCAGGCTGCCCGCGTAATCAGGGTGCTCTTCGCCGAGCACTCGCTTGCGGATATCCCGCGATTGCCTGTGCAGAGGCTCGGCCTTGGCGTACTCGCCCGTCACATAATAGACTCCCCCCAGGTTGTTCAAGCTTTGGGCATAGTCGGGATGCGCTTTGCCCAACACTCGCCCACGGATATCCCGCGCCCGTCGGTGCAACCGCTCTGCTTCCGCATAGTCGCCCGTCGCACTGTAGAGCAAGCCCAGATTGTTCAAGCTTTGGGCATATTCGGAATGTTCTTCGCCCAGCACTCGCCTGCGGATATCTCGCGCCTGCTTGTGAAAGGTCTCCGCTTGAACGTAGTCGCCCATCGCATAGCTGAGTAACCCCAGGTTGTTCAAACTGGCGGCATAAAGAGGATGCGATTCGCCCAGCACTCGCCCACGGATATCTCGCGCCTGCCGGTACAAGGGTTCGGCTTTGGCGTAATCGCCTGTCGCATAGTAGAGTAACCCCAGGTTGGTCACCGTGGTGGCATAATTTGGATTTTCTTCGCCTTGCGCCTTCTTCAAGAGATCCAGCGATTGCACGAACAGCGGCTCGGCCTTCGTGTGCTCTCCCATGACTCGGTAGAGTTCCGCCAGATTGTGCAAGCTGGCCCCATAGCTGAGATGTTCTTCGCCCAGCGCTTGTTTGCGGATTTCCAGCGCCTTGACCCAGGGGGCCTCTGCTTTCGCGTATTCGCGGGTCAAATAGTAGAGTTCGCCCAGGTTGTTCAAGCTCGCGGCATAATCGAGATGCGTTTCGCCCAGAACTCGCTTGCGGATGTCCCGCGACTGGAGGTACAGGGGCTCGGCCTTCGCATAATCGCCCATGGACTTGTAGAGAAACGCCAGGTTGTTCAAGCTCATGGCATAGCCAGGATGCCCTTCGCCCAGCACTCGCTTGTAGATTTCGCGTGCCTGTAGGTACAACGGCTCGGCCTTCGCGTAGTTGCCCAGGGCTTCGTATTGAGCCGCTAGGTTGAAGACGCTCAAGGCATGGTCGGAATGATATTTCCCGAGAATGCGCGAGCGAATTCTCAAGGCCTGTTGCGCCGGTTCAATCGCTTCGACGGATTTCCCTTGCTGCCACAGTTGAACGACGGTTTGGCTCAGTTGCAACGCGGTGGCCAGTTCTTTCGAATCCTCTTCTGATAACGCGCGCGCCGGGTCGGCACTGGCAAGCTCAATCTTTCCAGTCTGGGATGTTTTTCCCAGGGCTCGTAAACGGAAACTGCGCACCGTGGCCGAACCATTTTCGATAAAGCCGTCAAGCAAAGCTCGTTGGGGCGAGTGGACACGCAGCAGCCCGTTACAATAGCTGACGGTCCAAACTCCCGATGGCAGATCCGCCGCCACTTCCCGTTGCCGAACCAGTAAGAACTGTGTCTTGCCATCCTTTTGATCCGTGTCGAAAATGCGCACGTTGGCGGTTGTGGTGTCGGCTTTTCGCGTGCGAATCCACGCTACCAGGCAAGAAGTGGCTCCTTCAAACTGAAGCTCCAACAGGAAAATGGGTTGATCGCCATTTTGCTCAAGTTTTGAGAACTTAAGGTCTAACTTGACCTCGACCCACGATCCCCCTTTCAACTTGCGTGTAAGCGAACTGTCCGGCGCAAGACGCAGCCGCCCCTTTTTCCACGAAACGTCGCCCTCGACTTCGTAATCCGCGCGGGTGTCCTTTTGAAAGTCGTCGGCAAACAGCGATTTCAATTTAGGAGGTTGCTCCTCAGTCTGTTTTGCTTCTTGAGCAACAACGCATTCCGAACTGACGAGTAAGAGCAAAAACAAGATCAGATTCTTCAATTGCATGGTTCCTTTCTTCCAATGGTGGACCTAACAGCTTAGCCACAATCCGGCTCGTTCGCACCAGTACTCGGCACGTTCCGCGTTCGACCCCGCGCGCCACGTTCCCGCGAATTCTCGACGCAGCTCCCGGCGAGCCCTCGACGTCAGTCCAGGGGTATCGATGCGTCAGCTAGCCGATCCGTAGTTGAATAGGCAGCAGCCGCGTGGATCAGAATTACCCCCCAGCTAACGCTGGAGGCTCGCCGGCCTTCTTCCTTCGGCCTTCATTATTCCGTGTTCGATATTCGATATTCGGATTTCCAATTTTTCGCCGATTCGGCGTTCGCTCGTGTGTTCAAAAAAATGGATGCCGGGATTGCGGGTACTTGGTAGAATGAAAGTTGGTGGCAGTGTTCTGCGTGTTCCTCGAAACACGGGGCATCAGTTGGGCTGGTTGGGAATGGATGCGGCTGGAGCAAAGGCTCGACCCGCGTTTTGTGAATTGCTGCGCTTTGACGCTTGCGGAATTGCAAACGTTTTTCGCGGCACTCGCCGGATAATGGAAAGAGGAGAGGACGGATCGCAATGTCGCGCAAAGGTATCTATCACAAGCTGTTAGCATCGGTAGCCCGGGGGCGGTTTCCTGTCGCCGATCGGCGGTTTGCTGTCGGCCGCCGTATGTTACAAGGTGGCGACTGCCCCGCTTGGGCCTCTGGCCGAGATTTATTTGCGGTAACTTCATCCACGGCAATCAGTTCCAGAGAGAATGCCAGCGACAACCGTCTTGCTGTCATTCTTCCCACCCTTTCCCACTGCCCTATAATTGATGAGGTTCGCGCGAGTGGTTCATGGCTGCCGAATGTTATGATCAGGGAACGATCGGCGACTCGGCCCGTGTGCCAATCCGTGGTCAAGGACGTCAAGTGGTGTTCCACAAGGGAAAGGCTGGGAAGATGGCTCAAGTAATGACAGGACCGGCTCGGCGGCGGCTGCATGGCGTCGTTCTTGGTTTTGCCGCGCTCGCCTTACTGGCCGCCGACGAACCGGGGGACGATTCCAAGCAGGCCGACTCGGCTGACAAGGCCGCTGCCGCGGAGGATCTCACTCAGGGATTTCTGGTTCAGATTCCGTTGCCGATCACCGACGAGGTGGATTTGCAAGTGCGGCAGGAAGTCGATCGCGTGGTCGCGGCGGAAACGTCCGAGCGGCCCGTGTTGGTGCTGGAGTTTATTAACAAGGGAACGGAGAATCTTGCCGGCAGCCAGTTTGAAAGATCGTTGGCGATTGCCCGCTTTCTTGCCAGCCAACGAATGGCTCGCGTGCGCACGGTGGCTTATCTGCCCGAGTCGGTGTTTGGCCACGCGATGCTACCCGTCTTGGCCTGCGAACAAATCGTCATGCACCCGGAAGCCGAACTGGGGAAGATCCTTGACGAAGGAACCGACGCCGATGAACTGCTTCGCTATGCCTATCGCGATATCGCCGAACGCCGCCGAACCGTTCCGGCCGCGCTGGTGCTCGGCATGCTCGATAAGGACGTGGCTGTACATCGCGTCGAACTCGACGGCACCAGGTATGTCACAAGCAGTGAATTCGAAAAGTTGATCCGTGAAGGCAAGGTGAGCGGCGGCGATACCGTGATTCCGGCGGGACAGATTCCAAGCTTTACTGGAACGCAGTGGAGCCGCGAACTCAAAGTCGTGAGCCATCTGGTCGACGATCGTTCGCAGCTTGAAGCCGTCTTGCGGCTGGCACCGGGATCGCTGACGCGCGATCCGGCCGCGCAAGGAGGTTGGAAGTCGGTGCAAGTCGAACTGCGTGGAACGATGAATGCGCAGGTCGTGAATTCGATTCGCACGATGCTGGCACATCATATCGCGACGGAAGATCCGAACCTGGTGCTGGTGTGGATCGACAGCGAAGGCGGTTCCTTCGTCGATAGCCTGACATTGGCGGAAGATCTGGCCGATTTCGATTCGGACAAAATTCGAACGGTCGCCTTCGTCAAGAACCAGGCACTGGCCGACGCGGCGCTGATCGCGCTGGCCTGCGATCAACTGGTCATGCACGAAGATGCCAAACTGGGCGGCGGCGGCTACCATGTTGGCGAGTCAGATCGCGAATCGAATCACAAACAAATTCGGCATCTGGCACAAGTCAAGAACCGCAACTGGTCGCTGATGGCGGCGCTGGCCGATCCGCGCGCGCCGGACCTCAGCGTGGCCCGCTATGAACGGGCGGGCACGGGCGAAGTGCGCTACTTTTGCCCGGCGGAACTGGAAGCCCAGCCAGACAGTGATCGCTGGAACCGTCAAGGCGAAGATATCGATACGCTGAACGGCTTCACCGCCACGCGGGCAACCGACGTGGGCCTGACCGAAAATGTGGTCGCCAGCTTTTCCGATGTCGAACGGATCTACGACTTGTCGGAGTCGCCGCGGAAGCTGCAGCCGCTGTGGAGCGATATTTGGGTGCAAAAGCTGGCGGCGTTTTTGACTCGGCCCATGATCGCCGGCATGCTGCTGTTTGGCGCGTGGTTTTGCTTGTCGACCGAAATGTCTCAACCCGGATTGAGCGTCCCCGGATTTTTGGCGGCGCTGTTCTTCACGCTGTTCTTTTGGAGCCATTTCCTCAGCGGTACGGCGGGTTGGCTGGAGGTGCTGCTGTTCGTTCTGGGGGCCGGCTGTATCGCGCTGGAGTTGTTCGTAATTCCCGGCTTTGGCATTTTCGGAATTGGCGGAGCGATCATGGTGGTGTCTTCGATCGTGCTGGCCAGCCAATCGTTCATTGTTCCGCGCAACGCTTATGAAGTCGGCAAACTGCCGGCCTCGTTGTCGATGGTCTTGGTGGCGATGGCGGGCGTGATCGCCGCGATGCTGTTCATGCGCAAGGTGCTGCCGCATTCGCCGTATCTAAATCGCATGTTGCTTGAGCCGCCGGGGGCGGATGAATTGGACGAACGGCGGCGCCGCGAGTCGCTCGTTCAATGGGACCATTTAAGCGGCAAACAAGGCGTGACCACGACGCAGCTAATGCCCTCCGGCAAAGCACGTTTTGGCGACGACGTGGTCGATGTGATTAGCAGCGGCGAAGTCATCGCCCGTGACACCCAGATCGTCGTGGCTGACGTACGCGGGAGCCGAATCGAAGTGCATCCCGTGGCGGGTGATAGTGATTGATGAGTGCGTCTAGATTTCATGTTTTGAACATTTGGCATTCAGATTTTGAATATGTTTCGGATTTCGAGTTTCGGATTTTGACCGATGGACCCGATGATTCTTTCCATCTTGTTGTTGCTACTTGGAATCACGTTTGTGATTCTGGAGCTCTTCATACCGTCCGGCGGCGTGCTTGGTTTTCTGGCGGCGCTGCTGATCATCGCGGCGCTGATTGTTGGATTCACGGCCGGCATCAAAACGGGGACGATCATTCTGGCGGCCACCGTGGTGCTGCTGCCGGTCGCGATCGCGATGGCGATTCGCGTGTGGCCGAAAACACCCATGGGTCGCTCGATCCTGATCAAGCCGGCGACGGGCGACGACGTGCTTCCCGACGGCGAAGAGTATACCGTGCTGAAGGAAATGATCGGCCGCCGAGGGACCGCGAAAACCGATATGCTGCCCAGTGGAATCGTGATCATCGATCGCCGGGAATTCGACGCGGTCAGTGTCGGCATGCCCATCGACGCCCGCCAAGCAGTGCGGGTGGTGAACCTGGAAACAAATCACCTGATCGTGCGGCCGGTGGGGGAAGACGAAGCACCTGAAATCGAAAAGACCGAGGACGATCTGCTGGCCCGGCCGCTCGATTCCTTGGGATTGGACCCCTTCGAGGACCCGTTGGCTTGACAACGCTGACAACCTGCGATAATGGTTGCGTCGGCGGATTGTGAGAAATCGCCTGTTGAACAGGGTGAGTACTAACAAGGAATAACAACTATGTGGCTGCTTGCTCAAGACTTAGACACCGGTCAGATCGTCCTACTGGGCGTCATCATCTTTTGTATTTTGATCGGGCTGGTTTTTCTGGCGGTTTTCGTGAACTACTTTAAGTGGTGGATTCAGTCGGTCATGACCGGTGCCGGCATCGGCTTCGGCGACTTGTTGGGCATGACGTTTCGCAAAGTGCAGCCGCGGATCATCGTCCGCAGCAAGATTGTGGCGGTGCAAGCTGGATTGCAGGATCCGGAACTTACAGGCAAAGCGCTCGAGGCACACTACTTGGCGGGAGGCCGTGTCGACTTGGTGGTTAGCGCCCTGGTGGCCGCGATGAAAGCGAAGACCATCAAGTTGAGTTTCCGCGAAGCGACGGCGATTGACCTGGCGGGACGAAACGTACTCGAAGCGGTGCAGACCAGTGTTTATCCCAAAGTGATCGATTGTCCGGCCAAAGGCGGGCGAGCTTCGTTGGACGCCGTGGCCAAGGACGGCATTCAATTGAAAGTCAAAGCTCGCGTAACGGTGCGTGCCAACTTGCAGCAGTTGATTGGTGGAGCGACCGAAGAGACGATCATCGCGCGCGTTGGCGAAGGTATCGTCAGTGCCATCGGTTCGGCGAACAATCACAAGGCGGTGTTGGAGAATCCCGATGTGATTTCCCAAGCCGTGCTGGCCCGGCGACTCGATTCGCAGACCGCCTTCGAAATCGTCTCCATCGATATTGCCGATATCGATGTCGGCGACAATATCGGTGCTCGTCTGCAAGCCGATCAGGCCGAAGCGGATACACGAGTCGCTCGTGCTCAAGCCGAAGGCAAGCGAGCCATGGCGGTGGCCGCCGAGCAGGAAAAGTCCGCCTTGATTGAAAAGAGCCGAGCGAAATTGGTGGAAGCGGAAGCGGAAGTTCCCAAGGCGATGGCCGAGTCTTTTCGCACGGGCAGTTTAGGGATTCTGGATTATTACAAGTTGCGAAACGTCCAAGCCGATACGGATAT
Source organism: Planctomycetota bacterium (assembly GCA_029259935.1). The sequence continues at coordinate 17,932 of JAJDEH010000219.1, forward strand.
GAGGAGGTCCATCGCCTCCGCGGGCACGGCGGGTAAGTCGTAAGAATTAGAGAGTACAAGTAACGATTCTCTCAGCGAGAGGTTTTGTTGATGGACGAGCTCGAACAATTTCTAAAGCAAGCGGCGGCGCGTCGAGCGCAGGGCCAAGGCGGTCAGCCGCAACGACGTCCGGCAGCCGCGCCGCAACCGCCCGTTCAGTTCATCGAGCCGGAGATTGTCGAACCCGAAATCCTCGATGTGCCGTCGGCGGATCCCTATGAAGCCAACCTGACTTCAGTTCCGTCGCGGCAGTTGCCGTCTTCCGCCAAGTTTCAGCAACGATCGGCTCAAATGGGCCAGCGCGAACAGTTGGCCGACGACATGATGGAGCAGCATCTCCACGACACGTTCGACCATGATGTCGGTTCACTCGCGGGGGGCTCCACGACCGTGGCCTCGTCCTATGACGAATCCGAGTATGCGGAAGAGGACGTCACTCCGTATGTCAACGATGAAGTTTTTAAGCCGTTGGCCGACACGCTGATCGAAATGCTACGTAATCCAACCAGCATCCAGCACGCCATCATTCTGAATGAGGTTTTGCAGCGGCCCACCGACCGTTGGTAGGCCGCGGGCCCTTTCGTGCTGTCATTCGAGCCATTAGATTAGGTCCTTGAGATCGCCATGGGCGGGATCATCTGGTTTGGAAAGAGTATAACGCGGAGATTGTCATGGCTATGAATATCGCTCCCGGAGAAACAAAGATCGGCTGGATCGGCACCGGCGTGATGGGTTTGAGCATGTGCGGGCATTTGATCGACAAAGGATTTTCCGCCACGGTTTACAGCCGGACCAAGAGCAAGGCCGATCCGCTGGTGGCCAAAGGTGCCTCGTGGGCGGACAGTCCCAAGGCGGTTGCTGAGCAGAGCGATGTGATTTTCGCTATCGTCGGATTTCCTCAAGACGTGCGCGAAGTTTTCCTCGGCGATAACGGAGCACTCGCGGGCAGCAAGGCGGGCAACATCCTGGTCGACATGACGACGAGCGAGCCGTCGCTGGCCGTCGAAATCGCTGAGGCGGCGAAAGCCCAAGGCGTTCACAGCGTGGATGCTCCGGTGTCCGGCGGAGATGTCGGTGCCAAGGAAGCCCACCTGTCGATCATGATCGGCGGCGAAAAGGAAGTGGTCGACGCACTCAATCCCTGTTGGGAAACGATGGGCAAGACGATCGTGCATCAAGGCGGCCCGGGTGCCGGCCAACACACCAAGATGGTCAATCAAACGCTGATCGCCACCAACATGGTCGGCGTTTGCGAAGCGTTGCTTTATGGTTACAAAGCGGGCTTGGATCTGCCGACCGTGATGGAGTCAGTCGGCTCGGGCGCGGCGGGCAGTTGGTCGCTATCCAACTTGGGTCCCCGGATCATCGACAACAATTTCGACCCCGGTTTCTTCGTCGAGCATTTCATCAAGGACATGGGCATCGCCTTGGATGAAGCGAAACGCATGCAACTCTCGTTGCCCGGTTTGGCGCTGGCTCATCAACTGTACCTCGCGCTGCAAGCCCAAGGCCACGGCCGCGACGGAACGCACGCGTTGGAGTTGGCGCTGGCCTCGATGGCTGGCGTTGATTGGAAGACGCGTTGACGGTCTGGCTGACTAATCAATATTAATTCCCCAACATTTTGTAGTCTCGGTCTTATTAGCTGACGGGTGTTGCCTTGGCTCGATCGCCTTTAAGCCTACGAGAACTTCATGCACTTGGTCATGAGCGGTTTGAATGTGTCTCACGACAATCGACTTGGCCTTGCCACGGATGAAGGTTGGCTTCTTGCGGCTAACGTGATCGAAATCGACGACATCGCGCAGAAGTGACGCCAACTGATCGAGTTGCTCAGCCGCCGGACCGGAAACGGGGTAGACCTTCGTATAGACTATGTTGTCCTTCAGCGCGGCTTCGGCCCGTTCGGCCTGCTGCTTGCGAGCCTCGCGATCCATTTTTCTCATTTGTTCCAACGTCTCGGCGATGCTGTCGTGCCCCTTTTCTGTTTGCGAAACGACAAGGGCAAATTTATCCGCATCGATTGATCCAGCGCCGCCAACGACGTCCCAGCTATCGGGCACCACGGTGACTTGGATAACTTCAATCAGATTGCTGTAGTTTGACGGATATCCACTGGGTGAGTAAACAAGTGGTTGGTGGCCGGCCTCGGGAACTACCAGGTCGCGAATGCCGTAAACCCTAGTGATTAGATTGGCATCGGCCTCTTCGAAGGTGGTGATAATCAGCGACTCGTCATCAATTCTATAAGTCAATTCCAATTCGCTAAGCACGATCCGCAGCGCCGACTTGAGCGAAATGTTTTGAATCTTGCGCGTGATCGGTGTGTCCGGGGAAATTCCGACAACGTCCAGCGCCCTGACGTCCAATTCGACGTTGATGTGAAGCGCGGACTCGATGTTCTCGGCCACCTGACTCAGCGGCATTTCGTTGGCATCCAATTGAATCGGCTTTTGCAACGCAACGCGAATTTCGGCCTCCTTTTCTGATTTGCTAAGGGGCTTGCCCCCTTCCAGAACGCGAAATTCCTGTGCGGACGCGCCGGCAATCACACCGACAATTGAACAAAGAAAGGAAGTTACCAATAACGCCGGAGGGTGTAGTCGCATAGCTGCTTCTCCGCCAACAAAGCCCCTGTTGGCCGCGCAAAAAGAATAGAATTTCATGGCCCTCGCACGGACTTAGTTTATCAGGTTGCGAGTTGAAAAGGCAACTACGCTCGAAACCGGTTCGTTGTTGCGGCGGAGCCAGTGTGATGTCCATCGGTTAAACCAGTTGGGCGTGTCGGCTCACCAGAAGCGCAATACTTGCGCAAAGCAGAGCGGCAAGGCGATCGCGGTGGCGAAGCCCATGTAATAACTTTTGCGTTGTCGTGAACAGCTCGGGCTGTCGCGCAGTTCCTTGCAGGCCCGATAGTAGGCCAGGGCGGTCATCCACGGAGTGAGCCCCAAAAGCCCCAGGCCGTAAGCTCGCACGATGCCTAGGCAAGACGGAATCACGAGTAAGATCGCGAAGGTCACCGAGAGCAGGATGCCGAACTCCAGGGCACCCGCGAAAAAACCCGCGTGCTTGTGCATGCTGCGGCCGAACATCAGCCACGCCGACATCAAGATGACTTGCAACCCGATAATGAAATAGAGCGAAACGCTGTAAGGGTAGAGTTCCACGTCGCTCCATTGCATGTGGCTACCGCCGAATGCGGACCATGCCTCATCAACCACTCCTGGCGAAGTGTGCAGCAACCCGGGATCGAAGACGAAGCAAACGATCGGCATGAACACGCCCCAAATCAGGTTGACCAACATCCTGCGCCGGGACTTGGCGTGGGGCGGCGTCCATGGGTGGTCCAAGGCTATTGTGACGGCGGCCGCGAACAGGAACGAGACTAACGCACCGAAGATTCCCAGAGTGCGGAACAGTCCCAATAATACCGCGAAAACCGTCACCGAAATCAGCAGCGTCCGCATTCCAAACTGCGGCCGCGAGACGCCAAGGCCGGGCAGAAAATCGCCGCTTGGCTGCCGTTCGCCGGGTGCCGATTCGACCATGTCGTGGCCGTCTGCCGCGGCATCCGTGATGGCGTCTGTCACGTGGTCGGTGGACATCGGGCGAACTCCCACACTTTCGAGTCGGTACTTCCTAAGATATGCTACTCCTATTCGTCCAATAGCAAAACAATTTGGTTGAGGCTGGTGAAAGATGCCGTGTCGCGGAGTTCGTGGAGCCACCACCGTCGAATCGGATTCTCGCGACGAGATTCTGATCGAGACTCGCAATTTGCTGGCTCTGATGATTCGTTTGAACGGGATCGAACCCGAGGATGTCGCCAGCGCCATCTTCAGCGCCACGCGCGACTTGCATAGCGAGTTTCCAGCGCTGGCCGCCCGTCAGTTGGGCTGGCTTGAAGTCCCACTGCTGTGTACTCATGAAATGGAAGTGGCCGGGGCACTGCCGTTCTGCATTCGCATTTTGATCAACTGGAATACCGACAAGAAGCAGTCCGACATCACGCATATCTATATCAAGGAAGCGCGCCGGCTACGGCCCGACCAGTCCAAGTTGCCAGCGGTCGATTTTGAAGAATTGGAAAGTTGGATTGCGGAACAAATGGCGGGCCTGGCCCAGGACGAGACAGTGCCTCGAACCAATTCGAGCTAACGCTCGGACTTAGTTACCCGCTCCCGCTGGTCGCTAGACTTGCCGAGGATATAGACATCGTTCCACAATCGCGACTCAGCGAGGCAGGGCCTCGAACCAATTCGAGCTAGCGCTCGGACTTAGTTACCCGCTCCCGTTGGTCGCTAGACTTGTCGAGGATATAGACATCGTTCCACAATCGCGACTCAGTGAGGCAGTGCCTCGAACCAATTCGAGCTAACGCTCGGACTTAATTACCCGCTCCCGCTGGTCGCTAGACTTGTCGAGGATATTGATATCGTTCCACAATCGCGACTCAGTGAGACAGTGCCTCGGACTAATGCGGGCTCCGCTGCCTGATGTTCATTCCTTATAACACCGAAGCTCCGCTTTACCATTGGCCCATCGGTACGTTGGCCATGATCGGCGTGAATGTGCTGGTCAGTGCCGCCTGCTTGACGTTGTTCCTCAATAACGAAGAGCTACATACTTGGGTCTACGAGGCGTTTTCTCTGTCTCGCGGCAGTGGCTTGCGGCCGTGGCAATGGGTGACCTCGAACTTCATGCACGCCGGGCCGTTGCATCTACTGGGAAACATGGTTTGGCTGTGGAGTTTTGGATTGGTCGTCGAAGGAAAGATTGGTTGGAAAAAGTTTCTGGCGATCTTCTTCAGTATCGGCGTCGTGCAGTGTGCCATCGAGCAAACCTTGATGCTGTTCAGCGAACCGAACAGTTCGATGGGGGCGTCGTCGATCATTTTCGGCTTGCTGGTCATGGCTCTTGTGTGGGCACCCTTTGAAGAGATGGAGTGCTTTGTTCTTTTCTTCTATCGCGTCTACCTATTTAGAATGAAAGTTTTGGGCGTGGTGGGAATCTCTCTGATCATGAATTTCATGATGCTGGCTTTCATGGATGGGTCGTTGGGAACGGCGGCGCTGCATTTGATGGGCGCGGGGTTGGGTCTGGTGCCGGCGATCGTGATGTTGAGAACGAAATGGGTCGACTGCGAGGGCCAAGATATCTTTTCGTGGCCAGACGCCGCCAGCCCTCCGGATCCGCACGCCGACTTGGAGGCGGAAGCACAAGAACTGTTGCGCGCGGCGCGGGAAGCTCGCGCACAGGGCGACACGGCGGCCAGCAGTTCTTATTCGCCGTCGTCAGCCGTGTCTGTCTCGGCGGGCAGTGTCCCGCTGACGCCTCCGCCAGGCGCGACGCCGTTAGCACCGCCGCCAGGTTCCATTCCGGACAATGCGCTGACACGAGTCCGTGCCGCCCTGGCTGCCGGCGAAGTCGGCCAGGCCGCTCAGATTCATTTGCAGTGCGCCAACACGGATCCGCTCTGGCGCCTTCCGGAACAAGAGTTGTTGGCGATCATCTCCGGCTTGGTGCAACGCAGGATGTGGTCCGAATCGGTGACGATGATGAAACAGTATCTCCAGCACTATTTTCAGCGTGAAACGCAAGTGCGTCTCAAGCTGGCGCAGATCTACATCAAGGTCGGAAAGAAACCGGCCCAAGCCCTGCAAGTGCTAGAGCCGATCAACGAAAACCTGATCGACCCCAACGAAGCAGGCCAAGTGCAACTATTAAGGCAACACGCCACCGCTGCACTCGCCGCTCGGAAACAAACCTAGAGAACAGGTTGCCGAGTCCATCCCAATAGTAGGCCGGACCGAGGAGCGAAGCGACGACGTTCCGGCATCCACGATTCCATGGAAAACTGGGACTGCCGGAGCAGCGTTTCGCTCGATCCGACCTACGCGTCACTCGGTCGCTACTCGGCTACTTGCGGTTTTCGTTTCCAAAACTCCGTGGCTTGCTGGAAGGCGTAGGCTAGTTGCAGCACGCCGAAATCGTCTTGGTGTCGGCCCACGATTTGGATGCCCACCGGCAGGCCGTCGTCGGTGAAGCCGCACGGAACCGAAATGGACGGCAAACCGGTGACGGTGATGTAGTAACAGGATTTCATCCAGTCGATATAGGTCGCCAACTTCTGGCCATTGATCTCGTCGATGTATCTCTTTTGAATGTCGAAGGGCGGCACTTGGCTGACGGGAAAGATCATGAATTCGTGGTCGACCATGAAGCGGCGCACGCGGTCGTACAGGCGAGTGCGTTTGAGTTCCACGCGAGAGAGTTGCGGACCGGTTAGTTTTTGGCCCTCTTCGGCGTTCCAGATGATGGTCTCCTTGAGCTGATCGCGATGCTTCTCTATTAGGTCGCGGAATTTTAGTTCGAACGCCCACGCTCGCCAGGCTTTGAAGATCTCGTCGGCGTCGTCGAAATTGGGCTGGCCGTCGATCACTTCGCAGCCCAGCGACTGGAACGTCGATCGTTGCGCGTCCATGACCGCAGTGACCGCCGTATCGACGGGAACGCCGCCGAGGTCGGCGCTCCAGGCGATCTTGGTGCCGCGAAAATCTCGTTCCAGCGGTTCGGCGAACTGGCGGCCCGCTTCGGCGATGGAAATGGGAACTCGTTCGTCGGGGCCCGCGATGGCGGATAGCATCAGAGCCGCATCTTCGACCGTCCGCGCCATCGGACCTTGCACGGAAATGGGAAACCAGCCAAGTTCGACCGGCCACGCCGGAACACGCCCCGGTGAAGTGCGAAAGCCAACGACGTTGCAGAAGTTGGCCGGATTGCGGAGCGAGCCGCCCGTGTCGCTGCCGTCGGCGATCGGCAACATGCCGCAGGCCAGCGCCACCGCCGCGCCACCGCTGCTGCCGCCGCATGTCTTTGTTTGGTCGTATGGATTGGGCGTCTCGCCGAAGACTTCGTTGTAGGTCTGCGAACCGGCACCGAATTCGGGCGTGTTCGTTTTGCCGATCGTAATCGCGCCGCCCTGCTTGAGCCGCTCGACAATGAGCGCATCCTGCTGAGGAACAAAATCTTTATATATAGGCGATCCAAATGTCGTGCGAATTCCCTTGGTGATGATCAGGTCCTTATGGGCAACCGGCAGTCCATGCAAGGGACCGACGTCTTCACCGCCGGCTTGCCGTTCGTCGGCCGCCGCCGCTTGTTTTAGCGCCTGGTCCGGCAGCAACGTGACGATCGCGTTCACTTGCGGATTGACACGATCGATCTGTTCCAGGTGCGCTTCCATGACTTCGCGCGCGGACAGTTCGCGGTCGCGAATCAGGCGAGCTAATTCCGTGGCGCGAAGAAAGCAAATGTCTCGGGTCGACATGTGGCGGTCCTTGTACTTCTCAAAGGTGACAGGGGTGACGGGTGTTCGTAAAGCCGGGCATCGCTGCGTTGCTAAATTCAGTGTTGTCAAAGTCTGCGTTGTTAACTGTAAAACCAGAATCGACACAGTATACTGAAACTTTTGCGGTTACGAGCCAACAAGGAATACTCACATGCGGCTTGCCACGGTCCTCAACCCGGAATCAGACATCAATCTTCGACTGGCCAGCCAGACCGGCGCGACCGATCTCGTCATTCGCTACCCGGGCCGTGGACTCGACGCCTTGGAATCCGCCAAGCAACGCATTGAACCCTACGGGCTGAAAGTTTGCGCGATCGAAGGCTACTTGCCGATCGAGAACATCATCCTTGGCAATCAAGCCCGCGAGGCCGAGATCGAAGAGATGATCGAATTGGTGCGGAACATGGCGGCGGCAAATATCCCGGTGCTGTGTTACAACTTCATGGCGGGAACCGATTGGGTCCGCACGTCGCTTGACACGCAAGATCGGGGCGGCGCTTTGGTTACGGCATTCGACCTGGGCCACGTCGACGCGGCGGTTTCACTCGAAAACGTCGACGACCGCGACGCCTCGACGACGTCGATACAAGTGGATGCCATCACCGCCGACCAGCTTTGGGATAACCTCGAATACTTTCTGAAGAGAGTCGTTCCCGTGGCGGAAGAGTACGACATCGCGCTGGCCATGCATCCCGACGACCCGCCACTCGACGAACTGCTGGGACGAGCACGCATCATGAACCGTATCGAATCGTTCGAGCGTCTTGTTTCGTTGGTCCCCAGCCCCAGCAATGGGATTTGTTTTTGCCAAGGCACCTTCGCGGAGATCGGGGTCGACATACCCGAGACGATCCGGCGACTGGGCCCGCACATTCGCTACGTACACTTTCGGGATATTCGCGGCACGCGTGAAAATTTTGTTGAGACCTTTCACGACAACGGAAAGACCGACATGCCCGAGGCGTTTCGAGCCTATCGAGAAGTCGGCTTTGACGGCCCGATCCGCCCCGATCACGTTCCGCAACTCGTCGGCGAGGAAGATGGCGAACCGGGCTACACCATGCTCGGGCGACTCTACGCCTACGGTTACATCCGGGGGTTGATGCAGGCGATCGGCTAGCGGTTAATCTTTCGCACTGCGTCACCGATTTGAACCGAAGTCCGGTGGGCAAGACGCGTGACCCACTCACGAACATACTCCCAGCCTTTTTCGACCAATCAACGCGGCGACCAGATTGGCGGGATCATTTGATCATTCAATTCCGTCCAACCCTGTTCCAAACGCTGCCGGACGTCCGGATGGGAACGAGCCAAATCGGTGGACTCACTGGCGTCCGCGGCGAGATTGTAAAGCTGCCACTGGTCCTGTTGTTTGCCGCGCGGATTGCGCAGCAGTTTCCAATCGCCCTGTCGCAGGGCGGTTCGCCGGTTCAATCTCCAGAACAGCGAGTCATGGGGACGACCCTTGGATTGTCCCAGCAGGAAAGGCAGCAAATCGACGCCATCGATATTGCTCGGTTGAGGTCTCTTGTCGGCGGCGACCGCTGCCGCCGTGGCGTAGACATCCAGTGAAATAACGGGCTGGGTGTACTCTTCGCCCGCTGGCAGCCGACTTTTCCACCGCGCCAAAAACGGAACGCGAATCCCGCCTTCGTAGACGTCGCCCTTACCACCGCGAAGCGGCGCGTTGCTGGACGTTAGTTCGCGCGTCGGACCGCCGTTGTCGCTGATGAAAAAGATGAGCGTGTTTTCTTCCAAGCCCTCGGCCCGCAGTTTATCCATCACCGCGCCGACACTGTCGTCCAGGTTGGTCAGCATGGCGGCAAAAACGCGACGGTGGATGTCTTCAATGTGTTCACAGCGCTTCATGTAAGCGTCGGCACCCTGCAACGGACTATGGACCGCGTTGTAAGCCAAGTACAGAAAAAAGGGCTGCTTCTTGCGTCGCCCGATGAAGTCGACGGCCTCGCGAGTCAAGGCATCGGTCAGATACTGATTCTCCTCAACCGGCTGTCCGCCACGTACGATCGGATTATTGGCATCGTAGGCTGGTTCGTTGTGTCCCATGTGAGTTGAGTAGACGAGCCGTCCGTTTTTGCTCTGCCAACGCGTGGCACCGCTGGGCAACGCCTTACGCCGCAGCATCGTCGTCACGCCGCGATAGGGCGGCGGCACGAAATAATGCCCCTCGTGAGTAAATCCAAAAAACTCGTCGAAGCCGTGCCGGAAGGGATGGAACTTCGCGTGTCCGCCCAGATGCCATTTCCCAATCAACGCCGTGGCATAGCCGGAGTCTCGCAGGTACTCGGCCAACGTCACTTCGTTCAGTGGCAAACCGGCCCGCAGGTCTTCATTGTGATGTCCGATGGGATTGAATTCGTATCCGAAACGCGTTTGATAACGGCCCGTCATCAGCCCGGCCCGCGACGCGCTACAATAGGACGCCGTCACATAGCCTTGAGTAAACCGCACTCCGCCGTTAGCCAACGAATCGACGTGGGGAGTTGGAATCTGAGGATTGCCTTGACATCCTAATTCCCCATAGCCCAAATCGTCGGCGACCAAAAGCACGATGTTCGGCCGCTCGGCAGCGGTCGCCAGTGCCGGCAGCAGCACGAGCGCGGCGATGACAAGGCAGATCGTCTTACCAGCAGACGGGACAATCGTTTCGTGCGACATAGGGCCTCCGCTTCGAGTGCTAGGATGGAATCCGTCACGATCCCATCTTACTCCGCCATCCGGACTTCTGTTGGGACGAGTAGAATTTTGCGGGAAGAAGAATCTGTATGCAAGATGAAGGTACCCACGGTTGGCCGATCCAAGGCGCGCTTTCCGAGGGCTACGCATTTCCGTACAATTCGACCGGCGCGGGTTCCTTCCTCTAACTCGTTCGAACCGTTTGCCCAGTGATTGGAATTCGCATGCGTTGGCCGCTTCGAAATCAGATCATCTTCCCGCTGGCCGTGGTCATGGCCCTGACAATGGTTGGTTTGGTGACCGTGAACTTTTGGGTCACGACGACGCAAACGAAGCGAGATATCGAACAGCGTTTGGCCGACGGTGCCCAGACGTTGGCCAGTTCGACCTTTCCACTGACAGATCGAGTATTGCAACAAACAAGCGGGTTGTCGGGAGCCCAGTTTGCCATCGCCGACGATTCCGGTGAGATCCAATTCACAAGCGGATTGGATATCGTTGAATTACCGTCGGCACCGGCCATTCGCGACTACTCGCAAATCCGACTCGACCAAAAAACGACCATCGACGACGTTCAGTTTTTTTACGTTGCCGTGTGGCTTGACCGGCGCGCGGTCGGACGCGAGTCGGTGGTGTTGCACATGTTCTACCCGGAAGTCAAATGGCAAGAGGCGACTTGGCAAAACTTGCGGCCGTCGTGGTTGATCGGCGTGGTGGCCTTGCTTCTGTTTGGCACGCTGTCCACCATGATCGCGGCCCGCGTCACTCGGCCCATCGCTCGCTTGAAAGAACAAGTGAGCCTCATTTCTCACGGCGATTTTCAGCCCATGCCGCTGCCCCGCCGCAATGATGAAATTCGCGATTTGGGAGCGTCCATCAATCGCATGTCCGAGATGCTGATTCAATATCAGGAGCAGATCCGGCGGTCCGAGCGGCTGCGCACGTTGGGACAATTGGGCGGCGGAATTGCCCATCAAATGAGGAACGCCGCCACGGGCTGTCGGATGGCCATCGACCTGCATCGACAATCATGTCCCGCGGGCGAGCGGAACGAGGAACTCGACGTCGCGACCCGGCAGTTGGAAATCATGGAGCGATACCTGAGCCGCTTTCTGACTTTGGGAAAAACGGCTCCCGCCGAAAAACGGAGCGTCGACGTGTCGGCGTTGATCGAAAATGTTTGCTCGCTCGTCCGTCCCACCGCGAACCATCTGCAGGTCGTGCTGGAGTTTCGCGACCCGGGTGTTTCAACCATGCTGAATGGCGATGAGGACGAACTGCAGCAGCTTATGGTGAATCTCATTCTCAATGGGATTGAGGCGGTGACGGATCGAGACGATGGCCGCGTGGTGATTACGGTAGACTCACGGGATGACAAGCAAGTGCTACTGAAGGTCGAAGACAACGGACCCGGACCGCCCGGCGACGTGGCCGATGAAATGTTCGACCCGCTGGTCAGCGGCAAACGCGACGGAGCCGGACTTGGTCTGGCGATCGTGCGGGATGTCGTCGAGGACCATCAGGGTCAGGTTTCATGGCAGCGGCAAAATGGATTGACGAGTTTTCTAGTTCAACTTCCGCGCGACCTCATCGAGGAAGAAAAAGCTCATGGCTCAGTTGTTGATCGTTGACGACGAACCGTCGATTTGCTGGGGGCTCACGAAGCTCGGTGAGCGGATGGGACATCAGGTTCAAGCCGTGTCGTCCGCCGAGCAAGCTCTGCAGGCCGTCGCCGAACAGAGTTTTGACGTCATCGTGCTAGATGTTCGGCTGCCAGGCATGGACGGGCTCACGGCAATGACAAAGCTCCGCGAATCGAACTGCGACGCGCGGATCGTCGTGATCACGGCCCACGGCAATCTGAGTACCGCGGTCGAGGCGGTGCGACAAGGGGCATTCGAATATCTGGTAAAACCCTTCGACCTGGCAGTTGTTGAACGGACATTGCAGCGCGCGTTACAGCCGCCCGAACCGGTCGCCGACGCTTCCAGCCGTGATGAGCAAGTCGACGGCTTGGTCGGCAAGACACCGATCATGCAAGAGGTGTATAAACGCATCGCGCTGGTTGCGCCGCAAGAGGCGTGCGTGTTGCTGCAAGGGGAAAGCGGGACTGGCAAGGAACTGGTGGCTCGGGCGATTCACCGCTACAGCGGTCAAAGCGATGGTCCTTTCGTCGCCGTGAACGTGGCGTCGCTCAGCCCGGCCTTGGTGGAAAGCGAGTTATTCGGACACGCGCGGGGGGCCTATACGGGTGCCGAGCAACAGAGGACTGGACTTCTAGTACAAGCCGATGGCGGCACGTTGTTCCTGGACGAAGTGGCCGACATTCCCGCGGCCACGCAGGTAAAACTGCTGCGCGCACTCGAACGAGGCGAGGTCGTTCCGGTTGGATCCAACGAAGGTGTGCACAGCGACTTCCGCGTCGTTTCGGCGACTCATCAGAACCTGGAAGCCAAAGTGGAGGACGGTTCATTCCGGCATGACTTGTTCTATCGGCTGTGTACTTTTCAAATCGATTTGCCGCCGCTGCGGTCGCGTCATGAGGATATTCGTCTGTTGGCCGAGCACTTTGTCGGCGTGCTCAGTTCGGCCGTTGCGCCGACGCTTTCCGCGACTCTCACCCAGGAACTTGAAGGCCGGCCTTGGCATGGAAATGTGCGCGAGCTGCGCAACGCTATCGAGCATGCCTTGATTGTCGCGCGCAACGGTCCGCTGCTGCCTGAACACTTGCCGGCACCGATGACGCTGTCCGCCGAAGGCGGCAACCCGCAACAGAGAACCGAAAAAATTGACCAGTTAATTCGCCAATGGGCCGAAGAGCAGTTAGTCAACGAATCGGCCAACGATCTTTACGACCGGTTGCTGGAACTGATCGAGCCGCCGCTGCTGGAAGTGGCCATGGAAAAACACCGGGGTCTCTGCGCCGCCGCGGCCCGCACGCTTGGAATGCACCGCACGACGCTTCGAAAAAAACTGGATCACTACCATATTGAAGGCGAATAAACCTATTTGAAGATCACGTGCTTTCGCAGAAACTGGTCGACGCTTTTGTAAAAGTGTTCGATGGTTTCTCGCTTGCGCCAGCCGTGGCCTTCCTCTTGGTAGACGTGATATTCATGAGGCACGCCGTTTCGTTTCAGGACTTCCGCGATCATATCGGATTGCTCGCGCGGAACCACGCGGTCGATATCGCCTTGATAGATGGCCAGCGGACGACGGATATGATCGGCATGAAAGGCGGGCGATCTTTCTCGATACACGGCTGCTGCTTCGGGTAAAGGACCGAGCAGAGTATCCAAATAACGACTTTCGAATTTGTGCGTTTCGGCCGCCAAGTGGAATTGATCCGAGACGCCGAACAGATTGATGCCGGCCGTAAACACCTCGGGATGTTGTGTCATGGTGTGTAGCACGGTGAATCCGCCCGCGCTGCCGCCCATGATGACCGAGCGATCTTTATCGACGCGGCCAGCGTCGGCCAGATGCCGCAGTCCGCTGATCGAATCCTCCACATCGCAGATTCCCCAGTTGCCACGCAAACGCAGCATGTACTCTCGGCCATATCCGGTTCCGCCGCGATAGTTGGCGAACAAAACGGCGTAGCCACGCGTGGCAAAGAACTGGGCATCGGCTTTCCAGCCCGCGCGAACCTGCGAAGTGGGACCGCCATGAACGAGAACAATCAGCGGCGGCTTACCGGCACCTTCAAAGCGATCCGATGCCGGTTCAAATAGCAGCCCATGTGCCGTTTCGCCGCCGGCAGTCTCCCAAGTAATCGCCTCGCAACCGGCCAGTGAAGACGCGGCAATCGTCTCGCCAGACGAACGAGCAATGACTTGCGCCTTTTCATCGTTCGCGCCGTAGTAGACGACCCGCGCCGGTGAGTGGACTCCGCTTCCCACCACGGCCACGCTATCGCCAGCGGGGGCGGCGGCGATGTGCCGTAATTCCGTGATGTCTTCTAACGCCGGGATCCGCTGAGGCTCGTCGCCGTCCACTGGCACGCGCACAAGCCGTTGAAATCCCGCTTCATTTCCGGCGGCAATTATCTGGCCGTCGGCGAGCACCGCGTAGGTTCGAATGTCTTGAAGCCAAGCAGGCTGCGAAAACTCAACTCCTTCGGGTGTCAGCCAACGCTGGTCGCCCGACACAAGGTCTCGAAGGGCGATACGCGCCCAGCCGGTTTCATCCGAAACAAACAGCAGCCCCGTGCCGTCGGGCGTGAACTCGGGCTGAAAGACGGCGATGTCGTCGCCGCCCGCCAACGTTCGAATGTCCTTCGTCGCGGGAAGTTCGTTACCGGATTCGACCACGTCGGCCACTTCCAAAACCGTGCCGTCCCAAGGCATGTTGGGATGGTCCCAGGCGATCCAAGCGAGGCGTTTTGAATCCGGACTCCACCGCGGCTGCATGTAAAAATCATGGCCGGTGGCCAGCATCTTGGGCCAATGGCGGCCCTCTCGGTCGACCACGCCAAGACGATCGATTTGCTGTTCATCGTGATGCACGAAGGCGACCCAGCGCCCGTTCGGCGAAACGACCGGAGCGGCTATCTTTCCAAACGACGGAGTAATGGCCTGGGCCGGACCGCCGGCGATCGATTGGCGAAACAGCTTGCCCGTTGATTTCTCGACGAAGAAAACGTCGCCTCCCTGCACGGTAAAGTCGCCGCCGGCGTAACCCACCTCGGCGCGGACATCGATCTCCGAGGTGAGGTCGCGCGGTGCACCATCGCCCATCGTTTGCACGACCAACACGCCACGTCCCGAGCGGCCCTCCAGCCAAACCAGCGTCTGGCCGTCCGAGTCCCAATAGGCGGCTTCCAATCGCCGATCATGGGCCAGCATTCCCGGAGTGATGGGGCTGTCCCAAAGTCCATGTTGGCGTTTAATCTTGTTCGGCATCAGCGCGTACTCTCGGCGTATGAGGAACTTTGGAAGATCATAGTATCGGCCTCCCCCATAGTGGCCGCAACCGACCTGAAGATTCGCGACTTCATGCGATCACGACCGGAAAAATCCGATGAAAAGTGCCACCGTAAGCGCCGGGATAAACCGGATTGGAGTTGGGAATGCAAGAGTCCTACAGAGAAGGCCTAGCCCGCCACTCTGGCCCTGAGTCGTACGCCGATTGCGGTAACGTCGTAGGTGTAGCCACGGCAGGGGTATGTGTAGGCCAGTTATTGAGCTCCGAAATCATTCATTTCGTGTGCCGACCCTGTGGTGGCTGCGGGAAGGCAACATCTTCGGCGGCGCTATCGGCAAGCCGACGGAGGACACGGCGGAGTCGTAGAACCTGAGCATGCACAGAAACTCCAATCGCGAGAACCGGGAGATCCCCATTCCTTCCACCGAACATTCGGCGGAACGGTCGGAAAACGCCTCAGGCGGTACAGCCGACCTGCGCGGAGTGGGGAAGTCGGATGGTCCCATAATACCTGCGAAGCGGGCGAACAAAACTGGAACCCCAGTGGCGGAGCCCGCGGAGGAAAGGGGACCACCCAAGGGAAGTGCCGTCCGTTACTCACTTGCGCCGGACACAGCGCCGGGATTTGCAAGGCATCGCAGCGGGCGGCCGCGGCTGGTAGAGATGTTGTGTCTTGACCGTGGTACCCGAGGGAG
>JAJDEH010000220.1 GCA_029259935.1 Planctomycetota bacterium
CTCGGCTTCGGCTTCGGCTTTCGCGAACAGGCCGGCCGCCGTCAGGCTGCGAACCAGCAACTCATGGCTTTCGCGTGACGGCGCAACCCTCACTAAATTGCTGGCCCCCTTGAGCGCCTTGGGCGCGTCGCCGACGTCCAGACTACTGAGCGTCATCGTGCGAAGCGCGGAAGTGTTGGCTCGATTTCGAATGAGCGCCTGTTCGGCCCGTTCAGCCGCTTGCTGGGAACGCCCGGTCAAGTACAGGCAATGGGCGAGATTGGCAAGTAAGTTCACGTCGTCAGGCGCTAGGCGAACCGCGCGCTCAAGCGCCTCGATCGCCGCCGGATAATCCTTCAGAATGGCGAGCGCCGCGCCCAAATTGGTTTGCGACGGCGCATGGTTGGGGTTGGTCCGGACGGCGCGTTGAAATGCCGTAGCGGCTCTCTTGTGATGCCCGCGCTTTGCCGCAGCGACTCCTCGCGCGTAATCAGGCGGCTCGTTACGCGCGGGCGATGGTTGTTTCTTAACGAGATCGTCAAAGGTTGCCATTCCAGGTTCACTCCGAACACACAGGAACTGTTGCAAGTGCAGCGGAACGGCGCGAACCGTCCGGTCGATTGGACGCTGGTCGCCGCCCGCGGTTAGTTGAAGTTGAAGCCGCCTCCATAGTTAAACCAATAGCCATACCAATAACCCGACCCGTACCAGGCATGCGGATGAGGATCGATCAACGTCTGCACTGGAATGCCAGCTTCAGCATACCAGCTTTCGACACGCCGGAATTCATCGCCCACTTCGAATAACGGCGTCTGCCAGGCGATTACCCTCTTTCGACCGGCCCTCAGCACATCGAAGCTCGGCATCAGCGAATGGCTGCCACTGCCGGAGTTGGAATCGCCGCCGCTGCCGTACAAATCGCTCCAACTGCTGACCCAAGAGAAGGTCGTATTGACCGTGGCCGAGCCGGTTTCGGTCGCGACATTGGCAACGTATGTCGTCGTGACGTTGTAACCGAGAGTGAAGGTCAGCGTCTCGTCGAAATCACCCGACTCCTGAGTGTCGACAAAGCCATCGGAAATTGCGGTGTAGTCATACCCGGTGTCCGTGATCTGAATTCCGCTGCTATTTCCCGTGTCGGTCACCGAACCGTTTGTCGAAAAGCTTCCGCCGATAGGTTTCACATGCGTGATGACCCCGGTGTAGCTGTAGTCATAGTCCTGGGTGTCGCTCCAGTCGTACCAGTCGTGGTAGTTTTCAGAGCCGCTGCCGCCCATTCCGGAACTGTAGCTGGAAGCGAACAGATAGTCAGAGTCGGAATCGAGATACTTGTGGCCGCTTCCCGATCCGCCAAGTGTTTCGGTTCGCGTCTCGCCGGTCGCATCCCACAAAATCTCGTAGTCGTCGTTGTGGTAGAACTTGTCGAGGTGATCGCGATCCCACAAGTAGTCGTAATCCAGCGTTGTACTTCCGCTGCTGTAACTGCTGTAACTACTGTAGCTACTGCTGCCGGAATACGAGTAGCTGTAGTTGTAATCCAACTCGTATTTGTAGTGATCCCAGGTTGACCGAACCGTTCCTTCTCCTGGCGACGTATAGGGTCCGCCGACCGTCAACGGTGGCGCGCCAGCAATGCCTTTCCCCGTATTGCTGGTCACGTTGTAATAGCCGAGCTTGCTCAGTTGAGTGCCGGCGCTATCGTGAATCGCCACGAAATTGGCGTCCAGGTCGTAATCCCAGGCATCGCCGTAGTCGTGGATGTACTCATCGTCGATCGCGGTGGTCCAATCCGTGCCGGCCCCGTCCCACCGGTAATCGCCGTCCTTGTGCAGGTACCAGAAGCCTTCACCGTAGCCTGTGTCGATCACGGTTTCCGTCAGCGTGTCGTTGCTGTGGAAGGTGGTGTGATGGTTGAAGTCGTTGACATACTCATCGAGGAGCCGTTCTTTCCAGTGGTCTTCCTGATCCTGTGTTCCCGAATTGAGAATGCCCACGTTGGTGAACGTACGATCGTAGGTGTAGTCGCCATCGACGGCATTCGCCCGCCGATAGAAGGTATCTCCGACGTTCGAATCCGTGCCGGTGAGCGACGTCACGCTACCATCGGCGGCAAAGTCGCTGGTCAGATCCTTTTGGATCACGGAGTTGATTTCGACGTACAACTCCGGAATGGGCAGCAGCGTCACCGGATCAATCAGATCTTGGTATCCGCGATCTTCGATGTAGTGGCGCGTAAAATCGCCGGTCGTATCGGATATCCGTTTCCGTGTATGGTCGAGTTCAAACGTGGCATTCTGTATGCCGTCCTGGTCGGTGACCAATCGTCGAGTTCCGTCCGTGAAAAACGTCTCCGTGTCTATGTACACGAGATCATGGTCATTGACGATGGCTTCGTCCCACGTCACGTAGTGCCTGTTGGTTGTCGTATTTGCACCGTCAACAGTCACTAGAGTTCGGTCGAACCAGCCGTCGTGGTCGAAGTTGTAGTTCGTGTCCTGATCGTTAGTGGTGACCCGTGATCCGTCGTACGTGGTCGCCGACACACCGCCCGCGTAATTCCCCGAGCCGGTATAAGAACCGACACTCAACTCGATCAGATACTCGTGTGTCACTCCATGCTCGATCTGCGTTCCGTCGTGATCGCGGGTCAGCTTCAAGCCGCTTTCCACCTCGACCGTCCGGGTCTGCGAGCCGTTTTCGGCATAGGTCGAGGTCCAGTCGGATCCGTTCCAAAGGAAGGTGGCATCTTCATGGTCGGCATAGGTGCGGTCTCCGGTAACCAATCCGATCACCTGCTCGCTGGTGACTGGCAGCAGGAAGTTGCCTTCCACCGTTACCGTTTCGGTCCCGCCGGCACCCGAGCTATACATTCCATACGAAGTGTAACTTCCGAACGTGTAGCTCTCGGTCGCGCCGCCTCGAATGATGTCGGTAAAGTTGTCATTTCCCCACGAATCTAGATCGTAATCATCAATCGTGGCCGCGCTTCCGGAACTGGTTCCACTCGCATCGAACGAATAGTTAAATGTACCTCCGCCATTGAGATCCGAAGTTCGGCCCAGATCAAATGCTCCCTGGCTGCCATACCCAGAGCCATAGCTGCCCCAAGTGTAAATGCCATAACTGGCGTAGCTGCCGTAGACGTCGTAGTCCGTCGGCTCTACCCAGCCCGTCGTGAATTGATTGAAGTCGTAGGTGGCGTCGACTGTTTCCAAGAAGGTCCAGTTTCCGGAGCCATCGATGGTGCGCGTAATCGTGTGAGTCGCGCTGACGTTCAGCGTCCGTCCCGCGCCGTTGGTGTTAGTAAACGCGTGCGGCGTCACCGTTGTCGAATTGTTCAACAGGTCCGGAACGAAGTCGTGGAAATCGTCGGCGAATCCCTGGCTATAGACGGTCGGAAGAGCGCCGGCCACGTTGCCGAGATTGTACAAATTGGCTTCGGCGTCGTAGGCCTCTGCCCAGGGGTGCGTAAAGCCAACCAGGCTGAGGATCGTCTTATCAACGCCGCCGCTCGAAATTGGAGTTTTGCCGTGTGCTACCGTATTGAGTTGGAACGAGAACGAGGAACTACCCATGTCGCCAGGCTCGTCGTCAGCCACGTATTGATCATACGGTCCAATTTCAATGTTCAGCGTATTCAGATTGGGCGCTCGTGCGTCGGCATTGGCGAGTACCTCGCGAACGTCAACCGTCTGCGGACCCTGGCGTATCCCGATTTGCACGGGTGCGTGGTCGTTATTAGATAGCGAGTAGCTGCCAATGGGCAGGTCGGCGGCGGTATCACCCGCCAGCATGACTCGGGCTTCAATACATTCAGTTTGACAAAGCAACCGATATTCCCGTCGAGTCCGGCTTGAACGAGAGACCCGGCGCACCTCATCGCCTCGAAAAACTCGTAACCCGAAAGTGAACGGCGAGCCGAGCAGTGACAATACTGACGAGACCCTTTGTCCGAGTTTAGATTTGATGTCAGACATGATCTACCCCTTTGTTCATTCCATGAATTAGGAAGAGAAAAGCCGCGAACGCAGCCCGATATGGACAACGTGTATATATCGGATCTTCAGCTTGTCAACTAATTTTACGAACATAAAAAAAGAAACGTGAATCGCATCACGGACAACCATCGCGCGAGCAATAAATACTCTCAATTCACAAAGTGGTAAACCTTGAGACGCAAGGAAAACGCCGAACGTGGGATGCTTGCAAGATGCGAGACGAAGCACGTCGATACCCATCCAAGATCATCGATCACTTGTGGAGTCAAGTTTCACTACCTTGTTCTTTAAATTGGGGCCCGCCATGCACAGCGCCGAATCTCCCTTGGAATCCTTGCGTCAAGAGTCGCTGTTCGCTCCGCGAACAATGCGTCGCCATCTTCTTCCGCAAGCGGCGCAGTCGCGACGGTGTAACATACGCGATTCCGTCCCATATTTTGTTTTTCACTTCACGCCCTTCTCATAAAAGGCGACATTGCAACGCGTTACGCGCGACGTCTCGCGGAGTCCCTGTTCAGCGCGCCGTCAAAAACGTTTGCAAAGTCGCCAAGGTTTCGCCGCGATGCCGCCGCGACGGTACGGATCTCCATCGCCAGCCCCGTTCTGGTCCTCCCCCTTTTTCAAGGGGGAGCAAGAGGGGGTTCTTTGTCGGTTCGTTTTCGCATCTCCATTCAAGAATCAAATCAATGAAGAAGTTGAATATCGAACACGGAATGATGAATGCTGAAGGAAGAACGAAACGCAAAGACGCGGAGCCGCAAAGATGCAAAGAAGACCGCACGACGTTTGCCTGCTTCGCGCCCCCGCGTCTTTGCGTTAATTTCCCGCTGCCCTCTTCTGCCCGAAATCCGAAACTCTATCTCATCCTCATTCCCTCATTCTACACGATTCAGGAAGTTCGTGTTGGATTGATTTTTGCAAGCGTGTGGCGAGTCTCGCGTGAAATGGGGAAGGCTCTTGAAGCGGCAGGGCGCGAGCCCTCCGGTGTGAGCGGCGGATATCGCGTCGGGCTGGAATGGAGCCCGATAGGGCTCACAGCAATTAGCCGGTGGTCGCCGCGGGCGCACCACCGGTTAGCAATAAGAGGCACGCATCCTGAAAGGATGCCAGCCGGATGTCAGGAGGGTCTGGCATCCCGTGGGGATGCGGCATGCTTGGCTTCCACCAAACCGGGGGTGGCGCTACGCTGACCACCGGCTAATCGCTAAGATCCCTTTGGGATGAGGATACCAGCCGTGGCACCCGAAATCTTAGCCGTCACCAATGCACGAGGCAGGTTGCAGACCTACGCGATACGGGCAAACAGCCGTGATACGGCGGCAGCATGTAGCCGTCGGCGTAATCCGGCGGATAGCCGGTCGTGGAGAACCGATCCGCGAAAGCGGCGACAGTGACAAAGAATTGTGGACCAAGTGCCGAACCGCTTTCGCCGACGGGAGCGGCGGATATCGCGTCGGGCTGGAATGGAGCCCGATAGGGCTCGCAGCAATTAGCCGGTGGTCGCCGCGGACGCACCACCGGTTGGCAATAAGAGGCACGCATCCTGAAAGGATGCCAGCCGGATGTCAGGAGGGTCTGGCATCCCGTGGGGATGCGGCATGCTTGGCTTCCACCAAACCGGGGGTGGCGCTACGCTGACCACCGGCTAAT
>JAJDEH010000023.1 GCA_029259935.1 Planctomycetota bacterium
GAACGGCCTCGAATCGCGCGTGGTATGTCGTGGACCACGGCCGCCGCGCCAATGTTCAAAAAGCTGTCGGCCGTCGACATGATCGCGGCAAAGAGGCCGGCGAAGACCAATCCGGCGAGTATCGGATGGGCGTAAAACTGAAGAAACTCCGGCGCGGCTTTGTCGGCGGTACTCAGTTCCGGATGGCTGCCTTGCAAGACCAAAGCCCGCATCGCCAAACCGATACTGATCCACAGCAACGCCGCGATGCCATAGCCAAACACCGACAGAGGCAGCATGTGCCGGGCGTCACGCACACGGCGCGTCATCATCATTTTGGTGACAACGTGCGGCTGGCCGACAAGTCCGATCACGAACAGAAAATACCAAGACAGACAGGCAAACATGCCCACTGTTCCCCAAGGGCCGATGGCTTCGCGGTCGTCTTTCAAAATGGTTTGCGACATCCCGAGAAAACCGCCTTCGAATGCCTGCGCCGCGGCCAGCACGACCAGCACGGCCGCCACCATCATCAGCAGTCCCTGCACCAGGTCGGTATAGACCGAGGCGATGATGCCTCCGGTGACACAGTAGAAGACGAGCACCGCGCAGGAAAAGGCAACGCAATAGCCCAGCCCGATCCCGCCCGCTCCGAATAGATTGCCCACGATGCTCTGCAGCGTCAACGCCATGGCCAGAATCTGAGTCGCCAAATAGCCCATCACTCCCAATAAGATCGCCACGGCCGACAACGCCGATGTCAGCCGGCTGCCGTACCGGCAAGCGACGGCGTCGGGAAGCGAGATGGACTCGTGCAACTCGGCGAACAGCCGAATCCTTTTGCCAAGCAGGTAAAAGGCCAAGCAATAGGCCATCGAGGTGGCAAACGCCATCCACAACGAACTGATTCCCATCTTGTAAACCAGCCCCGGCCCGCCAACAAAACCAAAGCCGCTCATCGTGCTGGAAAAAATGGCCACCGCCGTGACCAGGATTCCCAGATCGCGGCCCGCCATGAAAAAATCCGATGTTGATTTGGTCTTCTTCAGAGCCCACAAGCCGACACCGATGCACATCACCATATAGGCGCCGACACAACCCAAGATGATCGTCTGCCGATACTCTTCCATCAGGGTTTGCCTCCCTCGGACTTGCGCTGGGCGGCGACCAACTGGCGGAACTTCTCTTCATCGGAACTGGAAAAGACCCACTCGTTGAAATACCAAACGTAGAGCCCGACAAAATACAACGGCGCGGCCCACAGGCCGAACAACATGATCGCCGTTGGCGTGGGAAGCCAACTGATGAATTGAGTCTCTCCGTCGCCGGCGAACTCGCGATAGGTCCACATCATGGCGGTGTAAACACCGACGTAGCCCAAGGTCCCGAGGACTAGTTGAGCGAAGAGCAGCCAGGGACGCCGGTCGCCGCGGACGCCGAAAGCCGTCAGGCAGACAAATATGCCAATGGAAATCGCTCCAAACAACCACCCCGTCACCAGCAAGCCGTCATGTCGATCGCCGGCACCACCCTGGTCCATGGTCTTTAGACGACTGTGTTGGACGCCGCGTCCAAGATGGCCTTCTTGGAAGAGGCAAATCGCTCCGACGACCAACCACATCGCCAGCAACAAAGCCAAAAGAATTCTTGCTCGTTTCATTCCAGGGATGGTATTCGCAGCGGCGCTACGTCACAAGTCCCTTGGTGACCAGCATGAAGACATCTTCCAGCGTGGGTTCCTTCTCGCCAAAGCTGCGAATGCCAACTTGTTGATGGATGAGTTGATTGAGCAACTCGGCCACGCCGCCGTCGTCGGTTTCCAATTCAATCATCGCGCTGTGGTCATCGACTTGCACGTCGCGCGTATGCGGGGAACTGCGGATCACCGAAAGGCCGACGTCCATGTTGGAGGTGAAGCGGACATCGATCAGGCGATTCCCGCGGATACGTCGATAGACGTCGCTGATCGGCCCCGACATCAGCAGTTGGCCCCGCTCGATGATTCCGATCGACGTACAACAGTCGGCCAATTCCGTGAGGATGTGGCTGGAAATCAAGATCGTTTTTCCCATCCGGCGGAGTTCTTTTAGCAGCGCTTTGACTTCGATTCGCGCGCGGGGGTCGAGTCCACTGGCCGGCTCGTCAAGGATCAAGACAGGCGGATCGTGCACGAGTGTCTTGGCCAAACAGAGGCGCTGCTTCATTCCCCGCGACAGTCCGTTGACGAAATCGTCGCGTTTGTGGCCCAGATCGAGAAGTTCCAGCACATCGGCAATGACTTGCTTGCGTTTCGAGCGGCCGATGTTGTAGGCCACGGCGAAGAAGTCAAGAAACTCCCAAACTTTCATCCCGTCGTAGACACCAAAATTATCCGGCATGTAGCCGACACTGCGGCGGACATTCATCGGATCGGCGGTGACGCTGAATCCGTTGACAATGCCTTCGCCCCGGCTGGCTTTCAGCAGCGTGGCCAGAAAGCGGATTGAGGTACTCTTGCCCGCGCCGTTGGGGCCGATGAAGCCGAACATGTCGCCTTCTTCGATTTTCAAATTGAGGCGTTCCACGGCCGTGAAATCGCCGTAGTCCTTGCCGAAATCAATGAGTTCAATCATGAGCCATAGGGAGATGGTGGTTGTTCAGTTTTTCAAGATCGGATCCGACCGAAGAGGACTCAGAGGCCAGTTCCGATGTCGCGCGTCGGAACTTCGTTTTCATTTTCGTCTTCCGCTTTCACATCTGTATCCCGCATGAAGTCCGCTCGTGAGTTGGCGTCGGGCGTGGCGGGGGGCAATCCACCCAAACGCAAATGGGCAAGGACAAACGTGCGATAAGTCTTTTGGGACGAATCGGGATAGATGGAGACGCCGGGCATCTTTTGCTCACTCCAGCCGACAAGCCGCACTTCGCCGTCACCCAGCAGCAGCTTTCTGGTGGCCAGTTCCACGAGGCGTCCCACGTTCACTTCACCTTCAGCCACGCCGCCGGTTAGTTTCATGGTATCCGATCGCGACCATTGTGGAAGGAAGGGCCGATTTTCCGCCGCCGGAGCAAGATCTATCTTGACGGCGGCCTTTGGCTGTAAAGTGTCGATCCAGGCGGTGAGGTATTTATCGCCGCGGCGCGAGAGGATGCCCACTTCCTTGAGCGTCAGATCGGAATCGTTACGGATCTGAAATCCGGTTTGTTCATTGCCGACCAGTTGAAACCCGCCGCCTAGTTCGTATATCTCTTCTGAATGAATCATGCCGGTAGTGTTCGAACCGACTTTGAAACCCCGCAGACTGACGCCGTTATCCCGGTGGAAGTGGACGTGGTTGACCGGGTCGTGAAGTTCTCGCCGCTTGGTCGTATCGGTCGAGAAGGGCTGTGCCAGTGTCGATTCGTTTTCGAACTCGAAACTGTACGTGGCCGACAGTGACGTATAGAGTGCCGTATAGCGCGTTAGATGGGCGCGATCGTAACCACTGTGGACTTCCAAGATGGCGATTTCCGTTTGACTGCGCACGAAGCCGATGTCCAACTGCGCGAAACGGATGACGCCCACCGCTCCCAGGACGGCGATCACCGGAGCGGCCAGCCAGGCCCATTCGACGCGGCCAATCAGGCGGAAGAAGCCCCAATTGATGGGAACGAGAAACGTGATGTAGATCGCCAGGGCTTTCAGCACAAAGGAAGCTTTGGGCACGTTGATGCCCGCCGCGTCTTGCAGCGACTTTCGCGCGGCACCGGCCGTGCCGTTGGTGTCGTTCCAGCCCGCCACTCCCGAAAGCTGTTCGCGCTGAAAACCGCCAAAGTGCCACGTGTCGTGGTGGGCCAGCTTCTTTGGCAAGGAAGCCGGTTTTTCCGCCCGCGGTTCTTCCACCGCGATTTGGTCCAGCACCGCTGGCATGGAATCGGCTTCAAAGCTCATGCTCTCGTCCATGGCGTCCGGAAGGCTGACCGGCATTTGCCGTCGGGAGTCTCGCGAAAACGCAGTGATCCCCATGTCGCGGGTGAAATAACGCAAGGTCGACAGCAGCCGCGCGTCCTTGGTCAATCCGGTAAAGTCATTCCAGTGGACTCGGGGGCCAAGCAATTCGGGCGACTGGCTGTACCGTCGGCTGGGCCGGCGCAGCAGGCAGGCGTTGAAGAAGCTGTCGAAGTTGCCGCTCAACCCGCCCCAGTTGATGATTCGCTCGTCTTTTAAGTTGAACGCGGTCGCCACAATCCGGCCGCGGCCAACCCGACGTTCGACAACCAGTTCACCCGTCGTGGGCAAGAACTGGCCGTCGTCCTCAAGTTCTAGGTTCACGCCCAGCAACGGCTTCTCTGGATTGATTTCGATTGGCTTGGGCTGATTGTCGTTATTGCTTTCCGGTAGAGACCAGCCCTTGTTAAGTTCTCCGAATGCATCTTGGTCGAGTGATATCGACTGAGAAGCCTGTGCGGGCAGATAGTCCGCCAGAAAACTTCCCTTGAGTTTATCCAGCGAACCGGGACCGTTGACGATGATCTGTCCGCCCCAATGCAGCCAGTCGACCATGGCGGTCTTTTGGTCGGGCGATAACAGATCGGGGCTGAGGTCGTCCCACAGGACGTAAGCAATCGTGGTCCAAGTAAGCGGATGCGAGGGAAGCGGGACTTGCCCCTCGGCGATCTTCGGTAGGATTTCGCGGTAATATTGAATTCGGTCAAAGTCGTCATCGCCCGTCGGCGGCTTCAGGGAGTCCAAACGCTTGAGATAGTTGTAGTCGCTGCCAGCCGACGAGAGTACGACAAACGAGAACTGGTAGTCCGGCATGGCGATCGTTGGCTGCGACTGATCCTTCACCTCGCGTCCGCTACGCCGCGCGAGCAAGCGACTGCGCAACCAGACGGTCTTCTTCTGTCGCCCCAAGCTGCGGGGAACGAAGTAAATCGTCTCGAAGTTCTTGGTTTGGCCTTTGGGCA
The DNA here is from genome assembly GCA_029259935.1 of Planctomycetota bacterium. The sequence goes on from JAJDEH010000023.1 coordinate 4,909, forward strand.
GGGCGCCGGTGCGCGACGACACCATTTGGTAAAGCGTGTGCTCGATATCGATGGGCTGATTGTATTTGGCGACGGTTTGCGAGTGGATTTCGGCTTGAAAGTCGAAATTATTGGCCCGCATGGTCTGCGTGGCCGTCACCCAGTGTCCGTGTTTGACAAGATGCTTGTTGACCGAGTCGTCGAACGGTTCGACGACTAATTGCTGAATCTCGAAGTCGGGCTTCGGCTTTTTGACCTTCTTTTTATCTTTCTTTTCCTTTTCGTCCTTCTTGGCGGTATCGTCGCGAAAACAACCGCCACACCCCGGAAGTGAAATCAACATGCCCGCGGCGACGCACAACATCATCGTCATGCTGAATGACAACGACCATCCGCGCGCGGAGTTGCGCGATAGGGTAGAGACGGACCGCATGAACTTCTCCACTTCGAGTTAGATTACGGCCCCATTAAGCTAGACCGTGGCTGGACTATCCCTCAAGTGTAAGGATTCGCCGAGCGACTGGGAAGTATTTGGCCGCGTGGATGAAGAATGGCCGGGATTTGGCTCGATCTTTCCCAGCCGATGCCGCTACATGATGGAGATTTGAGTTGACCGTGGATCGTGGCTTGCACTGCCGCAGTCCGTGGACTCGGTCGCCAACAGCCCTCCCGCCCGGCTCTCCTGCGGATTAGGCGAAAGCTGGCGTGAGATTCGAATCCCGCGTATCCACGAGGGTGAATGGCTGAACGTTGACACCGTTTACGGCGACGATTTCCAAATCCTTGTTGATCGCCAAGTCCAATTCCGCCAATGAAGGATCGGGGATTTCCTCACCAAGGGGATCGCGCAGTCCCTGAACTTTGGGACGAAGCGGGTGGCGCGGATTGAAATCGACCACGGCCGCTTCACTTCCATCGGAAAGCTCGACTATTTGCCCGATGGGAAAGGCCGGCACGATTTCGGCAAACGCCTTCAGCAGGTAAGGATCAAAGAACGGCTTGCAAAACGTGTGCATTTCGTGAAGGACTTGAACGGCCGGTTTGGCTCGGCGATAAACCCGGGTCGTCGTGGCGGCGTCGTAGACGTCGCAAACCGTGGAGATGCGGCAGAAAATGGGAATCTGTTTTCCCGACACCGAGGGCAGGTCCTCGCCTGTTTGACGATCGACGCGAGTGGGGTAGCCGCCGCCGCCGTACTTTTGGTGATGATTGAGTACTACCGAAGACGCCGTGGCGGGCACGCGGCCCTTGACCATCTCGTACCCAAATACCGGGTGCATCTTCATGACTTCCATTTCTTCGTCCGTGAGTTTACCCGGCTTGTTGAGGACTTCGGGAGGAATTCGCATCTTGCCCACATCGTGGAGCAAACAACCCAGCCCCAGATCCTTCAGATCCTTGGCTTCCTTGGCCGTCTTGGTGTTGCGTTCTTCGATCACATATTGTTCGACCTTCATGCCCAGCAGCATCGACAAGTAGCAAACGTTCGTCGAGTGAGACATCAAAAAGTTGTCGAAGGCGTCCAGCTTTTGCAGCAGTGTGTTGCCTCGCCGGCTTTGGCGAATGCAATCGAAAAGGCTGCTGATCGAATTTTGAAAGACCGTCAAATCCAATTCCGCCGTCGTATTCTCCATTACCGATTCAAAATTCTTGCGAACATGTCCATACACCTCGCGTTGCCGTTCGCTGACCCCTTCGTCGATCACATCTTCCAGAAATTCCAGTTTCGGATAACGGACCCAAACCTCCAGCACCCCAAGTTGCTCGAGTCGAGGAATCATCGTCGGCGGAACTTCTCGATCTCGCTGAACGAGGAAGCGATACGAGTCTTCCGGCATCGGAATCGGACGGGCCAGGACCATGCCGGGTTCGATTTTATGAATGGGGACGCGCAACATGAGCGGAATCTACTTGTAGGTCGTCGTACGGAGGGAGTAAGAGGAGTTTCCTTGGACACTCATCGAGAGCCGCGCAAACAGCTAATTTCACCGGGTCCGCTCGACGCGGTCCGCTCCTCAAGAGTAGCTTTCATCTATTGCGTCAGCGGGCACCGTCGGCGGGCTTCCGAATGAAAATGTCGCGGCCGCTAGTTCGCTTTGTGACGTTTTTGCAAGCGAGCGTAGTCTTCCGGAGTGTCCACGTCTTCCAGGATTGTGGCATCCTGACAATCGATCAGTTCAATCGCATGTCGCTGAAGCAAGGCATTGACCCCTTCTTGAGCGCCAAGCCCCGCGACTTCTTCCGCCAAAGCCCAGGGAAACAGAACTGGATGCCCGCGACGACCAGCGTAAGCCGGTGCCGTGATCCGGGGAAATCCCGGGTCGTATTCCTCAAGCAACTGATTAATCACATTGGGAGAAATATGCGGAAGATCCGCCGGTGCCAACAACCAAACGTCCTCCGCGTTCGGTTGGGCCGTTTGTCGCAGGTGCTCAATACCAAGCAGCACCGACGCTTTCATGTCGGGCGGAGGCGCCGCGGGGCGAACCACGTCGGCGAGTCCGCGACATTGGTCGGCCAGACGGTCATCGTCTGGCCGGATCACCACCACGATCTCGGTAATTCGGCTGGATTGCCAACTTGCCAACACTTGGCCGATGACGGTTGAATCGCCCCATGGCATGAGCAGTTTCGGCTGGCCCATGCGCCGGCTGTGTCCGGCGGCGGGGATGATGGCGAAAGAACGCATGGTGAACGTCGATAAGTCAGAGGATGCAGTCTTGTTGGACTATGCAAAAATTGCAAAGTGAAAATTGCAAAATACAGAGAATTACGGTGAATCGTCCTTGGTTGCGACTTGTTGGTTTGTTTTGGCGGTGACGATGGATTTGCCGATGAAATTGCACAATTGAATGGATTCCTCATGTAGGTGTCCCATTTGAGAATCAGAAAGCAATTCGGCTTTCACCATCAGTTGAATCCAACAGCGAGACTCACGTAACTCTTTCAGGCAAATGCTCAGTTTGTGCACGAAGTCCTTGCGACTCTCCGCTGCACACGCTTCTTCATAATTCGCCGCGGGCGAAGTGCCGCTGCGTACCAATTGCCCCGCAACATGCCGCCCCAAACGACTGTCCGGCAACGCATCAACCGCTCTGCCAACCCACGCCGCAAACTCCCAAAGCCGATCCGCCAATGCAACACGATCCATACTCTTCTTCACTTTGCAATTTGCATTTTGCACTTTTCATTTTGCAATGATCTTTCCCGATCGGTTCTTCAACTCTGCACCGCAACGCGTTCCGGTCGCCCCGGAATCGCGCCGGCACGGTTTCGATGCGACACAAGTTCCGCACAAATACTGACGGCAATTTCCGGCACGGTTTGCGAACCGATATCGATTCCGACCGGCGCATGGACGTTCGCCAGAACTTCCTCGGGAACTCCTTCACCAATCAGATCCTCGAAGATCATCTTGATCTTACGGCGGCTGCCGATCATGCCCACGTAACGGGCACCGCGGTTGGCCAGATGAAACAGCGCTTGTTCGTCGTGATTGTGGCCACGCGTGACAATCAGACAGTACGTATCCGGCGTGATTTCGATATCCGGTAAGACTTCTTCAATGGGGCCATGTATTCGACGTTCAGCATGCGGGAATCGATCTTCGTCAACAAACTCCGTGCGATCATCGGCAATCCAAACATCGAAATCAAGATTGCCCGCCAGCTCGCCGACCGCCTTGCCCACATGTCCGCCGCCGACAATCAGCAAACGGCAACGGGGTAAGGTTGGCAGATAGGCGATTCCCTGCGTCGCATAAGGCCGCGGCCGTTCTTCTAATGGACGCAACGACTGGTGGACTTGGTCGGGAGCTTCCTGCGTTTCAAGCCGTGAATTCGCGCCGGCAACCAAGTTGCCCCCGGCGTCAAACAAATAACTGGCCGGAGCTTCCGTTTGGCTGGTTTCGCCGTCGAAGACAATTGCTTCGGTGCATCCCCCGCCCTGCCCTGTCAATTCGCGAAGACGCTGAAAATAATCCGGCGGCGTAGCGGAATTGAAGGGAATCACGAGAACCTGCATGCGGCCTCCGCAGATCAATCCGTCGTCCCATCCGTAATCACTGTCCAATTGAAATTTGCAAACTTCCGCCTGGCCTTCCGACAGCACGGCCAGCGCCCGGCGTTTCACTTCCGCTTCGACGCAGCCGCCGCCCAACGTTCCCGCTTGCGAGCCGTCGGCAAAGACCAACATCAACGCGCCTGCTTTTTGGGGAGTGGAACCGCGCGTCTCGACCAGGCGGCAATAGGCGACCTGCTTGCCGCCTTGGATCGATTGCATCAGTTGTTGCACGAGGTCGCGCATCATGATCCGACCGGTTGAAGCACCTGGACCGCCACACCTTGAACCAGCTCTTTCACCCGCTGGCGATAATCGAGCATGTGTTGTGCAATCAGGTGGGCTTCCAGGTGGTCGAGGCTTTCCCATTTCTCGACGACCGTGACGCCGTCGGGCCGCAATTCCGGCTGCGCTTCAATATTCGTCTCGACATCGATCGTGGGGCCATACTCCAAACAGCCGTCCTCGGCCCGAACTAGTGGGACGAGATTTTGGAATTCGGCCAGAAATTCGTCGCGTTTGCCAGACGCGATCTGGATGGTTGCGATTACGTGAATCAAGACTTGCTCTCCTAGTAGTGGTTTTTGTCGGCGAAATTTGAATTCGAGCGATCACGCGAACAGGGTCATGAGAACTGGCGATCACTCGAAATAGTCGGCGGAATTGTCCGCTAGCATTTCCGTGGCGTGGGGGTTCGCATCTAGTTGCCTGTTGAAAAACACGTAGGCCGGACCGAGGAGCAAAGCGACGACGTTCCGGCATCCACGATTTGAGGGAAATCTGGCAAATGCCGGAGCAGCGCTTCGCTTGATCCGGCCTACACAATCGGTTTTTCAACAGGCTGCTAGGCGGGATCGTCAAATCGCATTTTGAACCGAACGGTGAGTGGACACAATGGCCCCGCAAGAAAGCTCGTATTGGGATCGACAGAGTCGGCAATAACCGCCATAGGGTGAACTGCCTCACAGATTTCAAAACCACCCACGCCTACAATGCAGGCTCAATCAAGAGTCCACAATTTGCTATATTTTCTAGCAGGAGCCGCATGCAGATTTTCGCGGCAACGATTTTTTCATTCGTCAGGAGCGTTGAATGAGCCGGAGTGCAGACACCAGTACCGGAATATCGCCAATTCAATTAGATGTCGAACAAGCAGTGCGCCAACGCTACTCGGCTGCCTCGCAACAAGCCGAAGCGAGTCTATGCTGCCCGGTCGATTACGACGGCAGGTACTTGAAGGTGTTGCCTCAAGAACTGATCGACAGGGATTACGGCTGTGGCGATCCGTCCAAGTATGTTCAGCCTGGCGAAGCCGTGCTTGATCTGGGATCGGGCGGTGGGAAGATCTGTTTTATCGCCTCGCAGATTGTCGGTGCCGAAGGTCGCGTGGTGGGTGTCGACATGAACGACGACATGCTGGGGCTTGCCCGTCGCCATCAACAACTAATCGGTGACAACATCGGCTGGCACAACGTCGAGTTCCACAAAGGACGGATTCAAGATCTGGCACTCGACCTGGACCAGTTCGAGAAGTGCCTGCAAGCGAACCCCGTCGATAGCGCCAACGGTTGGCTCGAGACGCAACAGGTCGCCGACCAAATGCGGCGCGACGAGCCAATGATTGCCGACGGTTCGATGGACGTCGTGTTATCCAACTGCGTGTTGAATCTGGTCGATCCAGACGACCGCCGCCGTCTGTTCGCCGAAATTTTCCGCGTGCTGCGGCGCGGAGGGCGGGCCGTCATCAGCGATATTGTTTGCGACGAGGCCGTGCCGGAACGGCTCAAGCACGACGCCAAGCTATGGAGCGGTTGCATTAGCGGCGCGTTCTTGGAGCACGAATTTCTGCAAGCTTTTGAAGAAGCCGGATTTTACGGCTGCGAGATTGTGTCCCGCCAGGAAGAACCGTGGGCCACCGTGGAAGGAATCGAGTTCCGCAGCCTGACGGTTTGCGCTTGGAAAGGCAAGGAAGGCCCTTGTCTGGATCACAACCAGGCCGTCATTTACCAAGGCCCCTGGAAGAGCGTGATGGACGACGACGGCCACGTTCTAAAGCGCGGTGTTCGGACGGCAGTTTGCGAAAAAACATTTGGGATCTACACGGGAAGGCCCTATGCCGACGATGTGATTCCGGTCCCGCCGCACACTCCTGTCGACCCCAGCCAGGCAAGCCAGTTCGATTGCCGTCGCGGTGCCATCCGCGATCCACGCGAAACCAAAGCCGGCGATCCACGGATCACTCAACTCAACGTGGATGGCTGCGGACCGGGCGGTTGCTGCTAGTTGCTCGGTCAGGTCTTGATGGCCGAACCAGCCGCACGCGAAACCAAATCCAGGCTTTGGACTCAAGCGAGTGGCTAGTCGCGTCGCCGCGCTCGGTTTTCCGCATCCGCCGGGCGTTGCCGTTGCTGGCGGCGGAAAACTCCTTGATTTGCCGCTCCTCCAGTGACCTACCGTTGACGGGCACCCCATCACGCGGGCAATCTCCACGGCATCTACCTGCCTGCTCGCTGGTAAGGGCATCCCTCAATTAGCTAATTTGTCGTCAAAATGGCGGATTAGAACTGTTTCTATGCACCATGGAATGAGATATAGATATAGTTTGTCGGAAGATCTGCAATAATTTTGACAGACGCGGTCGTTAAACTTAAATAGAGGAACAATTCGCAGGATGTGACGAGTTGAAGGATGTGACGTGGGGGCAAGTTCATAAAAGTTCTGTCGAGACAACGTTAGCACCATGAGAAGAGACTCCGCTCCATGACCACCACATTGCCCGATTTCGACATGCTTATCCGCGAGGTCCGCGCGGGAAGCCAGGATGCGGCTTGGCAACTGATCGAAAACTACAGTTCCAAGATCCTGCGCGTTGTTCGCCGCGAGCTGCCGGATACTCTGCGGAAGAAGTTTGATTCTCAAGACTTTCTGCAAGTGGTCTGGGCTTCCGTGTTCAGAGAACCGCAACGGCTGACGGGCTTCGATTCCCCGGACCAGTTGGCCGCCTTCCTGGGAGGCATCGCCGCCAACAAGGTCAAGATGGAAAAACGCCGGCGGTTTCACGGACAGAAACACAACGTCAATCTTGAGCGCGCTCTGGAAGATTCAGAAGCCAAGGCCGGCAGCACCATCCAAACCAACGAACCTAGCCCTGAACAGATTGCGATCGCGCGCGAACGGTGGGAAAGAATGATGGACGAGCTGTCCGACGATTATAAAAAGATCGTGGAACTGCGGCTGGCGGGAAACAGCGTGCGTGAAATTGCTCAGATCTTGGGCAAGCACGAAGGAACGGTGCATCGGGCAATTCGAAAGATCGAGCAGATGTGCCAGGAGATCTAAACCGTGGCGCTCTCGTCGGATTCCGCCAATGTCGCGACCCTGCAACCGGCTGCCCTGGACGAAGAGGCTTGCCGGCAGTTGGCCGATTCGATCGTCGTGGGATGGAAGAACGGCCAGTCCGCCGACACCGACCAGGTACTCGCCAACCATCCGGAATTAACGCGGCATAAGTCCGTCGTACTCGATCTGGCCTACGAAGAATTCTGCCAGCGGGAGGAACGCGGCGAATCGTTGAAAAAATCGCGATTTTGCAGCCGGTTCCCAAATTTCAGATCGTCGCTTCGTCGCCAGTTGGAAATCCACCAATTGGTGCAGGATCAACGAGACGCAATGGAGAATTCCGTCGCCATGGCCTGGCCCGAACTGGGAGAGCAGTTTCTGGACTTCTTGATCCTCGAAGAACTCGGCCGCGGCGCGTTTGCCCGAGTCTACCTAGCCGAGGAAGGCATGTTGGGCGGGCGGCGAGTGGCGGTCAAGGTATCCTCCTTCGGTGCGATGGAAGCCGAAACCATGGGAAAGCTTGAGCATCCCAACATCGTGCCGGTGCACTCCGTGCAGGAAGATATGGATACCGACATGACCGCCATTGTCATGTCGTTCCTGGGCCGCGCCACGTTTTGCGACGTGTTGGACGCGGCGGGCAGCGGCGATCAGTTTCCGCGCCGCGCGGCCGCGATCCTAGAAACGGTCAAGAAAGTAAATTTCGATCCGCCCCGGGAAGACTCCGAACCAGCCAGCCAGCTTCAGCGCGGCACCTATCTCGACGGCGTTCTCAATTTAGTCGCCCAACTGGCCGAGGCGCTGGCTCACGCCCATAAGAACGGCATTTTGCATTTGGACCTCAAGCCGTCCAACGTCTTGCTGACCGATAACGGCACGCCCATGCTGCTGGACTTCAATCTGTCGTTCGACAAGCAGATCGGCGAAGTCCGCGTGGGCGGAACCCTGCCCTACATGTCACCCGAACAACTGCAAGCGATTGCCAGCGGCAAACAGGAAGACGTGGCCGTCGACGAACGATCGGACATCTTTTCGGCCGGTGTGTTGATCCACGAACTGCTGACGGGCGAGTTGCCGTTTGGCGAAGTTCCCGAGGCAACTTCGACCGAGGAGATTGCCGAGAAATTGCTCGATCGCTGCCAACGCGGTCCGAGTTCGCTACGCCAGTCCAACCGAGAGGTCTCGGAAAGCATTTCGAAAATCGTCAGTCGGTGCCTGGCCTTCGATCCGGATGACCGGATTCAATCGGCGGAAGAATTGGGCAAGTTGTTGCGCCGCGAACTGCGTCCCCTCGATCGCTTCAAGCGCTGGGTGACGAATCACATCGCCATCAGTGTTTTTTCGGCGGTCATGGTACTCGCGTTGATCTCGGCCGCCGTCGTGTTTACCGCGACACGGGACTCGTACGCCGTTCGCCAGTACAAACAAGCCGCCACCGCATTTGCCGCGGGCGACAACGAAAAGGCGATGGATTACCTAGATATCTCTTTGCGGCATGACCCACAAGCGGTGGACGCGATGCTGTTGCGAGTTCGCGTGAACATCGAGCGAGGTGACTTTACCGCGGCGAGTCTGGAACTGGAGCAAGTCTCCGAGCTTCCGTCGACCGAACCGACCTTGCTTGATTTTGGCAAGGAGCAACTTCAGTTGGGCGAGGCGGAATACCATCGCGCAAATTACAATACCGCGCTTGACCACTTCAATCTTGCGGACCTGTGCAATCGTGATTCTCCTTCTGTGCTTATTTGGATGGCGCGGACGTTCGATAAGCTGAGCGATTCGCAGTCCGCGGTCAATGCGATGGAACGTGCCGTCGAGTTGTCGCCAAAGGCGAGAAACGTCGCGTTTTTGGCCTATTGTTACAGTCGCGTTGGATTCCATGGTCCAGCGACCAATCGCTACCACAAGGCGATTGACGCAGGTATGGATTCGGCGATGTTGCACAGCAACTTGGCGCTTTCAAGCTATTTAGGGGGCTGGAAACAGGAGGCCGCCGCGATTGTGCCCAAGATCATTGATCGTGACCCCGATTTATTCACGGCCTACGTCCTTCGTCAAATGATGAAGATAGACCAGGCGTATTCCGACGAAGGCGTCTTGCTCGACATCATCGGCGACCTGAAACATGCGATTGATTTGAAACAAACACCAATGGGCAAGGGCCAATTACATCGGGACCTTGCCAATCTCTACGCCCTGGCGGCGCGGTCCGATACAAATTGCGAATCCCAGGCGGTTCGCCATGCCAAATTAGCCCTGGAGTTCGGCGCGAACAAACGCGACTTTGAGAATTTTGCCCCTACTTGGGCGTTGGTCAGTAAGGCATTAACGCTTGAGGAACTCAAGGGGGACCCAAAGTTGCGTCACCATTTCGAGATGACGTTGTTTCTAAATCCACTTGAGTTGAACAGCGAGGCCGGAGATTCCCCATAACGCGTGGTCGCTCCGGCCGTTGTTGACCAGAATTTTCTAATAGACAGACGTCGCGGCCGTATTCGAGTCGACGTCATCGTCGTCGGTAGTTATGGCGGTGGCGGTGCCTGCGCTAATGCCACTCACTTCAAATGTGAAGTTACCGAAGGCGTTGGTTGTCGTGGAATTGCCACTAATCACGCCACCAAACTCGACAGTCAATCCGTTCGGATTCTCGTCAACAACCGTCCCAGTGAACGTGTACAAGCTACCGTTCTGAACGACGCTGAAGTTCGTAATCGTCGGCGCATCATTAACGCTCGCCACGTCCACGTCAAAGGTAGACTGAACCGACAGTCCGTCGATGTCTTCCGCTTTCACGGTGATGGTGGCCGAACCGTACTCATCGGCTTCGTAGTCCAGCGTCAATTGGTCGCTGCTGATGCTGGTCGAATCGAACAGCGAGCCGTTGGTGTTGGCGGTGACCGTGTAAGTCAGGCTGCTGGAACTGTCAAACTCGTCGCTAAAATAACTGCTTAGGTAGATCACACTATTCGCGGCGTCTTCGTCCACGTCGACATCCGTAATACCGGTGGTGGTCGGGGCGGCGGTGAGCCGCCAATCGGTCGTCGATTGCGTGGCCAGCAAATTGCCGGCGATGTCGGCGACGTTGCTGGCGACCGTGTCGTATTCTCCTCCGGCCAGGCCGCCGCTAAAGCTAATCTCGATTTTGGTGCTGGTGGCCAGCGTGACGGATTGCGTGGGCTTGACCGCGCTGGCGTCCTCGACCCACACATTGCCGGTACTCGCCGTGGCGCTGTCGAGGGCTTCGCTAAACGTGACGTCGACCGTCGTTGGCGCGGTCGAGACCACACTGGAGTCGGAAGGAGTCACGCTGGAGACCGTGGGCGCGACGCGGTCCAGCGTAAAGCCATGGCTGGTCCAGCCACTGGTCACATCGCCGCCGCTCTGATGCTCGACGGTTCGATATCGCAGTGGCAAGTTGCCGTTGTGCGTCTCCAGCGAACTATCGTTGGACAGCGGGTCGTAGGTGAAATTGCTGTACGAACTGTAGATCGTGGTCAGCCCATCGACAACGCCGTCATTGTCATGGTCGAATTCGACATCCACCGAGGTCGTATTCGTTTCATTGTATTCGACGCTGGCTGACACCGTCGGGTCGGTCGTGATATCGTCGCTCGCCGAAGATCCGGTATCCGAATAGAGCCCCAGCCCGACGACGTCGGCGGCCAGCATCGTTCGTCCTTCAAGCATTTCCAACGCCGAACCTAGGCGTCGCCCGCGCGAGCGATTGCCGTTGAAGGGGCGACGAGGTCGAGCCTTGCGATTCTGAAAGCGCGCACGGAGATCCCTAAGCATGGCAAAACCTTTCAATCAGAAGACAAGTCGCGGCGAGTGCCGCGCGAAAGCGCAGCGTGTCTAGCGACGTGCTGGCCGCGACGGTGAACAAGAGTTAGGAGCAGTGAACCAAGCGAAAGCGCCGGTTCCTCACAGTAGGAATTGCAATAAGTCTCAAAAAACGCGCGCGGAATTTCGAAAAATTCGCGAATGCAAATTTACCGGCGTTAAGAACCGTCGGCTCGACACCAAACCGGAGACTCGACTTTCAAACCCCTCAAGTGGTGGAATCGCTAAGAAAACTGTTTTCCGAACGGGCGCTTCACAAGTTTCGATTTCAAATTGCCCATCGCCTGGTGGCCTGGGGGATGCGAATTCGCCGCGCTGTTCGCAAATGTCCAAAGCGTTCTGGGCGGTAAATCTTCCTCGGTTCGTATTCGTGGACAATCCGCGCGGCGGGCGAATAACCGTTTAATCTTGACACCTTCGCACCCGCTGCTAGAATCCCAAATGAACGATAACCTTTGCCAGCAAAGAAGTTGCACCAAATTCATGAAGTGTCAGAACTGTGAAAAACCGGCGACCTTTCATATCACGGAACTGACCGGTCCCGAGTTGGTGGAACTGCACCTGTGTGCCGACCACGCGCAGCAGTACTTGGCTCCCGCCGAGGAGGCCGAAGAAGCGACTCCCACGTTGGCTGGTGTTTTGGCCCAGCATTTGAATCTTGGTCAGACCGCGGAAGACCTGGCGCGGCTCGATCAACGTTCGTGTCCAGTGTGCGGCGTGACCTTTTATGAATTCCGGCAAGCGGGCCGGCTCGGCTGCCCCCACGACTACGTCTGCTTTGAAGAAGAGATGGAACCGTTGATCGTCAACATCCACGGAGCGACCGAGCACAAGGGCAAGCGGCCCAAGCGCGGAGTCAAGGATTCAAGTTTGCAAACCGAACTGATTAAATTGCGCCGCGAAATGACAGACGCCGTGCAAAACGAAGAATACGAACGAGCCTCGGAACTGCGCGACAGTATCCGAGAGATCGAACAGCGAGGCCAATGATGAAACTGGATGAATTGGCCGCTCGCTGTGGCGAATGGTTACGGGGCTCAGGCCCCCAGTCGGATATCGTAATTAGCAGCCGGATACGCCTGGCGCGAAACCTGGCCGACTTTCCGTTCATCCGCAAGTGTACCGAGCGGGATCGCGCCGCCATCGAAGGCACCTTGCGAGAACGCGTGCTGCATCTCAAGGATATGACCGACGTTTCCTACGTCGATGTCGCCGATTTGGAAACGGTCGATCGCCAGTTCTTAGTCGAGCGTCAACTGATCAGCCGCGAACATGCCGAAGCGTTCGGTGCCCGGGGAGTCGCCATCGATGGTCAGGAAAAATTCAGCCTGATGATCAACGAAGAAGATCATCTGCGGATTCAAGTCATGCACAGCGGTTTGGCGCTCGAACAAGCATGGCAGCAAATCGACCGCATCGACGACCTGATCGAAGAACACGTAACCTACGCTTTTCACGAACAAAAGGGCTACCTGACGGCCTGTCCCACGAACGTCGGCACCGGCATGCGGGTCAGCGTCATGCTGCATCTGCCGGCGCTGGTCATGACCCGCCAGATCGACAAAGTTTTCCGCAGCTTGCAAAAGATCAGCCTAGCCGTGCGCGGACTCTACGGCGAAGGATCGCAGGCGATGGGCGACTTTTATCAGATCAGCAACCAGATCACGCTGGGACGCAGCGAAAAGGAGCTGCGCGATCAGGTCGCGGAAGTCGTGCCCTCGCTGATCGAATATGAACGCAAGGCGCGTGAGTTCCTAATCAACGAGAGTCAGAAAGATTTGCATGATCGTGTCAGCCGGGCCTATGGCATCTTGTGCACGGCCCAAACGATCAGTAGCGAAGAGACGATGCATCTGCTGTCGAGTGTGCGCATGGGAGTTAATCTGGGCTTAATCTCCGATCTGGAAATCCCCACGATCAACAAACTGTTCATTCACACGCAACCGGCGCACTTGCAAAAGCTGCGCGGTACGGAACTGGATACGGCCGATCGCAACATCGAGCGCGCCCGTTATCTGCAACGTCATTTGCGCCGCGGCGACGACGGAGCGGAAAAGAACTGAAGGACGGCTCGAACCTTCTCCCAGCCTTTGTCGTGAGCGTGATTGGCGATGGCAGCGGAAAATCCAAGCGATCTCAACCCTTACCAGTCGCCCAATACCGCCGGTTCGCTGGCGACGTCGGGCGAACCGCCAAACCGCTCCGCGGCGCGCGAAAACGTGCGGCGGGCGACGCTCATTCTGGCGGTGGCCGGCGCTTTCAATTTCTTTTGCTTTCATCTGGTCGGGCCAAGTGCCGATTTTTACGCCAACACCGTCTTCGGGCGAGTTTGCATGGCGACCAATTTGCTGGTATTCGTGTCGATGTTGGCCTTTTATTGGCTGGCCGGATTGTGGCTCTTTGACCGGAGCGGGTTAATGTTTCACTGGGTATTTGGCGGTCGCGCCAGGCAGCAGGATTGGCTGACGTCGATGTACGACTCCCTTGAAACTCTGCCCCGATTCGCACTAGCCGGAACCGCGGTTTGGAGCCTGTGGTTGTTGCTCTTCTATTTTACGCACGCGCCTGCGGAGTTGACTTGCATTCTGGCGCTCTGCGCGGGGTATCTGCTCGCCGCCGGTTTTTACGGCATCCTCCTCTACAAGTGGTACCTCGTACGCAAAGAGGCGCGCTGGCTTCCATGAGTCGGAACCTGTCGATTCGAGATCGTCGGTGTGGACTCACCACTCGAAGTGGCGGAACAAATGATGGTCGTTGCGAGAACGACAACACCCCGAATCGCAACTCTTCTTGGCCAACGGCCATGCTCACCGGAGCCTAGGGCACCGCCCGAGGAACGCTTAGTTTTCGGGTGGCTGGGGTCGAGCGAAGCGAGCCCCCAGAATTCGCGCTGGGGGCTCACGTTGTTCGACCCCAGCCACCCAGCCGAAAACCAAGCTGCGATGGAATACTAGGCTACGGTGAGCATGGCCGTTGGCCAAGGTGAGTCAGCCCCTCCTTGGCAGGTCGTCCAGCAGACGGGACTTACCAAAGAGGTTAGACTGAGCGACTTGAGTTTTTCGCTTTACGGAGTCCTCGGTTGGCTGTTCGGGCGATCCTTGTTGTTTACAGCGTCGCATTTCTGCTCAGTTCCGCGCTGTTGTTTTCGGCTCAGCCGCTGATTGCCAAGTTGGTCTTGCCGCTGTACGGCGGGTCGTCCGCGGTGTGGACCACGTGCATGCTCTTTTTTCAGGCCACGCTGCTGTTGGGTTATGGATATGCCCACGTGCTTTGCCGCTGGCTGCCGCTCCGTGTGCAAACCATCGTCCATCTGGTAGTGATTTCGTTGCCCCTGTCGCTGCCTATAGCGGTTTCCGCTGACGTGTCGGCCGACAACGGCAGTCCGACGGCTTCACTACTGCTGCTATTGACGGTGGCGGCGGGAACGCCGTTGTTTGCGGTCACCACCACCGCGCCGCTGTTGCAGCGCTGGTTTGCTGAAACGTCGCATCCCTCGGCGCAAGATCCGTACTTCTTGTACGCAATTAGCAATGTGGGCAGCATGGCTGCGTTGCTAAGCTATCCGCTGATCGTCGAGCCCCGTCTGGGCCTCAACCAGCAAGCGGCGTGGTGGACGTGGTCGTATGGAGTGCTGGTGGTCGCCATCGCGGGCTCGGCGGCGATGATTTGGATGATGCCGCGCCGAGCAACCTTGCCCGACGGTAAATCGAAAAATACCAGCCTTCAGTCAGAATCCCGTTCACGAAAAAAGACGCGTCGCGCACGAGAAAGAACACTTCAGTTTGTGGACACCGCGCCGGTCGTTGACTGGTGGGAGCGTGGTCGGTGGGTCCTGTTGGCGTTCGTGCCGTCGAGTTGGATGTTGGCGGTTACCGCCCGAGCGACCACGAACATCGCTCCGATTCCGTTGCTGTGGATCATTCCGCTGGCGTTGTATTTGTTGAGCTTCGTTTTGGTGTTCGCGCGTTGGCAGGTGTTGCCTCGCGCGCTGATGACGCGTCTCTTTCCGTTGTTCCTGATCCTATTGGCGGCGTCGCTAATCGTTTCCGCCCGTTGGCAATTGCTGGCCATTCACATTTCCACTTTCTTTGTCGGCGCGATGGTCTGCCATGGCGAACTGGCGAAGCGGCGGCCGGCAACCAGCCACTTGACCGAATTCTATTGGTGGATGTCGGTCGGTGGAGTGCTGGGGGGAGTTTTCATTGCCCTGATCGCGCCGCTGATTTTCACCGTTCAACTCGAGTTTCCGATTTCCGTGGTCCTGGCCTGCTGCCTGTTGCCGCGCCGCGAAGGACCACAAGACAAAAAGGCAGACCTCGTCGCTCTGTTGGTAACGGCTTTGTTGGCCGTGGCGTTAATCCGCGGGCTGGAGGTCAAGATCTCGCCGCTGCTGGTGAACATCGTCGTGGTGGCGATTCCGGTGATGATGTTGATGTACTACATCCGCCGGCCAGCCCTGTTCGCCGCGGCGCTCGGGCTGATCTTGGTCTTGGAGCAGTTCGACGTGGGTGCCAACCAAAATGTGATTCACCGCGCCCGCAGTTTTTTCGGAGCCCACAGCGTGGTGGAAGACACCGCTCGGCCCGATCCCGAAACCGGCGAGCAACTGCCCCGCTACCGGCGATTGCTACACGGCACGACGCAACACGGCTGCCAGAGCCTCGACAAGAATCGGCAATGCGAGCCGCTGCAATACTATCACTTCACCGGTCCCCTGGGACAGATCTTCAGCGCCTTTCAGCCCTCGGCCGGTCGGACAGACCAAGTTGCCATCATTGGACTGGGCACGGGCGCGGCCGCATGCTATGCCCAAGACGATCGCCACATCACGTTTTATGAAGTCGATCCCGTTGTGAAGCAAGTGGCGGAAACGCCCGAGTATTTTTCCTACCTCAGCAAC
The DNA here is from genome assembly GCA_029259935.1 of Planctomycetota bacterium. Next base: position 21,026 of record JAJDEH010000023.1, read on the forward strand.
TGCGGGCGAGCCAACTGTTCCATTCAACTGGGGGACGGCCGATTGATGATCGCCGCGAGTAAACGCCCGTACGACCTAATCGTCCTCGACGCCTTCAGTTCGGATGCGATTCCCACGCACTTGTTAACGCGCGAAGCAATACAGCTTTACTTCAGGAAGCTGACCGGCGACGGAATCCTCGTCTTTCATATTTCCAATCGTTACCTTGATCTGTCGACGGTCTTAAACGCCGTGGCGACCGAGTTAGAATTGCAGTGTTACGTCTGTCGGGATGTGGCACGCAGTCCTCAAGAACTGGAAGAAAAGCAACGCAACGGAATCGAAGGCTCGACCTACGTTGTCCTAGCAAGACAGGCAAACGACACTCGTGGCCTATCCGAGCGCCCGAACTGGCAGCGAATGAAGCCCGACGGCAACGCCCCCGTTTGGACCGACGACTATTCAAATATCCTCAGCGTACTGCGGTGGAATCCACGCGACGTGGCAGCCGGGTCATCGCCGTAGGGTGCCGTCGCGAAACTCAGCCCGACGACAAACGCTATGATCGCGGAGCGATCAACGACAAACGAAACGCACCCAAACGCCTTCCGGCGATAGCTTCCGCCTTGGGCTGATTCTTGAATTGGCCGAGACTATATTTTGCCTATGGAACCGAAACAGAATCAGCAAGACTCCAATGCATTCGCGGGAACGTTGGTGCGTCCGCCACGGTTCTATAAACAATGGATGATCGCCGGAAATCCGGCCTACTTCTTCGACCGGCTGGTCAACGACTTTGGCGACTTCATCCACTACCGAGGATTGTTCAATTTCTATCTGGTCAACCATCCCTCGCTGGTTAAACAGATCCTGAAAGATACCCACCAATCGTTTGACAAGAACAGCATCATTTACGACCGATTTCGCAACGCGTTTGGAAATGGATTGGTTGTCGCCGAGGGCGCGCGGTGGAAACGGCAGCGGAAATTGATGCAGCCGATTTTCGGACCGATCGCCGTCCAGTGTTATTTCGGACTGATGGTGGATTCCGCAACCGCCATGGCCGATCGCTGGGAAGCGGCCTGCCGAAACAACGACGTCTTTGATATCGCGGAAGAAATGAACGAAATCACGCTCGAGATTGCCGGGCGCGCATTCTTCCACGATGGTTTCGATGAGGCCAGCGACAAGATTAGCGAGTGGACACGGACGATTAACCACTACAGCGCCAAGCCGCCGCTGCCAATCGTACGCAGCTTTTGGTTTCCTTCACCCATGAATTGGAAACTGAAAGCCGCCCTAAAGCAGTTTCACGCGTTCTTGCGCGACATGATTGGCCACCGCCGAGGCGGCCGGCAGCAGGATGATCTGCTGAGTATTCTGCTTGCTGCCAAGCACGAAGAAAGCGGCGACTCCATGTCGGATTGGGAAATCGTCGAGGAAGTCCGGGGAATGATCATCGGCGGGCACGAGACATCGTCCAGCGCCTTGTCCTGGATTTGGTACGAGCTGCATCAACATCCCGACGTTCAAAATCAACTGCAGGAAGAGATCGATTCGGTCGTCGGGAAATCGCCCATAACACTTGAGGACCTACCTCGTTTGAAATATACGAAAATGGTCATTGATGAAACTTTGCGGCTGCATCCGCCCTTCTGGTTTGAAAATCGCAACGCGATGACCGAAGTGGAGTTGGGCGGCGTTCGGTTACCGAAGGGGGCCTTGGTGGCGTTCAGCCGCTACTCGCTTCATCGGCATCCGGACTTCTGGAAAGACCCCGGCCAGTTCAATCCCAATCGGTTTTATCCAGACCGGGAAGAGAACAAGCGTTCAACCTATGCCCATGTCCCATTCGGCGGAGGACCAAGAATCTGCATTGGCATCCATTTCGCCATCATGGAATTGGTCGTCATCCTGGCCGTCATTTCTCAACGTTACAAAGTGGTTGTCGACGAGCGAAATCGTCATCAAATGGCCGCCGCCTTGACCATGACGCCCAAGTATGGCGTGCAAGTGCGGCTCGAGCCGAGATAAGTCGCTACTTGCCGGCCCGTTTCGCCAAACCTCGCAACACGCGGTAGACCCAGTCGAAGGGTTTGATCGCCAGCAACAGCAGTATCAACGATGGTGGCATGTAGACTGGTGCCGATTCAAATCGGTCGCGGACCTGCCCATCGCGAAAAACGTAATGCAAGGTTGATGCCGGCGCGAGTTGCATGCGGCACCAAGACCAGAGCGAACCGACGGAACGCAAAGTTGGAGCGGCGTTCATCATTTTCGCGAGCTGATCACAATAGGGAAACATCTCGACGGGATACGCCGCGTCCAAGTCGAGGCTTTTGTAACGAGCCTTTCGGCGCGTAAGATCCGCGCGATGAAGCTCTTCGATGTTGGGCGGACGTGGAAACTCACCGGCAATCAAGCCGCAAACGTAGCGCGCCTGCATCTCACTCATCGACGGGATGTTCCCGATGATCGGCCGGGCGAAACCGACCAGGAACAGATCGGGATCCGTTACGTGACAACATCCCAAATAGAAGTCCGTGAGTTGAATTTGACCGGCCGACAGTTTTCCCGGGTCCGCTCGGTAGCCAACCGCGGGCACCACCAAATCCGGATCGACGGTCTCGTCGTCCTCGGAATCAAAGCCACGAAACACAGCGAACCGCCTATCGGTCGGCGGGCCGACAATCTTTAGCCATCCTTCGGCCACGGCGTCCAAGAAGTCGTCGCTCTTGTTATGAAACATGTTGAACAGATCATCCTTCGCCGCTTTCGTCAGCTTGTAGGCCCACTGTTTGTGCAGCTGGTGGACGTTGCGATCCGTTGCGTTCGGCAGCCGGGCTGTTGATTCTTGCTTGGGACGCGACGTTGGAAAAACCCACTCGAACGCCTTTTGATACCGGATCCGCATTTCCACAAACCGTTGGCCGATCCAGTTTCGAATGTCTTCGTGAATCGATAGCATCAAACGGTTTCGCAGGAAATCAGAGGGTACGCCGCGAATCGGATGATATCGCGGGCTAACGCGGATCCCCGACTTCAAGGAAAGATAGACTTCATTCTTCAACTCCGGCCGCGCTAGGCGGTTGGCGTAGTCGACCGCGGATTCTCCTCCGCCGACGACCACGATTCGTTGGTTGGTTATGTGGCCCAGGCCGCCTGGATGATTCAATTCCGACATCGCCAACATTTTGACATCGCATTCAAGCGATATCGGTTCCGCGGCGAGACCGGTGCAGAGGATGGCACAATCAAAATGCTCGGTGCTCGTTTCCGAGCGGCCATTCTTCTGACGAGTAAGCGACAACTCCCAACCATGTTCCTCCGAGCCGCGACGAATGCTGTCGACGCCACATTGGGTGATGATGTTTTCAAGTAGCGAAAATTTCTCCGCGAAGCGCTGGAGGTATTGGCCGTATTCATCGTCGCGAAAGAACTCGGCGCGGCTATCACCGCCGTCGGGCTTCACGCCCGCATCGAACGCAGGGAAACACGTGAATTGAGTGGTGTATTTGGTCGAAGTCGAGACAAATCCCGGATAGGGATTGCCCCAGCAGCCCGTGGTCCGATCCGACTTCTCCAGGCATACGACGTCCCAATCGGGCAGCAAGTCGAGTGCATATTTCAGGCAGATCAGGCCGCTGCTTCCGCCACCAATGATGGCTAGTCTGCGCCGCCTGGCCCCTGCTTCGGCGGCAGCACTATCGCCGCTCATGGAGCCACCGCGGTCAAACTGATGAGCACGAAATTAAACTGCCCTGATTCCGGGACGAACAGCAAAATGCGGTCGCCATCGCGAACTTCGCATTGCCGCAGGTAGTGGTCCAACATGATGTAGATGCTGGCTGAACCGGTGTTGCCGGCGGTCGCCAAGTTGGTCCAATAGGGCACCGGATTCCGTGCGTCGCCCGAATGAGCGGCGATGACCTTTTCCATTTTTCGTCGAAAGAAAAACGAAGACATGTGCGGCAAGATCATCGCATGCGAATCAAGCGTGTCGCCATGTGCTTCCAGCGCGGCGGCCAAAAACTTGGTGCCGCACGGAACGAGATGCCGCGACAAAACGGAAAGATCTTGACTTAGCAGTGCCGTGCGGCTCTCCAGTTTCATGCACACCGTCGTCTCATGGGCAAAGGACATCGATTGCGTCCAATTGACTCGCAGAGACAGCCGGCTGGGATCGGGACAGTCTTGCAACAGGAAGGCCCCCGCGCCATCCGAAAGCATGAATCGCAGAAAAACCGACATGAACCAACGGCTGTTCCGAAGATTGGTGTGTTGCACGCGATCATCGACGGGGCGAATCACACTTGCTTTCAAAATCTCGGACGCGTGCTCAGCGCCGACACAAAGGACCGTGCGATGATCGCCCACGCTGACCGCGCGAATGGCGGCTACCATGGCACTGGCCGCCGATGAACAGATGCCGGCGTGAGAACTGATCTCGACGGGATGACCTAGACGGTCACACTCTCGCAACCGGTGATGCAGGATGGAAGCGAATCCTGGCGCGGCCAGCGGCGTGTATGTAGTGCCCGCGGCGAGATAGCTGACATCGCCGGCCTCTATCTCTCCAGTTAAGCAATTCCGTACCGCTCGCGATCCCAACTCATAAACATCGTGCGTTTGCCGCTGCTGTTCATCCTGCGCGTAATGCCGTCGAACGATTCCGTTCATCGCCAACACTTTGTCCATCGTCTCCGCTTCGCCATCCAGCGCGCCGAGATACCGCTGGATGTCCTCATTTTCCACCGGCGGTCCTGGTAAGTAGGAGGCGGTCCGTGTGATGAAGCAGTCCATGGCGGTCAAGCATTCGCGGGAGTTGGCGGTTGGTTCAACAGCATGTCGTAGACGACTTCATCAAAGACGATGTGGTAATAAAGATACTGGCTCGGGTTCGAGAAAAACGCGCTGCTGTTGTAATGGCCGCGATTGTTGACCTCCTGCATGAAGAAGTCCAAGTCAATCTGTACTTGCCGATTTTCCGCGTAGATCTGTTTCATGCACCACAACAAAATCGAGTCGGAGCCGAACGAGTTCAATGCCGTGATCGTGGTTCGCAAGTCGCCAAAAATAGTGATCACGGTGACGATCATGAGGACCAGATTCGTGGCCCCTAGAATCTGAAAGGAACATCGACGGTTTTCTTCCAGAACGGCCTTGCTGAACTCTTCGTGGTCTCCCGGTTTGATCGATCGAATGTACTCCAGGTTTTCCAAAAACACCGCTTTGTCAAAGCGATCGACCAGTTCATACGAGAGCAGATCGTGTCCGATGGTCAAATTGTTGCGGACCATGGTCCTACAATCCTCGACGCCGAATTCTCCGTCGATTCCATTCAACTTCTTTTTTTCGTTTTCGGCGGGCGCGTCGCGGCGGGCCAGCATGTGGCGATAAAGAAGCGGCTCGATTTGCACGTGTCTCATGAACAGCTCGGCGGCGTCATGGCGAGCCAGGTATTTCGTGCCCAGCGCCATGCAACTGTCGATCAAATACCCTTCAAATCCCAGCGGAAAGCGGCGCAAGACGAACTTAAGAGGAAAGCTGACAAAGCGAAGAAAGAAATAGAACACCAGCAACAAGGGCCGGAGCAGGATAAAGTCCCAATGCGTTTTCTCTTTCGCGAAAACTTCGTTGACGTAGTCAGTAATGTAGGGAAAGCGTTGCATTTCCTGCTCGTTGAGATTGAGAAAAGCGAATCGTTAGATTGTAACAACGATTGCCAGGTGCCAAAATCTCAACGGGCAGCGGCCCTATTCAACCGTTGAAAATGAACTGGCAACATGATACATGTTACGGAACGTCGAACGTCTTTTGGCAAGTCCCCATCACGAACGAGTTGTGACAATGCATGGACGGGCACTGGGACTAGCCGTCGCCCTTGGATGTGGCGCTGTACTGCGGCTCATCTGGCTCTCGGACATCGAGTATAAAGCGGATGAAGACTACTCGATGCACATTGCCCGAGAGGTTGGCCAAACGGAACCGTGGCCCGCGACCGGCATGCCGAGCAGCGTGGGGATCCCTAATTTTGGCTTGAGTGCGTGGCTGTTCGTGTTCGTCGGACGTGTTTTCTCTGTTGAAACTCCGCCCGATTTGGCGCGTGGGGTGGCGGTACTTAGCATCGTGGCGATGGGGTTGTACGTCCCGTTTGTGCGAGGATTCGTCGCCGAATCCGAACGCGAGGTTTGGTACTGGGGGGGCGCGATGATGGCCGTCAATCCGCTGGCGGTTTTCTTGCACCGCAAGATCTGGCCACCCGCGCTGTTTCCATTGTTTACCCTGGCGCTGCTCGCTGGTTGGCTGCGGCGTGAGAAGCCCATGGGTGCATTGACACTAGGCGTCGGTGGGGCGCTCGCCGGCCAACTACACATGAGCGGGTTCTTTCTATCGGCGGCATTCGTGGGCTGGTGCCTGCTATTCGACCGTCACTCGATGCGCTGGGGATGGTGGCTGCTGGGAAGCTGTGTTGGCGCATTGCCGATCCTGCCGTGGATAATAACGATTGTCGAACACCCAGAGTTTTTGGATTCCGGATCTCAACAGGCCAGCTGGATTCATCCACTGAAGGGACTCTTCTGGATCCGCTGGTTCGTTCAACCTTACGGATTTGATACGTTGAATCACTCGCTGGGAAGCGACTTCTGGGATCTAATGCGGTATCCGCTGATCGGCAATCGTCCCACTTTTCTGGTGGCGGGGCTGCATTTGCTCTCGGCCATGTTGTTCGCACGCATCGGACTGCCGACCCTGAAGCGGTGGTGGCGTGATCGACGCGGTTGGTCCTCGATGATAGTAGGGCGTTCTAGCCCGACGGCATTTAGTTTGGCCGCCGCTTTTTGGGGCTTCGGTTTCCTGTTCGCGGTCACAGCGATTCCTTACCGTTATTATTATTTGCTGGTCAGCATGCCACTGATGTTTGTGGGGGCGGCCCGGATCGCGCTGGCCGTTGAGGACATCAATCCCTGCCGGCTACTCCGACCTCGGAGCAGCTTATTTCTGCTCTGCGTCACACAAGCACTCATTTCGTTCGCTTTCTTGAGCTATATCCACCTACAAGATCGCCAAATTCGAGGTGATTACGGCATCCCGTATCGATTGCACTCGCCAGCTCCGCAAATTGGGGAGTTGTCAAAGCGAATGCGCGAAAGCAAAGACTAGCCCGAATCAACGGCGTCAGAAAAAGCGCCGAGATAAACCGGCTTGGAATGGCGAATGAAAGAGTCCTACAGAGAGAACCTAGCCAGTTGCGTTGGCCCAAACAGTTCGCTGACGACGGTAACCTCAAGGGGGCAGCATCTGCGAGAGGAAACGCATGCTGACCGACCAAGCCCGACGGAAACTCACGTGAAATAGGCTACCCGTTCGGTGCTTTCGGGGCGAAAGCTTTCGCCCCATCGCTTCCGCCGGGCTTGTCCCGGCGCGAGCGGCAACTGAGCAGCTACTCGCCTACCTGGGGGCAACCCCGACTCTCCGCTCGGCTCGTCCCGGCGGAAGCAACGACTTACTCGCTGGTCCCAGTCGAGCGCCGGACGAGACAATAAGGGCCGGGCGGACACTGAGCGACAAGTGCCGGTGGTTAAGACGCACACTGAGCGATTAGCAGCCACTGCATCCAACGGCTCAAGTTGCCATCCTGGTGGGGCCGCAACACGAGGTGGAAATGGTTGGGCATCAAGAACAAGAAAATATTTGGCGTAAGTCGGTGGCGGACGGCGCATTGTGAACAGTGGACGGACCAGCTCAACCGGCTCGCGGGACGAACCGGTCCGACGTAAAGTTCTAACTCATTTCTTTGGGAGGTGTCCGATGAAGCGCGTTTTGATCATGGTAGTTGCATTCGCAGGTTTTTCCGCATTCGCAGTCGAAGCGAACGCCGGTGAACCGAAGAGTTCGAACGTCTCGAAATCCGTCCTTGCCAGCCTCGGACTCGGTGGGATGCGGGCAATGAGCAACGACGAGGGGATGCAGGTGCGCGGAAAGTCGGTGGTGTTCGGAACACCGGGAAGCGGTTTCTTCATCACGCGAGCCAACCCGAACTCAGCAAAGGTCAACGGCGTGATTAGCGTTATTCATGCTAAGTCGATTGGTTCCACAGCGATCTTAGGGCACCCCACGGCGGGGTTCAAAATTGTTCCCTAATCGGCGAGCCACATTTTAGTTCACACCGATCACACCTCTTGCGCCACGTTCTCGTAGCGCAAGGGGTGCTGTGTTTGGCGGCGTGGATTTAGTCTTACGCGCTCGTTGGAATTCTGGGCGTGTTGGACGGGCCGGCAAGCTCGGAAAGACAAACGAGGCCGCATCCCGCCGGACTTGGCTCCGATTTTGGAGCGGCTGCATGTGGCCAGCGACCACTGGGTGGAAACGGTGCTGCATTTCGGCCGCTGGTTTCGCCGCGCGGCGGGGCGAGCGGTCAGCTTGGCTGAAAAAGCCGAGCGTAACGACCGGCATTGTCTGCACGGGCTCAAGCCGACCGCAAAGCTCTCGCCCAGATGAAGAGCTTGGCAGAATGATGGGGGGCAGAATGATTTCTCGTTCTCCCGGTTTGGGTGAGTCGCACGGGGGCTTTTTGTTGGAAAGTGCGGTCACGCAGCATAAACTATGGGTGGCCCGGATGGCTTCTAAAGAGTCTTCGTCGCGAATGCCGGCATGGGCCATTGAGATGCTGTCGCCGGCCTCTCATTGGTATACTGCGGCCGCCATCGTTGTACATATTGAGGCAGAAGCGATTTGAGGCAGAAGCGATGTCCTTTGAAGTAGCCTGTAGTGGTTGTCGTCAGAAATTTGTTGCGCGACCAGATTTGGCAGGGAAAACGGTCGCTTGTCCGGCCTGCGGAGCGCCATTCGCAATTCCAACCTCGCACTCCACAACAGCAGCTTCACCAGCAACAGCTGCTGACGTTCCCCTCGTCGTTAACTGTCGATGTGGCCGTCGATTTTCGGTTCCTGCGGCACTGGGAGGACGACTTTTTGCTTGTCCAGGATGCCATGGGCAAATACAGATTCCTTTAATCCAGCCGCCGGACAGTTTGGATGAAGCAATTCGAATGGAGCAGGCAACTCCAGTTGCGCCGCTCCATCCTCCGTCCCCGCGAGCCTATCAACCACCGCCGAGACCGCGTGCCCCAAGAAGGCGGAGGTGGAACTATCGCCTCCGCCTTGGTTGCGGACAATGGGTCGCCCTCTTTTTTGCTTTGTTCGCCTTGAGTCTTGTGGTTGCTTTTGTTCTCGGCGTCGTTAAAGGATTCAAGAATGTCAACGCACACCGCCAAGGAATCACGCTATGGGAACCCTATGAAAGCAAAGCGGGAAAATTCACGATTAGTATGCCTTGGAATGTCGAGACGAGTTCTACAGAGGTTACAAAACCTGGTGGAAGAGGGAAAGTCAAAGTCTATTTTGCCGTTGGTGAGGGCGCGGATGGTTCGGTGTTTGCCGTGTCTTATTTTGATTTACCACCGGGCACTATCAAGATAAATCCCTCTGCGGGAATGGTCGATCCACAGGTTGCGAAAGCACTGGCGCTCAAAGGCCGACTTCGAGAGTCAAAGGATTTTAAGACTTTTGATTCCGATGGAAAGGAATACGTAATGGAGACCAATGTCGAAACAAGACCAAGGGATCTGCACGGTCGTTCCTTCAGGATCGGCAATCGCGTCTTCGAGCTGTACTGCGAATCAAAACAAGGTTCCCTACCAGATTCGACGAGCAGACAGTTCCTAGATTCATTTTCATACTTTGGTCATTAAGCAGTAAGCATTCAAGGCCCCAAAGTGCCACCGACCCGGCGAGCCCACCAGATTCCATGGCGACGGAAAACTCAAAGCGTGCCGTGGATTCATACCGCAGCAAATCTTCGACGATCGACGTTCGTTTGGCTGCTGGTTCCGCCGCGCGGCGGGCCGGGCGATTAACTTGGCGGAAGAAGCCGAGCCGCAAAGCCGTCGCCCAGATGAAGAGTATGGCAGAATGATGGAGGGCAGGATGATTTCTCGTTTTTCGGGCTTGGGTGAGTCGCATGGAGACTTTCTGTTGGAAGGTGCGGCCACGTAGCATGAAATATGGGTTGCTTTTCGGTGAAGCCAATTGTTTTCAGGCCCGACCGTTGAATCGTTGCTTCCGCCGGGGCCGGCCCGGCGGAGAGCGTTTACGTTTTTTGCGATCGTTGGTAGCCGCGCAATTGTGTTCGCGCTGGGACAAGCCCGCCGGAAACTCATGTGGATTAGGCTGCCCCTTCGCGACTTTCGGGGCGACAACACTTCGCCCCATCGCTTCCGCCGGGCTTGTCCCGGCGCGAGCGGCAACTGAGTAGCTACTCGCCTACCTGCGGGCAACTCCGGCTCTCCGCCGGGCTGGCCCCGGCGGAAGCAACGATTCACTCGCTGGTCTCAGTCGAGCGCCGGACGGGACAAAAAGGGCCAGACGGACAACAAGTGAAAAAATAGGGCCACCAGCGACCAGTCCTGTGATAATACAAATCATGGATGGCCCCAATCGGACCCGCCCCCAAACCGGTGTTGGCGCTACGCTGACCACCGGCTAATCGCTAAAATCCCTTCGGGATGCAATCGAGTCGGATAAGGCTCGCAGCCAGTCATCGGTGATTAGCACAGCGCCACCACTAGTAATGGTAACTGAGAGTATCATCCCAGAGAGCCGATGCGGGCCATCCATGATTTATATTACGGGACTGCACCTGCCAACAGAAAGTCTTCATGCGATCCGCTCGGCAGGCAAAGAGGTGGCGGGTCAGAATCGATGGAACTGCGGCGCGATCGCGGAGGAAATGGCCTCGTCACCCAAGCCGGAAGATCGAAAAATCATTCTGCCTTCCATCATTCTGCCAACGTCTTCATCTAGGCGAAGGCTTTGCGGCTCGGCTTGAGCCCGTGCAGCCAATGCCGAGCGTCTCTATCACTACAAATCACGTAACCGCTTACCACCCACACGGTTGAAACAAAAACGATAGTTTAAACAGTAAAACTAATCGGCCCTCGGAACTTAACCGGTGGTGGCACGGGCTACTGGCGGATATCCCTTCGGGATGGAATCGAGCCCGATAGGGCTCACAGCAATTAGCCGGTGGTCGCCGCAGGCGCACCACCGGTTAGCGAGCAGATGCACGCATCCTGAAAGGATGCCAGCCGGATGTCAGGAGGCTCAAATTGCCATCCAGTTTCGGCGTCTTTTGTGGATGTCCACGGTGTCATTCCAAATACTGCGTGTCGTATTCGACGCCAGCCAACTCGAATAACTCTATCAACTCTTCTCGAAAGGTGCGCTTTTGGTGGTGCTTCTTTTGATTCGCAATGTAGGCCTGGACGCGCTCTCGTGCGTTTGCACTGACGGTGAATGCCCCGTAGCCCTCCTGCCATCGGAACGGCTTGTCGCCGATTTCGTCGTGAACCCAAGTCGATGAGGCTTTCTTTAGTTCACGCATGAAATCAGAAAGACGATGAGTTGCCTTGAGCCCCACCGTCTACCGGTCACGACAAGCACCTTCGCACAGTGGCTGCCCTAATATGCAAAAAAACTGTTCGACAGGATGAACAGGATGGTCAAGATTCAGAACATCCTGTTCATCTTGTTAATCTTGTCAAAAAAACAGAAAAGCCTTCCCTAGATGAAAAGCTTGGCAGAATGATGGAGGGCAGAATGATTTTTCATTCTTCCGGCTTGGGATAGTAGGGGGCAGTAGAACCACTTCATCTGCGATTGCGCCGCGACTCCAGAATCCTCGCGCGCCACCTCCCCATTTCCCCTGCCGAGCGGGTCGCATGGAGACTTTCCGTTGAAAGGTGCGGTCACGCCGCATAAAATATTCGGTTGCCCTTTTCATTTTTTCGGTTCTTATGCCGTCGCTTTCGATATCCTCTTTTTAAGCTTCGAGGATCTTTCCGCTAGGAAACGTTGACAGTCATGATGCAGTGGTTCTTAGGCCTGTTAGCCGCAGTTCTAGTAGCAGCTTTCGGGTGGAGTTCTCACATTTATTATCGAGGCTCGATGCCATCCGCGAAGCTTGTCCTGCTAGCGTATTTCATGGGTTGCACTATTGTAGTTGTGTTCTGGTTTATTGCTGGCCTCCCATTGTTTGGTGCTGGGCATACAGGCTTGGCTCAAGCAGTCACCGACAGGATGGGGTTGTGGGGAGTAGCAATGATTGTCCACTGGCTTGCGTCCTTCATCGGCCTCTGCTTTACATACACTGCCCGTCACTCGCGGAAGATGTCTGCAAGGAACAGCGAGTAGTCGCCTTGTGCCTGTTCGCTTCGACCTTGTTTGTGGCCCTGCAAAAGTCGACTTAAGCTTCTTCAGGCACTTGGTGGCCAAGGCGCTCATCGACGATGTTTCTCGGATCGCATGGATGGTGCCGGCCGGAGTTCAGTGGGCAATACGGATTGTCTCACCGTCGCTTGATTGGGGGTGATGTATTTGTTCCCTCGTCGCGCTGCCGGACGACGCGCGGCGTCAACTTGATTCGCAGCGTCTTATTGTCGGAGCCGATCTCAATGACCGACTCGGTTCCGTCGAGCGTCATCACCTGAGGTCGCGATAGAATCGTTGCTTTGCCATCTTCGACTTCTTGAATGAGGATCTGGATCATGATTTGCGTGGGAGCCTTGTCCAGCTTGCGAATCAAGTCCGTAATTCTGTCCATGTAGGGCGGCTTTGCACTGACCAACAGGCTGTTGGTGTTGACCTCGGGAATGATCACGGCGGGCGAATCGACAATGAAGCCATTGTGTTTGGGCTTCTCGCCGAATATCGACAATAACTCTTGATTGATGGCATTTGCCACTTCCGTGGCAACGGCGTTCTTGATTCGAAATACGGTCGTCTTGCGCGACGAAGCCGCGGCGCGAGCCGGTTTCGCGACAACCGGCGGAGCGGGCAACACCGAAAGATCCGCGGTTGGTTCCTGGGCGATTGCGGAGTGGACCAACAGCAACAGCGCCAACATTGGTGTGAAAATGCGCATGGGAAGTTCCTTATTCTTGTAAACGACTGGGCGAAACGGCTGAAATGCGACGGGATTACACCAAAATCCCATTTGCATGACTAGGTCATGTTTAGTCGCTCGGTCGAAGTGCTTTCGCCGCCTTCGCGGCTTGATGAAAGATCGGGTCCTCGACCTGCGGGCTGACACCCGCAGCTAAATGCTTTCGCCGCATTCGCGGCTTTCAAGGCGTCCATGAAATCCGCTGGTTTGATGACGGTCAGGTTTTCAGATGTGGCGTCTTTCACGAAGGCGAATTTGAACTTGGGGTGGCGCATTCGTCCAACTTGGACAAGTACGCGTGACGCTGTTTCTTGGCAAGCGGGAACCTGAAATCAATGACGATCATCGGAGAATCCCTGGCCGGTTTTTGTGACCCTCAGCAATACGTGGAAGTGTCTCGCCCAATTGCGTAGAATAACGGTAGTCAGGAACCTGGGGCCAAAGCCTGGGCAGTATGAAGCTGTGCGCCCAAATCGCGGGCGGAAGGCTCGATGGTATGTTACAAACTGTCAACTGCCCCGATTTCCGTCAGACTGCGGAGAATGGCGAACTGGGGTTAGGTAACACAGTCGTGACTGCGCCGCTTGGCCGGGAGACGATGACTGGCTGCTAACGATAAATTACTTGACCCGGATTCAATTCATTGGGAGATACTTGTGACACGCACCACCAAAACCCTGCTGGCTGTCGCCTGCGGTTTCATTTGGCTTCCGCTTATCGCTTCAAGCCAAGAGTTTGACGAGCAGTTCGACCATTGGCCGATCGACTTGAAGATCAACGGCACTTTGGTCGTCGGTGACGGACTGGCGGATGTCTCGGTTTTGAAGAACGCCGTGCCGCGTGGAAAGGATGCCAAGGTCGCACTGCTGACGGATGCCGAACCCGAAGCGGCGGTTGTTGAACAATTCAAGACGGCTTTTGGCGGTGAGGGCGACTCGCTGTCGATCTCGCAAATCAACGGGGATCTGGCCGGGCAGCTTGAAGATGTTTGTAAGAAGTGTCAGGTGGTCTGTTGGCATTCAACCAAGGCACCGGGCGAGTTGCCGGCGGAGGCGCTGAGTCGGATCTGTTCGGTGTGCAACAAGCAGATTGCCGATGGCGGTTCGATCATCGCTCTGGGGCCGGCGGCCAAGCAGTTTGCTTCGCGATATTTCACGGCGGCGGAAAAAGCCCAAGCGGTGCGCGAGGGATTGGGCATCGCGCCGGATTGTGTCATTGAATTGAACTACGATCACGCCGGAGATGCACGCCCGCGGATGTTGAGCGCGCTGGCGGCTTATCCTCGATCGGTGGGAATTGGGATCGAAAAGGGCTCGGCCATGGTCCTGCGAGGCCGCAAGATTCGCGTGGTCGGCAATGGCACCGCCACGTTCATGCTGATGGCCAATGAACGCCAGCCTTTGCGGGTGCAGACCATCGGCCAGCAGTCTTCGACGCGACAACGGCCGGACCAGTATCTGGTTGATCTAACAGAATGGCGGCGCGATGCGATGGATCGAACTCTGGATCCGTTTCCAGCCGCCGAGCCGAAGACGCCGCACGTCGAAAAGGGGTCGCTAGTCATCGTGGGCGGAGGCCGTACGCCGGCCGGGTTGATGGGCAAGTTCGTGGAGTTGGCCGGCGGGGCGGAAAACGCCAAGCTGGTCTACGTGGCCTGCAGCGAACGCGATGAGATTTCGCCTCAACAACGAACCGTCGAAGCTTGGAAGAAAATGGGGGTCAAGCATGCCGTGACACTGCATACCAAGGATCGCAACAAGGCGAACAGTGATGAGGAATTTTTAGCGCCGCTCAAGGATGCCACCGGGCTGTGGTTTGCCGGCGGGCGGCAGTGGAATTTTTCCGATTCGTACTACGGGACCAAGGCTCACGAGTTGATGAAGCAGGTCGTGACACGGGGCGGAGTGGTCGGTGGTTCGTCGGCGGGAGCGTCGATCCAGGCCCGTTACCTGGCCCGCGCGACGCCGATTGGCAACTGGCTGATCATGGCACCGGGATATGAACGCGGAGGCCTGGGCTTTATCTGTGGCGTGGCCATCGATCAACATTTTTCACAACGGGGCCGCCAAAAGGATATGACCCAACTGGTCAATCGGTATCCACAACTGCTGGGGATCGGCATCGACGAGTCGACCGCGATCATTGTTCGCAACTCGGCCGCCGAAGTGGTGGGCCGCGGCAAAGTTCATTTTTATGATCGGAAGCTGCCGGTCTATCCCGATCGGCCCGACTACATCGCGCTGCCGGCCGGATCGGTTTATGATCTGGCGGAACGCCTGGTAGTTAAGGATGCAACCGCCGCAGAGCCGCCCGCGGAAAAGGAACCGGCGGAGAAGTGCCCCACGCCGTAGCGCGTGCTCGCTCTTGCCTGCGGGCCGCGATTCAGGCTTGCTCGGCGGACGCTTGAAAATCAGGTTCATGCCGGCGACGCACGCGTTTCATAACGACGCGCACAAGCGCGACCAAAACAACAATGGACAGAAGAAGGATGCCCAGAGGCGTCAAGAGTTCCGTGGGCAGCAAGTAGGTGAACCCGCCTTGTGAAAGCGATTGAACTTCGGGGGCGGGAACCAGATCGGATCCGTCCAGCGAAGCGAAGCCGTTGGGGTGCAGCACTTCATGACCTGCGGTACCGTCACGGAGATAAGCCCGCACCACTTGGCCGGTTGCCGGGATCGGGTCGTGAGCTTGGAGGCTCATGTACTCGGTCATGCTCTTGCGACTGCGGATGGCGAAACAGCGAGTCACGATTTCGTCGCCGACTTGCACTCCCCTGCCCTTCTCTACCGACTCGACCTTGATCGAGACATCGATGTGCCAATCGTAATTGCCGAATGCTTTTTCGACTTGCGAGCGTGCTGAGCGGGTCTCGACTTTGATTACCTTGCCGGTGACCACGAGATCCGCCTGCTCCAGCAGTTCAGCCGACGATTGCGGAGCGCGGGCCGCGTGAAGCGTGCTGGCGATGCACAACAGGCCAATCCATGTCGGGAATATTGGGTATCTCATGCAACGGACTCCGACATTGAAAAAGAATGTTTCTCCGACTCGTTATATGCGCGCGGGCAGCGAAGCGTTGAATGACTACTATTCCGGTGCCGGGATTTTTTTTCGAATGATGGGGATGATCGCGGGCGGGACGAAGCGGGCCAGTTTTTCGTCGGTCGACAGCGGCGCGATTTGTTTGATGAGCGTGCTGGAGACATGCGTGAATTCTTCGTCGGCCATCAGAAAGACGGTTTCGATTTCGTCGTCTAGTTGGCGATTGGCCATCATCATGGTGAATTCCGCGGCGATGTCCGAGAGCGGACGCACGCCGCGAACCATGACTCGCGAATCCGATTCACGGACAAAATTGACCGCCAGGCCGGTGAAGGTGCGAACCTCGACGTTTTTCAAATCGCTCGTGGACATACGGACCAAATCGACTCGCTCTTCTGTTGAAAAAAGCGACGTCTTTTCGACGTTGATGCCGATGCCGACGATCAACCGGTCGTACAAGCGGCTGCACCGTTGAATCACGCTGAGATGGCCCAGGGTGATGGGGTCAAAGGAACCGGTGTAGACGGCGGTGCGAAAATGAGGATCGCTCATGGACTATTTTGTCGTAGGTGGATTGGTTGGCGGCCCAGGCGGGTTCGGCATGGTTGCCGGTTGATATGCCGGTTGATACTGCAAGAACGCACCAAGAATCTGGGATTTTGTGTACCCTTCTTCTCCCAATGCGAAGGCTCTTTTGACACTCGCATTGAAATAAATGATGAGCCCATAAATCATGAGCCCAATCGCCGTGGGCAAGCAATAGAAGGTCAATATCTGTCCCAGGCCGCTAAACAGAGCAACGATCCCTAACGTATGTCCACGGTAAGAGAGATTTCGTATGCCGGCGGAGACTTGCAAGATGCCCGAGACCAACGGGGGAAGCGAGAGTCCAGCAAAAACGCCCACCATGATCCACATGCTTGGCTCATTCGGACCATCAAACGGTGAGTCTTTCGCTCCGGCGAACAGAGCCCCGAAAACCGCGCCATAGCCCACGAATACTAGTCCCATCAGGATGGCGAGCGCGCCTTGCACGATCATCAGTATCGAAACGACGGTCACTTGGTTGACCGACGAGAATCCACCAACTCCTGCGGGAACGGGTGAAACGCTTGGACCTAATTCGCCGCTACTCTCGGGCGGGCTTGGCGATGCGTATGGATTGGACATGGCGTTTTCGAGATGCTATTGGTGAAGGGCGTGAATGAGCCGTTCCACATCCGATTCATTCGTATAGGCGTGCGGGCTGATTCTCATCCTTCCCGCGCGTGTACTTAGGGCCACGCCCTGTTTTAGACATTGACTTCGCAGTTGGCCAGGATTGCGGCCGGGTATTTCGAAGGCCACGATCCCCGACCGCTGATGATCGGCTTGCGGCCCTACTATGGTCGCGCCCATTGATTCTAGCTTCTGGCGCGCCAGTGACGTGATCCACAGCACACGTTCGCCGATCGGCGAGTCGGTGGACGTTAGTCCGTGACGGACCAACAGGTCGACGCTGGCACCCAATCCCAGAAAGCCAACCATGTTTTGCGAACCCCCTTCGTATCGCGCGGCGTCGGGGCGAATATTCAATTCGGCTTTGCCAAAGTCGTGCGAATCGACGACGCTATGCCAACCCACGTTTAAAGGACGCAACAATTCAAGATGTTCTTTCCGTATGTACATAAAGCCGGCACCCTCGGGTCCCAGCATCCACTTGTGTCCGTCGGCGGCGAAAAAGTCGATCGGCGTTCTGTTCACGTCCAGCGGAAAAACGCCCATGCCTTGAATAGCGTCCAGGAATACGAGTACCCCTCGATCATGGGCGATGGAGATCAGTTGGTCGAGGTCGATTCTCCCGCCGGTCGCGTAGCCAACCCAACTGATGGCGATAATTTTGGTGCGCTGATCGCACGCGTTGGCGATGGGGTCTAGATTGAAATCGGTCGTGTTTAGGTCGACTCGACGTTCTTCCACCCCACGGCTTTTAAGATTGATCCAAGGATACAAATTCGATGGAAACTCGCCCCCGACCGTGATCACGTTGTCGCCTTCGCGCCAGGGGTAGCCTTCCGCGACGAGGTTAATTCCGGTCGTCGTATTCGGCACCAAGGCGATTTCTTGTGATTGGGCACCGACCATCTTGGCCGCGGTTTGGCGGATGTCTTCCGCTCGGGCTTCCCATTGTGGCCAAACGGTGTCTCCTTCCTCGGCGGCTTGGCGCGACCAGCGGGCCACGGCTTTGTGGGCGGGACTCGATAGAGGTCCGACGGCGGCATGGTCGAAATAGGCCCATCGCTCGGTGATGGGCATTTCTTCCCGAAATTCGTGCCAGTTTGGCTCATTCAGCGTGTCGTGCGACGCGGTACGGGGGAGTTTGGATGTCGGCATTTGTAAGATGTGACGAGAGTGACAGGATGAGAAATGCAGCGTCCGACGGGTTCTCCCTAGTCGCGCGGGAAGCTGTCCGAACCCGGAAATCTGGCCGAAAAGAGTGTCCGGCTGGTGTCCATTCAACCCGCCGTTCAATTCCCTTACCGGCATGAAGGGAATATGATGAAGGTATCAAGCCGATAAAACTTTTCGAGGCCCGAGTCTTAGGGTGACAGCGATCAGGCTTGGATTATACTAGCAAATTACCCTAGAGCAGGCTGCTCCCCTCGCGAGTGACTCAGAAAGGTAAGCATGGCAAAGGGTTTGTGTTACGCCGGTATGTTTATTGCCGGAGTGGTATTATTGTTTTTCTTGATCGATCTGATCGCTGCGTCCGTCGGATTAGAGGGAGTGGCCCCGTTTCGGGGTGCGAGCATTTTGATGGACATCATGTTTGTGGCATGTGCCGCGGGACTGGGTTATTTGTCCTGGTCGACGTTGAAAGAGCAGGTCTAGCAGTCAGCACTTCAACTTTGCGATGGGAATATGGGCCTTCCCAGCCGGGCAGTCAAATCAAGGGCAGCCGCGAGGTCGGATTGTTAGCCGGCCAGTTTACGTAAGATCGACTGCGAGCGGTTTCGTCGTTTTCCGGGTAACCATTCCGCCGCCTGCTCGGCCAGAGTGCGAACGACCAAAGAACCGCTGAGTTGCTGCTTGGCGATGTGCCGCAGAATCCAGTTCAGGCCATGGATCGCGCCGTTGTTGAGTTGAGCCAGACTGGGGCCGTCGATCGCCAAGTGGGTTGTGGCTCTTGTGGCGAGCAGCCGCTTAACTGTCTGCCGTACGGCCACCGCGCCGCCGCCCGGCAGCCATTGCATGCTGCCCGGAAATCGAACGTGGGCCGGCAATCGGCCGACGCCATAGCAGAGAGAAGTTGGTGACCTGCCCGTACGGCCCTCGCGCTCCGCGGTCAGGCCGGGACGGACCATGTTGATCCCGTGCTTTACCAACAAATCGTGATGCCGGTCGAGCGCTGCGCCGCTAGAGAGGATCAACGTGGTGGCGGGTAACGCCATGTCGCGAGCGGCGTTCACTTGACGAGTGAGTTCCCGCGAAAACCGAGTCCTGCCAGCGGTGGCCCCTACCCAGCTTCGGTCTGCGGCCAAGGCGATCTCGTGGCCTTGGCCAGCCGCCAGGATTCTTTGCGTCCAGGGCGATTTACTCGGACTCGATACCGCCCAAGTCGCCGGCAACCGCTGCCGCGTCAAAATTTCCAACAAACGGTCAATGGTGTCTGTAAATTGCCCAGTTTCACACGGGTTCGCCCTGTCGGCGTTTGGGTTGAGGTCGATGGAAATGACGAAGCTTTTCGTGTCCATTTGGTGATTCATGGAGTCGCAAGTCCCTTGGGGTCGGTGGAGTCGCGAGTTCGATTCCAAACTCGACGTTGAGTCATTCGTTTCCATCGGTTCGATCTGGTCAACAACTAATGCCGGTCCATCCGGAACGAGGGTGATTCCGGCTGGGCAAGGTTTGATTGCTGGGCTCCGCTTCCCTGGGGAATAATCTGGGCTGGGCAATGCGAAGACCTTGCGCCCCTTCTCTAGGGGTAATTCCGAATCGCCCCACAAATTATTTAGTAATGACCCACCTGTTCAGGGTCGAAATGGCTATAATGAGCGTAAACTGAATCTGGCCGGGCCACCTAAATGGCGGGAGATTCCCTTCCAACCGTTGGATCCTACCTATGAGCACAACCCACGACTCAAGCATTTCCGGGAAGCAAAATCTGGTGCTTTCCAATCTTCGGAACACTGGCGGCCAATCGGCTCCTAATCGAAAGCCGCCCGTCAAGCCACCTGTCAAATCGCAATCCGAGAATGTCGGAGTGGCATCTGGCGACGAGGAAGAAGGTAACTTCAGCTTCAAGTCGATGTTTCACGGCTTCGGAGCTTGTGGCACTTCGATTCTGGTTCATATGTCCTTGTTCGTGATTTTGGCGGTGTTTGCCGTTCCCGAGGGACCACCCAAAGTGGTTACCGAACTATTCTCGGATGCGGTCGAAGAGGAAGAAGATTTTGTCGAGTTTGAATTGCAAGAGGAGATCGAAACGGCAACCGACGAGACTGCGGAAGCGACGGAGGCGGCTGTGTCTATTGGGGCCGAAGGCGGCGGAATCGGCAGCGTTGGTACTCCTCAAATGGATCAACAAATTGTGGAACGCGTCACGGCAAACAGCATTGCGGTCGGCCCTCCGCAGTCGTTCCTGCCATCCCAGAATCAATTGGTGGCCGAGGTGCCGGATGGCACACGCGGCGACGAACGCTTCCTAGTTGACAATGTCGATCAGGCGATGAGCCAAATCACTTTGGAACTGTTGGACATGCTGGAGAAGAGCAACGTTCTGGTGATTTGGGCGTTTGATCAATCGGAGAGTATGGAAGAAGAGCGGCTTGAGATTCGTGACCGCATCGATCGCGTTTACGAAGAACTTGGTTTGACCGGAAAGGTAAAGAACGACCGCTTGACTACCGCGGTCGTCAGTTATGGAAAAGAAGTTGTTCTCAATACTCGCAAAGGTCCCACAAGCCGATCCGAGGAAATTCGCGCGGCGATCGAATCGGTGGAAAATGATCCCTCGGGCGAAGAAGTGATGTGCTTGGCTGTCGGCACCGCGATCTCTCATCATCGCAAGTATTGTCAGCGTCAAAAACGGCGAATGGCGGTGATTCTGCTGACCGATGAAAGTGGCAATCCGGCCGACAACGACATGCACATGGAAGATGCGATTCGGGAAGCGAGGGACGCCAAATGCAGTATTTACACGCTAGGTCGTGAATCGGTGTTTGGTTATCCGCATGCTCGTATGCGATGGCTGCATCCTCAAACGAATCGCTGGCACCATTTGCTGATTGATCGGGGGCCGGAAACGGCGTTTCCCGAGCAACTGCAGATTGATGGATTCCGTCGTCGCTGGGATGCGTTTTCTAGTGGCTTTGGTCCCTATGAGCAGACTCGCATGGCCAACGAGACCGGTGGTGTTTTCTTCATGCTGCCCACCGAAGAGAAACTGCTGGTGGCTGGCAAGAAGACGCGATACGAACTTGAGGCGATGCGTTCCTACAAGCCGGACTTACGCTCGAAGCTGGAGAATTATCAAGATCGCGATACCTATCCCTTGCGAAGCTATCTCTGGCAAGTCGTCAGCGATCTCAACCCTCTGGAAAGCCGCGAAAAGGCTCGCGTATTGGAAATGCGAATCCATTTTTCGCTCGATCGAGGGCAGTTCGAGCAACAGAAAAATGCCGAGCAAGTTAAGGCGATCAATTACCTGAAGTATTTGGCGAATGCCGAAAAAATTCTGATCGACAATCAACGCTTGCGCGAGCAAGAGGTGGCGCCGCGTTGGCAAGGAAACTACGACCTGATCTTGGCGCAACTTGTCACCTTCCAAATCAGAATGTACGAGTATGGCGTCTATCTTGATTGGTTCATGCAGAATCCCAAGACGGCCCTGCCGGTCAGGGGCGAGGCAGTACTCAATGATTGGGCGATTGGCCGAAGAAGGCTGACGTTCGCCGAGAATGAAGAGTTGTGGAAGGACTATCCCCAACGGGAAAAGGTGCTGCAGTACATCGAGCGGGCGAAGGTCTTGCTGCAGACCGTCATCGATAACCATCCCGGAACTCCCTGGGCCGCCCGCGCGAAATGGGAATTGGATCATGGGTTCGGCGTCGAACTGCGGCCGCACTACGTGAACCGGGAAAGAAACTACACTGGGACCCCCATCCCGCCGCCAAAGCTCTAAAAGGCTGGCGATGCTCACAAATCTGGCCTTCGTCGGTTCCGGGTGAACTAAAAGGCCTGCTCGTGCAACAAACCGATAGTCGATATAGACGAATGTCGTCCGTTCGACGAAAATGGGTCTAGAGACAGCTAGCACTCATTTCGGCGTCTGAATCCCACGGCCGTTGCAATCCTAGCAAAGCGTCGCGATACCGTGCGAGGATTTTTCCGTAGCCGAGTACACTTCATTCCTACGATTAACGGGTAGGCATCCATGAATCGTCGCAACGCCATGAAAGCCATGGCCGCCTTGGCCGGCGGCAGCCTCGTTGTCAATCAAGGCGGGCGTTCTGCTCGCGCGGCGATGAGCGACAAGTGGGAGAATTCCATCAACAAGGGGCTCAAATGGGTCGCCCGATCACAGTCGCGGCTTGGCCATTGGACGGCCGGGAATTATCCCACCGCGATGACCGCCCTGGCAGGCACGTCTCTGATTTGCTCCGGCTCGACAACAACTCAGGGTCCGTACGCCAAGAATGTCCGACGGGCCGTCGACTACTTGATTACCAAGTGTCGCTCGAACGGTTTGATTGGCGATCCGCTACGTGATAGCCGCTACACCTATGGCCACGGCTTTTCGATGCTGTTTCTGTCGCAAGTGTTGGGCGAAGAGGAAGATCAGGACCGGCGCGAAGAGCTGATCGAAGTACTCACGAAAGCGGTCGACTTCAGCCAGAACGCGCAAACCAAGTCCGGTGGCTGGGGCTATGTGAGCGCCCGCGATGGAAACAACTTCGACGAAGGTTCGACAACCATCACTCAGGTGCAAGGTCTGCGCGGTTGCCGCAACGCCGGAATTCCCGTATCCAAGGAATCGATCGACAGCGCGAAGCGTTACATTTACGAATGCAAGAATGCCGACGGCGGAATCTCGTACAGTTCCCGCAATCGAGGAAGTTCGCGTCCCGCCATTACCGCGGCCGCCTTGGCCGCCTTGTTCAATGCCGGCGACTACGATAGCGAACACGTGCCCAAGATGATGGACTATTGCAAGAAAAACTTGGGACGGATCACGGGCGGGCGCTCCTTTGGACATTGGCACTACACCTACCTTTACTACGCGCAGGTCGTATATCGGCAGGGCAAGGACGAGTGGCATCCATTCCGCGATAAGTTGTACGACAAGATCGCTAGCGAGCAGAACAAGGAGAGCGGTTCGTGGAGCGGTAATATTGGCCCCATCTAC
Source organism: Planctomycetota bacterium (assembly GCA_029259935.1). Next base: position 44,440 of record JAJDEH010000023.1, read on the forward strand.
GTGACGGCTTGCAACTTGATTATGTTGCAATTGGACAAATCCTATTTGCCGATTTATCAACGATAGCGGTGGGAAGCGTTCGCTTGCCGGTGGGCTACGTCGAGTCTGTTTCAGATTCTAGAATTGCCTGCACAATGCCGGCCATGGTGTGTTCCTGGGCTTCCACTGCGGGCTCCAGTTCAAGTTCACGTAGCGTTGCCGACGTAATGGGGCTAATGCTGGCGAGGCGCGTCTGACCAAGGGCCGCGCCGAACATGCGGCAAAGCGAGCGGGCAATTGCCGAACTGGTAACGGTGACCCAGTCGATCTTGCCTTCGGCCAATAGCGATTGTATGTCGCCGCTTGGTTGTTCCACATCTTCATTGATGTAAGTCACGACCGATTCGACTTCATTCCCCTGGCGTTGTAACTCGTCGACCAGCACATCGCGCCCTCGGCTGGCTCGCGGGTACAAAATCCGGTTGCCACTCACCGGCCCGGCCAAAGCAGCAGCCAACGATTCCGATCGATGCTCTTCCGCCTGCACTTCAGCCTTGATGTGATATCCGGCCAGCGCCTTGGCGGTCCCTGGCCCGATGGTACCAATGTAGAGGCTGCCCAGCCAACGCAGATCGTGTGAGGTACTCAACAGGCGATCGAGAAAAAATCGGACGCCGTTGGCGCTTGTAAAGACGAGCCAATCGAACTCACCGATCCGGGATATTGCGTCGTCGACCGGCGACCAATCGTCCGGTTCGTCGATCCGTATCGCAGGCTGTTCCAGCACTTCGGCTCCTAGGGCGGCAAATCGGTCGTTCAATTCAAACGCCTGCCGACCAGGACGTGTCACCAAGATCCTCTTACCAAACAAGGGGCGCTGCTCGAACCATGAAAGCGTACCCGCAAGCTGCGTCACTTCGCCTATGATCACGATCACTGGAGGTCGCAACTTGCTGGGGCGACTCAGTCGCTCGGCAACTTCGCCCAACGTGCAGTGCAGCGAGACTTGGTCTGGAAAGCTGCAACGCCGGACGATCGCGGTAGGCGTAGCCTCGGATTTGCCGGCTTGGATGAGCGCGTCGGTCCATGCTTCGGCCGTGGTGACACCCATGTAGAAAACCAGAGTTCCTGGAAACCTGGCCAAGGCATCGAAATCGAGTGACGAGTTGGGTTTGCCTGGCCGCTCTTGCCCGGTGATCAACGCCACGGCGGACGACATATCGCGATGGGTTATGGGTATTCCCGCGCAGCTTCCGGCGGCGAGAGCGGCGGTAATCCCAGGGACGATCTCGAAGGCAACGCCGTGGGACGCCAGGAACTCGGCTTCTTCCGCTCCCCGAGCAAAAACCGCCGGATCACCACCCTTGAGGCGAACGATCGTTTTGCCTTGTCGAGCCAGATCGACCAGTCGCTGATTGATATCTTCCTGCGGCCAAACACGTCCTTGACCGTGGCGTCCCAAGCAGATCCTCTCGGCGGCGGGTGTGGCGTGACGCAAGATTTTGGGATTCACCAGGTAATCGTACAGAATCACATCGGCCAAACCCAAACATTCCACCGCGCGCAGCGTGATCATCCCTGGATCACCGGGGCCCCCGCCGACCAGGAATACTCGTCCGATTTCAGCCAGATCAGATGCTGCCATGCTAGGAGGGGGGCTTTTGTTGGGCCGTGCTTGAGTAGAATGGACTAATTCGGTGTTGGACGATTGGCGAGCCCGTTGCTGTTCGCCGTATTGCCAGACGTTGCCACAATCGCAAGAATCGGATGACTTGGGGTTTAGCGAAATTCAATACTAACATTTCTACTCCTTGGCATCAGGCCATCAAGTAATCAATGTCTTCCGACGCAGATCTCCAAAACGAAGCCGCACCGGACGAAGAGACGATTTCTCCGGCCATGCGCCGCGGACTGCAAGAGTGTTTCGACCGTGGCAGCAAGATCACCGATGGCGAGAAGCCCGACCGCGACTACGCCAACACCATGTTCACTCAATGTGTCGTGAAGGATCCTGGGAATCTCGTGTACGTCGAGACATTCTTGACCAACCTGCAGGAAAAATATCAAAACAACAAAAAGGGCGCGCGGGTCAAGGGGTTTGGCGGCCGAGGTCCTTTGAAAAAGGCAACGACTCAAAAGAATTGGTCGGAGATTCTGAAGATTGGTCCCGGTCTGTTGAAATCCAATCCTTGGGACGTCCCCGTGCTGCGGGCCATGGCTCAAGCTTGCGAAGAGCTGGGGTACAACGAAGCCGAATTGCGATATCTGAAGAACGCATTGGACGCGAACCCGAACGATATCGAAACGAACAAGCATTGCGGTCGCTCGCTGGCGAGGATGGGGCAATTCGACCAGGCCATTGCCTGTTGGCACCGAGTCGAAACCAAAAAGCCCAAAGACAAAGAAGCCACCAAGATGATCTCGATGCTGACCGAGGATAAGACACGAGTCGCGGCGGGACTCGCGCCGAAGTCCGTTGAATTGAAGAACCGTCCACGTCGTGGCACACCCGCTCCGGAAGACAGCGCTGCGAGTACTGACTCGGCGGCGGGCGACGAGAGTGGGGAGGCGAGCAGTGCGCGGCGCGAGATCACGCTGACGCCCCGGCAAATCTTGGAACGCGCGCTGGCCGATGATCCGACGGACATCCCAAGCTATCTCAAACTGGCCGACCTATTGCAAGGCGAAGGGCGTCACGCCGATGTCGAACGGACTCTTACGAAGGCGTTGGCCGCTTCGGGTAACGATCTTCGAGTTCAAGAGCGGCTGGAAGATGCGGGGATCGCTCGGCAGAAACAACAATTGGCGGTCGCTGAAAAAAAGGCCGCCGTGGAGAGCACCGAACAATCGCTGGACTTGGCCAAGCGGATGCGGCAGGAGTTGAACCGTCGCGAGATAGCCGTCTTCGGCGCGCGGGTTGAACGTTATCCAGAAGAGTACACGTTAAAGTTTGAACTGGGAATTCGATTAAAGCGGGATGGCAACTACCGCGAAGCCGCCAAGTATTTCATGGAAGCTCGTGAAAATGCCGAGTTCAAGCTGGGCGCGACGTTGGAACTGGGTGAGTGTCTGCAGCATCAAAAGAATTTTTCGAAGGCGTTAAACTGTTACACGCGCGCAATACAATTGGCCGAGAACGGTACTGAACAACAAAAGCTGGCTTTGTACCGGGCTGGCGTTCTCGCCACCGGATTGAAGGATCTGGAGAATGCCGCGAAATACCTGGAAAAACTCGGTGAAATCGACGCAAATTACAAAGATTTGCCCAGTCGGCTGGACAAAATAGACAAAATTCGTAATAAAGGTTGATTCGGCTGCCAGGGCACGTGCCCACTGTTCCGCGACCTACCACTTTTAAGATCCATGCCAAACACAAAATCCGCCAAGAAACGTCTTCGACAAGACGAGAAGCGTCGACTCATCAATAAAGCGATCAAGACTGCCGTTCGCGGTCAGATTCGCAAAGTACGAGAAGCCGTGAAAGCGGGCGATCCAGAAAAGGCCGATGAAGAGTTTCGTTTGGCCGCCAAGCGTCTCGACCGTGCCGGCGCGCGGAACATCATTCATCGGAATGCCGCTGCTCGAACCAAGTCACGTCTGCAAAAGGCGATAAAGGGTTCGAAGCAAGCCAAGGCAGCCGCATCGTCCTAACCTACCAGACGATCTTGCTGGCCGCGAAAACCGGACCTTCCACACATGTGCGTTTGTAGTCCCATGCGCCTTGTTCATCGCGCACCTTGGCCACGCACGTAAAACAAATGCCGATGCCGCAAGCCATCGGAGTTTCCAGGGACACTTGGCAAGGAATGTCGCGCGCGGCGGCGATCTTGGCCGTGGCTTCCATCATGGGTTCAGGACCACAACACGCTATGTGTTGAGAGAATTGGGAGTCGCCAAGCGTCCGCGTTAGCAGATCTGTCACCAAGCCATGATGTCCGGCTGATCCATCGTCGGTTGCGATCCGTACATCCACGCCCAGAGCTTGAAATGCCTCGACACCGGCCAGCATATCTGCCGAACGCGATCCGTAGCAGAGCGTAATCTTTTTTACGGGGGCGACTTTTCTGGGCGGATCTCCGTATACTCGATTCCCCGTCGACTCCCGCGCTAAGGCTAGAAAAGGCGTTTGCCCGATACCACCCGCCACCATGATCAAATGTTCGATCAAGGGTTCGAGTGATTGTGGCATGAAGCCGTTTCCCAGCGGTCCCCAAACTTCGATCGTCTGGCCCGCCCGGCACTCAACGAGCCGGCTGGTCAGTTTCCCTTTCACCAGATAGACAACGTCGATCGAAGTTGGCTGTCCCGCCGCCGAGTCGATCACATCATAAAGCGCCAGCGGGCGTCCAATGAGCGGGTCGTTGAATCCATCCAGCCGCAACATGACGAACTGCCCGGGCAGGATTCGCCTAGCCATCGGCTCGCATTCAAATCGCAGCCGAAAAGTGTCACGGGCCAGGCGGACGTTTTCAGTGATCTCCACGGTTTGCTGCACGGCGCCGTCCGCATGGAACCTCGCATCCAGAAGATTGCTCATCGGCCTGGCTTCCTGGGAGGACGCTTCTTCTTGCCTTGGGGCGGTCCTTTCCGCGGGCGGCCTCGCACTGCATCGCCGCGGCTCGGCACGCGATCACCGGCGCGTCCTCGCTTTTTGGTTGAAGGACGGCGGGCCGCGGTGGGCGAGGCAATGGCGTGGCGAAGCGAATTGATTTCTTCTCGCGCTAAGGAACGGTGGGCACCGACCGGAAGATTACCGAGTTTCAAGGGGCCGACGGCGATTCGTCTTAAGCAGACGACCTTGTTTCCGAAACGTGCCAGCAAACGCCGAATCTCGCGGTTGCGGCCTTCATTGAGTACCATCTCCAGTGCCGTCGTCTTCTTCATCTTGCGACGAATCTTGACGCTGGTCACCCGCGCGACGCCTTCCGCCAGATGAACACCGCGTCGCAGGGACTCCAACTCTTCACCACTCGGCTGGCCTATGACCTCGACATAATAGGTTTTCTCGACTCCGTATCGCGGATGGGTCAGACCGTTGGCAAGGTCACCGTCGTTCGTCACCAGCAGCAGCCCCTCGCTGGACTTATCCAGCCTCCCGACCGTAAACAATCGCTCGTCGGTTTCGATCAGATCAATGACCCGCAGCCGCCCCTGGGGATCTCGATTCGTGCAAACAATTCCCGGCGGCTTGTTTATGATGTAATAGATGGAACGCCGCGGCGCGAGGGCCACGCCATCGACGCGAACCTTCTGCTTGTGGGGATCGATCCGGGTCCCCAATTGCGTGACGACCTTTGCATCGACTTCGACGCGTCCTTCCAAGATTAGTTGCTCGCATTGTCGGCGGCTGCCGATTCCCGCGGCCGCCAGGACTTTCTGCAGCCGCTCGCCTTGGTCGGATGATGGGGACGCGGATTGCCGACGAGGCGGAGTACGAGCGGACATGGGGCGAGGAGTGGTATGTGAGTAGGTCGGATATCTCTAGATACTCATCATACTGGCCCGCCAAGGCTTGTCCCAGAGGAGGCGCTGATCGTCGCGCGATCATGGCGTTTTCGTTGTGTTCGCGGAGCGAACAACGACTTTAGGGAAACACCGGTCCGGCCGCCGGGTTGTTGAGTTGCGGCTGGGTAGGGCCAGGATTGGCGAGTCGGCCGCGAATGTTCTCCAGAATCCGTTGCTCTAGAGCGATGTCGCGTCCCAGTGGGATCCAGCCGAGAGTGCCCGGCGGCAGCCGATCGAGATCTTTGGCTTCGTCCGTCCGCTCGGGTGAGGTGTCGAATCGAGTATGCGAGTTGTGGATAATCGAATGTTCCGGCTGCAGCAGGTCTTCCAGTTCCTTGATCACGACGATCTCGATTGAGTATCCGCCTTCCGCCGGCACGACACGGGCCGTGCAACGACGGCGAATCGACTGCAGCGTGGCGTGTAGCTTTTCGAAGCCGGGCGACGAGTCTTTGTGCCAAGGTTCCAGTAGCGTTGATCCCACGCTGGGGAAGGTTTCCACGCGGCCTTCTTGTAGCACGTTGCCTACCAAACGTACACGATGCTCGCGGCGAATCTTGAAGTTGAAGTCGTCGATGCCATCGATGATTTGGTTCCAGGCGAACTCTTGATCGGCGACTGGCACCAACAGCGGATTCGGCAGCGCTTGAAAGGCTTCCGCCGGGAGGCTGGCTGCATACTGGTTTCCTGCGGACGGTGAATGGACACAGCCTGCGAGCAACATCAAAACAGGGGCGATCAGTCGCCATGCATTGGCATTAAACACGAAGGTGCACGATAGACGGTTGAGGAAGCGTCGGAAAAAGAAAAGGTCGAGCAGTGTGACGAATCACCGCGATCAACGCAAGTCTATTCCTGCTTGAAAATGCGTTCCTTCACCTTTCTCCATGACAGCAACATGACTGCCATCAAGACTAGGCAGATAAGGACCATTTCGGGGATCAACCATCCCAAGACAAAGATATCCGCGGCCCAATGATTCCAGATTTGGTCCCATCCCAACAAGAGGATTACCGTGCCCAACGCCAAGTACGGCCCGAATGCGACTTCATGTTTGCCGGTCATCAGCACTTGCAGGATGGCAATGATGGCGGCTGCTAGCGGTGCCAGGAAAAAAATGATCAGCGAGGGTTGCCAGCCGACGAATGCGCCAATCATGGCCATCAGGGTGACATCGCCAAATCCCATGGCCTCTTTGCCCAAGGCTTGCGTGCCAATAATCCTGACCGCCCAAATCAAGCCGCCGCCGAATGCCAAGCCCACGAGTGACGAAAGCAGACTGGACCACATCGCATTCCCCTGCCACCAAACCGCGGCGACGGCGATAGGCCCCAGAATGATCAGCAGGACCACGATCGGTGCGGCCGGATTGGGATGTCGTGGTACGGCACCCTTGGGCCGCTCGGTCTTTCGCAGCGGTTGTGACATGTGTGCGAAGAGGTACCGAATTGCTTTGCCAAAGCCATGTCGCTTGTCCCACAAAAACGGCGGTCGCACCGCGACGCACCAGGCCACGCAACATGCCACGCCAATCATCAGTCCCCATTCGCCATTCAGCCAACCAGGCCAAGCCTTCTCACTCCACGGCGAAATGAGCAATAACGGCTCGGTCTGCCCGTCGGCGATCTTTCTGACGACCAGCGCGGGACCGTCAGGTTTGGTGAATCCGACCGGCAGTTGCGCCCCCTGGATCGGCAAGCACGCCGCGAAGACCAACGCAAGGATCGTGCCAGAAACGGTGATCTCGTCGGGAATGCTCTGTTCGTCAAAGTCAATGAACGTGGCGCTCGTTAGCAGCGCCAGCAAACAGAATTGTGTGAGCCAATGGCAGTGCAACATGACATCGGCGTTTTGTCCGGATGCCTTGCCTATCAATCCGCCCTGTTCGACGTTCCAAAAGTACAACCAAGCCGCCACGAACGCGAAACACAACTCAAGCAACATTGGCCGCAACCAAAACGCGGTGCCGTGGATCGAAGATTCTCGCCGCAATCCAAACCAGCCGAGGATCGGCACGTAGTCGAGGATGCGCCTCGGTGCCGCTCGAGAATCAGGTTTGGACCAGGGCCCAATGTCCCGCTTATCCCACGCAAGCCGATAGATGGATCGGTTAATTTGGCCGCCGACGAGTGCCCCCAGAACGAACAAGGCGGCCAACCGCGCTTCCAGCGGCAGATTTGTGATAAGAGCCACGACCGCGTGCATATTACTCGAACGTGTTGGGTTCCAGGGATTGAATCATCTCGTCCGCCACGGCGTCGGGCGACTTACCCTCGGTATCGACTATCAGGTCCGCGCACTGGCGATAAACCGGCTCGCGCTGATCAAGAAGTTCGCGGATTTCCGCCAAACCGCCTTCAGACGTTAAATTCGGTCGTTGCGCCGCGGTCGTCGCGTCGGCCGAGATGCGCGCATAAATCGTCTCGGCGCTGGCTTGCAACCAAGCCGTTCGTCCACGGGCCAGCAATTCGCGGTTTTCTGCCCGCATCACCGCGCCACCCCCCAACGAAAACACATGCCGTTCGCGCGAGGCCAGATCCTTGAGTACTGCGGATTCCCAATCTCGAAACGCGGGCTCACCCTCGTCCGCGAAAATGGCTGCAATGGACTTGGCCGCCCGCCGTTCAATTTCTCGGTCCGTGTCGACGCATGCGTAGTCCAGCCGCCGGCCAACGATTTGTGCGACGGTCGTCTTTCCAGTACCACGATAGCCGATTAAGAAGAGATTCATCCGCGGGAAAACTTGAGGGTTGCGACGATCGATGGGGCGAAATGGTCCAAATCGCAAGCTCGCTAATGCCGCGCCGCGCCGATGGTTCGTCTGATCTCTTCTCGCATCACATCCAGCGGCGGTTCTTGGCCCGTAAACAGTTTGAATTGCATCGCCGCTTGGCGGACAAACATCTCGACCCCCGTGACGACTCGGCAGCCGGCGTTGCGGGCCCCTTTTACCAACAACGTCTGCTCAGGATTGTATACCGTATCAAAGACGATCGTCGAGAAGTGGATCTTGGATGTATCGTAGGGCGTCTCGTCCACGTTGGGATGCATTCCAACGGGCGTGCCATTGATCAGCAAATCGTGCTGGTCGTTGTAGCGATCGTCCCACTCAATGGCTTTGGCTTTCATTTGTTCCGCGAGCATGTCACTGCGGAATCGCGTGCGCGAGGCGATCGTCACCTTGACGTTGCGGCGTTTCAGACCAAAGACGATCGCTTTGGAAACGCCGCCGGCTCCCAGCACCAACGCCGTCTTCCCGTCGAGCGGCTCCGAGTTGCCATCGCCCGCGACTTCTTCGATGCTGTCCATCGCGGCATGAAAATCGGTGTTGTAACCGACGGCCACGTCGTCCTCGAATACGATCGTGTTGGCCGCACCGATGCCATGCACCGCTCCATCGACTTGGTCGAGGTTTTGCAACACGGATTCCTTGTGCGGAATGGTGACGCTCAATCCGTCAATCTCTAACTTGCGGCAATTGAATAGAAAAGCATCCAGGTCTTCACGCGGCACGCGAAACGGCACGTAGACGGCATTCACGTTGAGATGACGAAAGGCGGCGTTATGAATACAAGGGCTGAGGCTATGGCCGACCGGATCCGCGATGACACCGTAAACCTTGGTCTTGTCGTTGATGTCGTCGTAATGGTAGGGGGACAGCATCTCTTTGTAGGTCAACTGCCCGGGAGCCAACTGCCGGTCGGCATGAAAGGTGGCATAAGTAAATGGCGCGCCGTACTTCCCGGCGAGAATCCGAGTGGGTGTGCCGATTTCCCCCATGCACAGCCCAATCATCGGCTTGGAACTGCTTTGCATCAAGTCCATCATGCGCAGGTTGTCGGCCGGTTTGTGAGCCATCGTAGCCAGCTTGACAATATCGCAGTCCAACTGGCACATCCGTTCGTGGATATGCTCCAGGTCTTCCGGAGTGTCCCGAAAGTTGTGATAGCTGACAATTCGCTTCGTTGGGCCGAAGCGAGGAATCTGCGACGCTACGTCTTCCTCGAGGTCGACGTAATCGACGCCGTCGGCGATGGCCGTCCGCAGGAGCATTAGGCGGTCGCGCTCGGTACCCTGCCATTCGCCGCCATCCTCCGGTCGGCGGCAAGTGGCGATGACACTGCAGGGCTTGTTCTTCATCAGGCGTTTCAGATTGACCGCCCGGCGAATATAGTCCAACCGCAACTCAACCAACTGAACGCCTTGCTCAGCCAGATGGCGATGTTCAGCCATCATCATCTTATGACGGCCACGACCAATGCTTACACAGATCATATGGAGAACGCTCGTTCGAGCATGATCGAATCTTAAGGTTTGGGGGAACGCAAACTCAGCCGTCACCAAATCAAGGTCGCGCCGGACAGTCACCCTGCGGACCTCCCCGGTTCCGACTCTCTATCCTTCACCAAATTGGCGAATGGGTCAACGACCCGCGCGGGTTCTTCAAAAGTCCCGGCGGGCCTTTACCTGAATGCCGCCCTCTTTTGTATGAATTCTCACCGGTTTCCCGCGGCGACGTACTCCCGGATCAAGTGCGTTTGAACCGCCGATCCAACTCTTCGCGAGTGAAAATCAATGCCGTGGGACGTCCGTGAGGGCAGTGATGGGCATCCTGGCACAAGGTCCGATGTTCCAACAGAACTTGGATTTCCTCGGGCGAAAGCCGATCGCCTGCCTTGATCGCCGCCTTACAGGAGATCATGTGCAACAGGCTGTCCAGCAGGTCGCGCCGGTCTGGCGCTCGCCCTTCGGACATGAGTTGCTCGATCACTTGCCGCAACATATCGCCGGGACTCAGGTTTGCGAGCATCGCGGGGTACGCCGAAACGAGTACCGTGTCTCCCCCAAAAGGCTCAATTTCGATGCCCAGTTGTCCTAGCATATCCTGTTGGTCCAGAGCGGTTGCCGCTTCGGCGGGCGTGAGAGAAACCGGTTCAGGGACTAACAGACGTTGAGTTTCCATCGCTTTCGAGAGCACTTTTTCGCGAAGCTCTTCATACAGGATTCGCTCGTGAAGCGCATGTTGATCAATGATCACGACGCCCGATTCGTCTTCGGTGATGAGATATCGATTTTGAACCTGCAAAGCACCGTGGACCGCGGAGGCGCGCTCCGCGGGCCGTTCGTCCCGTTGCTCCGCATCGGATGGGAAATCCGAAGGAGCGTACTCTGGTGCAGGCAATTCTACCGGTAACGTGGGAGTTTCGCCTTGCCGCTGCTGCCAGGCGGAAGGTGGGCGAGAATTAAATTCAAGATCAAGGGATGCTTGCCGATCCGCGGGGCGGTCATCCCGCGGATCGCCAGCGGGTGTTCCCTTGGCCCAGTCGGTCAATTGCCGCCGATGTTCTTGGCTCTGTTGAGGGTCCAGAGCAGAGGCAGGGGCCGAGTCGCTGCTTGGAGGAGCGGCTTGGACCTTGGCCGTCAAATCCGTGCTGAGAAACTGTTTCCTCAGCGTTCCCAGCAGTTGCTTATAGATTTGCCCGGCTTCTCGAAAACGCACTTCCAGTTTTGCCGGATGCACGTTCACGTCGACCAAGGCGGGTGGCATCTCAAGTTGCAAGAACCCGATTGGAAAACGGCCGGTGAGAAGTAACCCACGATACGCTTCGCTAAACGCGTGCTGCAATGAACGATCTCGAATGTGGCGTCCGTTCAGAAACAAGTATTGCATCCGATTGTTACCGCGGCTGAAACTGGGGTCGGCCACGTACCCCGAGAGCGACACTTCGCCGTCCGTACTCTCGACTGGAATTAGCCCCTGGGCCAAGTCTCCACCGAAAAACGTGGCGATCCGTTGGTGGATACTCTCCGCGGCAGGCAGTTCATGCAACAGGTTGTCGTTATGGCGCAATGTGAAATGCACGTGAGGATTGGCCAACGCGATACGAGTGAATGCCTCGCTGACATGCCCCATTTCCGTTTGGACGGTACGCAGAAACTTCTGGCGGACGGGCGTGTTGAAAAACAAATTACGCACTTCCACGCTGGTTCCCGTGGGACAGCCGCACGGGGCGATTTCGCTGGCGCGACCGCCGTAAACCTCAAGTTCCGCCCCGGCGTCTGAATCGACCGTGCGACTGCGCAAGATAAATTGACTAACCTCGGCAATGGAAGCCAAGGCTTCGCCGCGAAAGCCGAACGAGTGAACTTCAAACAGATCATCCGCATCGCGAATTTTGCTGGTCGCGTGGCTGGCCACCGCCAACATCAACTGTTCTGCACGAATACCGCACCCGTTATCCGCGACCCGAATCAGTTCGCTGCCGCCCTTGCGCACGGAAAGATCGATGCGGGTGGCTCCAGAATCGACGGAGTTTTCGAGCAATTCCTTCACCACGCTGGCCGGCCGCTCGATGACTTCCCCGGCCGCGATCTTGTTGATGACACTGGCTGATAGTTGTTTGATTTCTGGCATGGTTTGTAAAGCGAATTCGCCCAGCCTCGGGGATTCACCCCAAGACCGCAATGAATTCTGATCGCGTCCTATTGCAATCCGTATTTGTCTAACTTCCTGTAAAGCGTTCTCGCGCCAATTCCCAGAATCCGTGCCGTTTCCTCACGGTTATTATTTGCGAGTTTCAGTGTCTGTTCGATGGCCCACTTCTCAATCTTTTCCATCGGCTGGCCAATCAACGACGAGGTTTCACCACCGAAGGATTCCGCCGCGGGTTCGGCCACATCGCACATCTCGGGTGGCAGATCGTCCAAGTTCAGCACGCCGTCGCTGTCGAACAAGACCATATTTTCGACGACATTTCGCAATTCTCGAACATTACCCGGCCAATCGTAGTTGAGAAATCGACGCGAAACGGCCGCGTCGATGCTCTTGATTTGTTTCCCATGGCGGCGGGCCAACTGCTGTCGAAAATGGTCGGCCAGCGGGACAACGTCTTCACGACGGTCGGCCAGCGGCGGTAGATCGACGGTCACCACTTTCAAGCGGAAATACAGATCCTTGCGAAAACTGCCTTCCTCAATCGCCTTTTCCAAGTCCCGGTTCGTGGCTGACAAGACTCGAACATTGACTTTGATCGGCTTGTTGTCGCCCACGCGTGTGATCTCGCGTTCTTCCAGAACTCGCAGCAGGTTGATTTGCGTCGACATCGGCATGTCGCCGATTTCGTCCAAGAAAATCGTTCCACCTTGGGCGTATTCGAACTTACCGATGCGGTCACTGAGCGCATCCGTGAAGGCTCCTTTCACATGACCGAACAACTCGCTCTCGATGAGATGTTCGGCAATAGCCCCAGTATTCAATGCGACGAACGGTTTCGCCTTGCGAGGGCTGTTTTGATGCAGAGCCTGGGCAATTAATTCTTTCCCCGTGCCCGATTCGCCGCGAATCAAGACGCTGGCGTCCGTGGGGGCGATGCGTTTCAGCCGGTCAACGACCGCTTTCATCTTATCGCTGGTAAAGATAATTCCTTCGTAACCGAATCGTTCGTCCAGCCGCTGGTTGAGTTCCAGATTTTGCTGTTTGAGCTGAACGGCCTCAGCCGCTTTCTCCGTGACGGCTCGCAGCCGGCTGGGCGTGATCGGCTTTTCCAAAAAATTGTACGCCCCCTGCTGCATCGCCTCGACCGCTTTGGGAACCGTGGCATGCCCCGTGACCATAATCACTTCCGATTCGGGCGACGTCTCTTTGGCTCGACGCAGGATCTCCATCCCATCGACGTCGTTCATCACCAAATCAGTGACGACCAGATCGAATCGATCGGCCTCCACCGCGCGGGCTCCGGCGGGGCCCGAGGTCGCGGTCGTGCAGCGATAGCCGACCTTTTCCAAGCTTTCGACCATCGCCCGAGCGTGCTCTTTGTCGTTGTCGACGACGAGTATTCGCAATGATTTTGCAGCGCCTTGATCCGCGCCTTCGGACTTCGTTCGAGCCATGTTTTCGATGATACAAAATCATCCTACCAGAGAACAGCAGTGGCCCCATTCGCGGAGAAAGCAGAGAATTTCATGCGACGGCGCGTTGTCGCGAAGAAAGAGAAGGGTTCGGACAATCTCTTCGCGGGTTCGCGCCTTCGCGTGAACTATTTTTTCGATCCCACGTAAGATGGCTGGAGTACGCTCAAATGGCAGTCCAAAACCTCAAGCTTCGGCCATGATTCGGCGTGGCGTTGGGAATTCAATGGTGAACTGCGTGCCTCGGCCGACTTGGCTTTGAACGTCGATCCGAGCCCCGTGTGCCTCGATTATCTTACTTGCCATCGGCAGCCCTAGTCCTGATCCGCCGTCCTTGGTCGTAAAGAACGGATTAAACATTTTTGTGGCCGTTTTCTCGTCCATGCCGGGGCCCGTATCGATCAGGTCGAGTGCCACGCCCGTTCGCGTGGCGTGCGTGCGGACCATCAATTCACCACCCTCGGGCATCGCCTCCAGAGCGTTCTTCACAAGATTGAACAAGGCCGCGTGAAGCGTCTCCGAGTTGAGCCGAACCGATGGCAAATCCGGATCGAGATAGCGGATGATCTCAATTTCACACTCGTCCGCCTGTGGTTGGAAGAGGTCCAGGACGCGGGCGATTTGCTCGTTCAGGCTGCCCGCCCGCAAGTCGAGTTGCCCTAGGCGAGCGAACTTTAGAAAGTCGTTTAGCAAATTCTCTAGGCGGATGCACTGATTGTGCACCGTGTCGATCTTTTGCAAAGTGCGGCGTGCCTGAGGGGTGGCGGTGTCGCGCAAATCTTCGGCCAGCAGTTCCACATTCATGCGGATTACTGACAAAGGATTCTTAATCTCGTGCGCCAGCGATCCCGCCAGTTCGGCCAGTTCGCGGTATTGGCCGCGGAGCGTTTCTTCCAGTTCGTTTTCGGACGCGAAATCAGAATCTGCCATGGATTCAGTATCCTGCGCTATCAGCATGGCGTCTACCTGGCCTCTATTTTCATCACAAGAAATGCCTTCATCATAAAAAATACCCAGCAACCGTTTGATTGGTTGCTGGGCTGTTTTTCTGATCCGGGAAAAGGAAAGTGCTTAGCGGCGATGTCGACCGCCACCACCGCCTCCTCCTCCGCTTCCGCCACTTCCGCCGCTACGGCTGCCGCTACGTCCGCCTCGACCGCCGTTGCGATCTCCGCCTTCGCGTCGGCGAGGCCGGCGAGATCGCTCGTCCCCTCCCCCGCCCCCTTCTCCTTCTTCGCCTTCCTCGGAACTGGCCATGTCATCTTCGATGCCCAGTTGCTCCAAGGCCTGACGCCGGCTGAGCTTAACACGGTCGTGATCGTCAACATCGATCACCAGCACCTTCATCTCGTCGCCGTTCTTGCAGACATCTCCGACACTGCTGACGAAGCCGGTGGACAATTCGCTAATGTGGCACAGCCCATCGCGACCGGGCAGAATTTCGACAAAACAACCAAAATCCTTGACACTCGTCACGGTACCGTCGTAGATCTTGCCAATCTGGACGGTCGCCGTGCAGTCTTCGATTTGCTTCATCGCCGCCGCCGCCCACTCGCCATTCGAGCAGGCCACGGTAACGGTTCCCGAATCGTCGACTTCGATGACCGTGCCCGTTTTTTCCTGAATCGCGCGGATATTCTTTCCGCCAGGGCCGATCAGCATGCCAATCTTGTCGGGGTCGATATGCGTACGAAGCAACCGAGGAGCATAATTGGAAAGCTCGGTCTTGGGTCGAGGAATCGTGGTCAGCATTTTTCGCAGGATTTCGATGCGAGCATCGCGCGACTGAGCAAGGGTCGCTCGAATAATCTCTTCGCTGACGCCCGTGATCTTGAGATCCAATTGGATGCCCGTGATCCCGCGCTGGGTACCGGCGATCTTGAAGTCCATGTCGCCGAAATGATCCTCGTCGCCAAGAATATCGGTCAGCAGAACCCACTTGTCATCCGATTCCTTCACCATACCGACGGAAATACCCGCCACGGGATTGGTGATCGGCACGCCAGCCGCCATCAAGCCCAGAGTCGCACCACAAACGCTGGCCATCGACGACGAGCCGTTTGATTCCAGAATGTCGGAAATGATGCGAATGGTATAGGGAAAGTCATCGGGAGCCGGAATAACGGGATTCACGCTTCGTTCCGCGAGTGCTCCGTGCCCGATTTCGCGACGGCCCGGACCGCGAATCGGCCGGCACTCTCCCACCGAAAACGGCGGGAAGTTGTAATCGAGCATGAATTTTTTGGAATACTCGTCGATCAGCCCGTCGACTCGCTGTTCGTCCTTGGCGGTTCCCAGCGCCACCGTGATCAGCGACTGAGTTTCACCACGTTGGAAAACGGCGGAACCGTGGGTGCGCGGAAGCACGTCCACGTGGCACTCGATGTTTCGCAAGCTCTTGTTGTCACGGCCGTCGGCGCGAGTGCCGGCCAGAATCAGATCGCGAACGACGATCTCTTCAAGATCATGCCAAGCCGTACGGAATCGCTTGGGGCAGATCGCGCCTTCGGCTTCCGGATCGGGAATCGTTTCGTTCTTGGCCCGTTCCTTCAGGCCGCTGACGGCCTCGGCTCGCGCTTGTTTGCCATCGGTTTGCTTGGCGGCTTTGAAATCGTCGTAGTACGAGTTCTTGAGCCGATCTACCAGGCCATCGTCCTCGGGCGGCGTGAATTCCATTTTCTCGACGCCGACCTTGTCCGCCAGTTCGCGCTGCAAGTCGCAGATTTCGCGAATCACTCCGTGTGCGAAGGTAATCGCGGCCACCATGTCGTCTTCGGGCATTTCACGGGCGAAGCCCTCGATCATGGCGACTGCATCTTGGCTGCCGGATACGATCAAATCCAAATCACTCTCTTCGAGATCGTCGTGAGTCGGGAAGGCGATAAATTCGCCATCAATTCGGCCAACGCGGACGGAAGCGACCGGGCCAGCAAATGGCAATGACGAAATATGGAGTGCCGTCGCGCTGCCGTTCATTGCGAGAACGTCGCCGTCATTCTGCCGGTCGCTAGAAACGACGAAGCTCTGGCATTGGACTTCGTCGTTAAATCCCTTGGGAAACAGTGGCCGGATTGGCCGATCGCACAAACGGGCGGTCAGAGTTTCCTTGGTCGTGGGCCGGCCTTCGCGTTTAAGAAAGCCACCCGGAAATTTGCCCGCCGCCGCGGTTCGCTCGCGGTAATCACACATCAAGGGGAAGAAATCGATGCCCTCGCGCGGTGACCCCGTGGCGACGGCGTTAAGCACCACGGTATCGCCGTAGCGAACCACAACCGAGGACGTCGCTTGTTTGGCTAACTGCCCTGTCTCCATCGATAGTAAACTCTTGCCAATCTGCTTTTCTACACGTACTTTCACTTTCAACCTACTTTCTTTCGTTCTCCGTGCGTTCCGACGTACGCCACATTCGCATTCCAAGCGGTCTACCGTTAAGAATTGCCAACAGTATCCACACCGGCCTTGGAATAGCGGTGGAAATGGCTCGACACCGTCGCGTAGAGGAGAAGGTGACCCTAGAATCGGGACAATGCGACTTTTTGCGACTACTTGCGAATTCCCAGTCGCCCGATGATATCAAGATAACGTTGAGGATCGACCTTTCGGAGATAATCCAAAAGACGACGTCTACGACTCACCATGGCCAACAGGCCACGCCGCGTGGCGTAGTCCTTGTTGTGAGTTCGCATGTGTTCGGTCAGATTATTAATCCGTGTGGTGAGGACCGCAATCTGCACCTCAGGCGATCCCGAATCGTCATCGGCACGCTTGAATTCTTGGATTAATTCCTGTTTCCGCTCTTTCGTGATCGTCATCTGCTACTGTGACTGCTTCGCGTCGACCAGCCTTCGTGGGCCAGGTTCTCTGCTTAAATCGCGTGTAACCTTAGGCTGTAAAACAATTTATAAAAAACTGCTCTACGACTCCCTACGTCTTGGCTCGAGGCGTGCGTCTCCTTGCTTTGCAATTGTCAGAACTGTACTTACCCATCAAACTACAAACAACATAAGATAGTAAATGTAGCAATCTTCGGTCGATTTGCAACCGCAAACGCGAGATTCTCAAAACTGCCAATTTGCGAGATTCGCAGTGTTGAGGATAATGGAGTTATTCCTTTTCCCATAGCGGCGTTTTCCTCGCGCCCGCACTCAGGCACCCCCAGAACGTCTGGTGGGTCGAACACCAAGTCAACGGTCCCTGTGATGAGCGAATCTTGTCGCGCTTGTGAGCGCCGCGTGGAAGCTGACGCTGAAGTTTGTCCCCACTGTGGTGCTGCAAGCCCGACTGCGGGTGATCAGCACTCTCGTTCAACGAATGCCGGGGGGCACGATCAAGAGCCGGAGGGCAATAACAACGTGAAGACAACGACGAGTGCGGTGCCGGAATTCAAAAGTGATGCGTCCGACAAATGGCGGACTCATTTTCATGACGGACTGGAGGCGGTAGCCGACAACGATTATGACGACGCGTTGACCTCGTTCAGCCAAGCTCTGATAGACGCGCCCGACGAAGAACTGGGCCCATGCTACGCGATGCGCGGCTATGTCTATGTTTGCTTGGAAGAACATGACCGCGCGCTCGACGACTGCAATGCCGCGTTGGAAGAAAATGCCAACGACGGCGAAGCCTACCTATGGCGCGGCACGGCGAAGATGGAATTGGATAACTGGGCTGGCGCTCTGGAGGACTATTCCCGCGCGATACAACTGTGCCCCGACTCGGCCGACGAATATCGCCAGGTCGGAATCGCCCGGTCGGAACGGGCTTTGGAAGCGATGAGAAACCGGGTTCGTCAGGGAGAGTCGAGCGCCGAGTTGTTTCTTGACCGAGCCATGATCTATTCGTTCCGAGGCGACAATGAAAAGGCCATTCGCGATTTTACTCAAGCCTTGGAGTTGGATGCCGACAACGCAGTCGCCTACCTGCAGCGGGCCCAACGTCTCGCCGCGAACGGACAGCACGAAGAATGTATTCAGGATTGCACGCGGGCCATTCAACTTGGATTGGACGAAGACGAGATCTACGCGTGGCGTGGCCGCAGTTTGTTTGCCATCGGCAAGAACGAAGAAGCGCTGGCCGACTTGTCTCGCGCGGCACGAGACGCTGGTGATCGCGGCGAGTTGTTGTTCTGCCGAGGCCAGGTTCAGATCGCGCTAGGTCAAATTGCTGCCGCCATCGAAGACTTTACCGCGGCACTTGAGATTGATCCGTGTAATACCAACGCGATTGTGGCCCGCGGATCTGCTTATTTAGCGATTCAGAACGTGGCCAAGGCGATTGAAGACTATTCTGAATCGCTCGAATTGGTACCGGCCGACGCGGAGACGTTGGTGCTGCGGGGCGAGGCCAACTTGTATCTCAACAATCTCGACGCGGCGTTGCACGACTTCGACGAAGCCCTGGCTTTAAACGCAATCTGCGCTCCGGCTTATCGAGGTCGCGGGATTAGCTTGGCGCGCCGTGGCGAGGATCAAGCCGCGTTAAAGGAAATCAACAAGGCGATCCGTCTCGACAGCCGCTATGCGTCGGCCCTGTTCAACCGGGGCGTGCTGCGGGCCAAGCACAAGCAGTTTACCGAAGCGATGTCTGATTTTGAAAAGGCTCGGAGTTGTGGCTTGGAACCGCGTGAACTGGCCGAACTTTCCTATCAACGGGCGATCATTCACTTTGAAAACAAACACCTCGAGCAGGCGCTCGAAGACGTCGACGAAGCAATTCGCCTGCGGCCGGATCACTCGGAAGCGCTGGTTTGGCGCGCACGCATTTTTGGCAATCTAGGCCGCTGGCGCGATGCCGTCGATTCCATGCAGCGGGCCGTGCAAGTGTCGCCCGCCAGCCGCCAACGCCACCAGAAACATGCCCATGCGTTTGGCCAACGAGCGGTGGACGTGTTCGGTTTGGCCATTCAGCGCGAGCCTCGGCAGGCCCAAGGTTACCGTGATCGAGGTATCGCTCATGAACTGCTAGGTGATCACGAGCAGGCTCTGGCCGATCTGTCGAAAGCAATTGAACTTGAACCGGACGAGTTGGATTCGCGGCTTCATCGCAGCGCTATGTTGATCTCCGTGGGGAACTATCGAGACGCGCTGGGCGACTTGAACCGGGCGATTGAAATGGATGACCAACAGGCCATGAGTTTCTTTCGGAGAGGTGCTTGCCATCGGCGGCTCGGTCAACTGCGCGACAGCCTTGGCGATTTTGATAAAGCGGTCGAGTTGGATGATCAGCACGCCGAATGCCACGTTTCACGCGGCGAGGTGCTGCTGGCGTTTGGAAAACAGGACGCCGCACTCACCAGCTTTGATGAAGCGCTGGCACTTGGCGGCGAGGATACGCGAGCCCTATTGGGTCGCGCCGCGGTACTTCAATCGCAAGGCCGGTTTGACGAAGCCATTCGCGATTTTTCAGTGGCCATTGCCAAGAATCCCGCTGACCCGGCCGTTTTGGTGCAGCGTGGCCAGGCGCGCGTCAAGGAACAACAGCTTGACGACGCCCTGCGCGACTTCGAGGCGGCGGTCGAACTGGATCCTGGTTTCGACGCGGCACATTGCAGCCGGGCCCTGGCGTTGGCTCGAATGGGCGAATACGAAGCGGCATTGATTGAATTGACCAAGGCGCTTGCCCAAGTTGAAGGGGACGCCGCCCTGGGGCGAATCCTCGAATGCCGGGCGAAAATCTACTACAATGTCCAGCGATTTGAGCGGGCCATCGAAGATTACAATGCCATTCTGAAAATCAATCCAGACGGAGCCTCGTTAGGTAATGTGTACGGTGGCCGGGGAGTGGCGTACCTTCAACTTAGCGATGCCCCTCGAGCCAAGCAGAACTTTGAGAAGGCGTTGCAGATCGAACCTCACTCTCACATTGCAAAGTTGGCCGTGAAATGGCTGGCAGATCCCGCCGCCAAACGCCCGGCCGAGTTGGATCCGCCTAAGAAAAAGTTAAAACCCACGCGCCCGCCCATCGTCAGGGAAACGGCCGAACTGAATGATGACCATCAAGAATGGGAAACCGACACGCTGTGGGATCAGTGGATCGTATTGATCGGCGACGAGCCGGACGAACGGGAATACGGCCCCGTACGGAAGAAACGCCTGGACGAATGGTGCCGTCAGGGACGGTTGGACGAACAGACCTTGTTGTTACGTATCGGATGGGACGAATGGAAGTGGGCCACGGACGTCTATCCTGAATTAGCCGACGAAGACGACTCACCTGGCTACGGAAATTCCTTTGCCGCCGACGATCCTCCGAATTCAACAAGTCAACCCGAAGCCGACGACGGCGACTCTCCGGATACGGAACCATGAACCGCCGCCTACCTACACTCGCGGATTCGATGGTCATCGCCATTAGCCCGGCTTTGATCATGGCGATGGTCGGTAGCCTTGTTTTCTTTCTGATCGCGGCCTTCTATCGGGGCGATTATCCCGAGCGTCTCGGTTACATCTCGGCGCTGTTTGTATTTGCCGCCGTCTTGATCGCCCGCATTGCGATGGACCAAGGGCGAACCTATGCGTCGATTTTCGGCTTTGCATTGGGGGGCGCCGTCCTATTGGCCATGTGGCGATTCACCAACATCATGTTTCCGTTTAACGTGGGGCTGATTGGATTGATATGGTGGTCCGCGGATAAGCTGACTTGGGATTGCACTCTGGTGGACGAAACCAAGGATCCGTCCAATCAAGGGCTGCTCCGCGCCGCGGGATTGGAAGGCGAGGCGGATGGCGAGCAAGAGACGACCGAAGAACCAGATGCGAAGACGGAATCAGCAGCTACGAACGAAGGCGGATTGGTCGCCGCCGCCATGAACGATCCGGAAGCCGCGCTCAGGGACGTCAGCAGCAAGGCGAAATCTTGGTGGGAGCGAAAACGACGCCGGCCCAATAAGCCCGGTGTGTGGGTCGTTTACTTTTCGCTTGCCGCGCTGCCTCTGTTTGGCCTGGGCCAATGGTGGATCGGACCCGATCCAGTGCAACGGCGGTATGCGCTTATCTTGCTGTGTGTTTACCTGGCCAGCGGTTTTGGCCTGTTGATCACCACCAGCTTCTTGGGGCTGCGGCACTACTTGCGGAGGAGGCAAGTCGAGATGCCGGCGGAAATGGCGGGGGTTTGGCTCGGTGCCGGGGCCGCCAAGATTGTCATCCTGCTGATGCTGATTGCGGCGATTACTTCCGTGATCTGGATTTTTCCCGCCACTTCCGTCGAAAGCAGGCTTTCTCGTTGGCTCACCGTCGGATCGCCCGACGATGTGACGCCCAACGAATATGGCTTTGGCAACGATGGCCCGCAAGCCGAGGATGAAACGAATCGCAGCGGCCGGCAAGGAGAACAGGGGCAGGGAAAGAAAACAGAATCCGCTGCCAAGCCGTCACAAGGCCAGTCCGAAAAAAAGCCTGGTGGAAGTCCAGGCTCGAAAGGTCCCAAGTCGTCGTCGTCGGGTGGACAAGCGAAGAGCAAGGACAAGCAATCGTCAGGTGGCGGTTCTTCGCAGAAATCTTCCCAACAAAAGTCGGAGAAGCAGAAGTCCGGCCAATCCCCAAAAGGCAAGCAGCCCCAAGGCGACAAGCAATCTCAGGGCGACAAGCAATCTCAAGGTGGCAAGAAGAAGAAACAGCAAAAATCAGCGCGGTCAGACAATCAAGAATCATCCAAATCCTCGCCGTCGAAGAACGACAAAACGCCCTCCAGCAGCGACAAGAAGAGCGAGCATTCTTCTCAGAGCAAACAACCGAAGGATTCTCAAAACGGCCAGTCGGAAAAGAAGCAAGAGTCGCCGTCTGGGAAAAAAAAGGAAGCCAACCGCCGGGACGAAAAGCAGAACCCGGGGCGAGACCAACAACAGCGACAAGATCAAACGCGAAAAAATGAAGAGCGACAAAATGACCAGCGACAAAATGACCAGCGGAAAAATCGTGAGCAACCGCCGTCAAGAAGTCGAGACAACACCGCTCAACAAACCCCACCTCCTTCGTCAGTGTTTTCTAATTCCGCCGCTTGGCTGGCCCCGATCATAAAAATCTTGTTCTGGTTGGTCATTGGGATCATCATCGCTGCCTTCGTTTGGTTCTACTGGAAGGAAGTGATCGCGGCTTGGCAACGACTGCTCGATGGGCTGCGACGATTCTGGGAATCGTTGTTTGGCAAGTCGCGGACGGACAGTGAGCCTGAAAGCGCTGCCGCCGAACCGGCCGCCGCTCCCTCGCGTCCGTTCGGGGATTTTGCAAATCCGTTCAGGACCGGAATGGCAACCCAGCAGGCCCCGCGCGACGTCGTCCACTTTACCTTCGAAGCCTTCGAGGCCTGGGCACGGGAACGGGGGTTTCCGCGGGATGAGGATCGAACGGTCTACGAGTTTGCCGCCGAAGTAGGGCAGCGAAACCTGAACATGGCTGAGTCGGCGCGGATGTTGGCCGACCTGTATTCCCAAGCAGCCTATGCCCCCGGTTCAATCGACCAATCTCATCTGGGGCCGCTACGGCAAGTCTGGCAACAACTCGAAGCTTCGCATGCGCCACCAAGTCCGACCGTGAATCTCGTCTAGCTCTAGCCGGGAATGTTCATGCCACGTCCTTGCATCGACAAACGCTCAGGCCATGAATATGCCGAGCCAGCACCGAAGATACAAACTTGACAGAATCAACTTTGGTCTTGGTTGACTTCGGTGGTCGAAATCTCGGCGGCTTGTGCGGCTTCTTGACGCTTCAGTGCGTGGTAGACTTCGCTCCTGTGCACTGGGACATCCGTCGGAGCATCGATACCGAGACGCACTTTGTCGCCGCGAATTTCAACAACCGTCACGACGATGTCGTCTCCGATGAAGATCTGTTGGTTGCGATGTCGTGACAAAACTAACATGTCTACTCTCTAACGAGGCCGTGCCTCAGACCAATCCGAGCAAACGCACGGACTTAGTGACCCGCTCCTTCGGTCGCTGAACTTAGGCCGAGTGCAACATTTTCACCGACTAAGTAGCGAGGAGTGGTACAAACCTCAATTCACAGGAATTCTATACCTGAGACTAGCTTTGGGCAGCGTTATCCATTGGATCGCGCCTGCGGAAATGATCGCCAGCGGGGCGAAGCATTCAGCCTCGCCATAACTGTTTGGAAGCAAATGAGTTGCGTCCCGGGAGCGAAGCCTGTGAAGAGATTTCTTGCCATCGATTTCGAGGGGAATTTCCCTCATTTTGCTAGGGAGACATCTTGGCGGTGGCAATTGGATTAACCAACTTCGTGGGTGGGAACCTTGCGCCGGCCAGGTTTAGAACCGACCAGCGCGGAATAGCGATGGGCGCAAGTCGCTCGACAGGGGGGCCCTGCACTATTTCCCTTTGACCCTTTGACGAGCTGCCCGGCTCATTTTTTCGCCGATCAGGGCGATCTTGTGATCTTGTAGTCGCTTTTCATTCAGCCAGTAGGGGCTAGTGATTTCCTTGAAGGCGTAAATCGCCGCCTGAATGCCTTCCGCCCAAGCCACCGCGATCAGCTTGATGTCGCCATGGACGTCACCGACGGCAAAAACACCGCGCCGGCTGGTCTCGAAATACGGATCGATTGCAATGCTGCCATCGTCATTTAGCCGCAAGTCGAGCCGCTCAAAGGTCTCCTTCGCCGACAGGAATCCGATTTGCACGATCGCCAAGTCGCAAACCAGGGTTTGATCCCCACTCAACGACGCGGATATCTGTTCGCCCACGAACTCGGTCTTCAAGACCTCCGTCTTTGTATGCAACCGTCCTCCCAGTTCGGCCACTCGCGCCAGCGTATCCGCTTTGCCAATCGGAGCTTCTTCACGGACGATTAGGTCCACTTCGCCGCCACGCTGCAACACCATGACGGCGGCATCCAGCGCCGAATCACCCCCTCCCACGACCATCGCCACGCTGCCTTCGTAGTCACCGATTTTGGGCGTCTTGTAGTACACCTTTTTGGAGTTCAGTGAGTCAATCGCGGCCAACCTTCGTGGGTAATGAAGCAGCCCGCAAGCAATAATCACTTTGCGACACAAATAGCTGCCATGGCTGGTGACCACTTCCTTCAAGGTCTCTTCCTTCTCTACCTGGTCGGTTTCCTCGATTGTCACCAGTTCTTCGTTAAAGCGAAATTGAACCAGGGCGTCGAGCGCTTGCCGAAACGTGCGTTCTGACAAATCTTGGCCAGTAATGCCGTCGGGAAAGCCTGGGATGTCAACAATTTTCTTTTCGGCGTACAAGAATTGCGGCTGCCCCCCCGGGCTATCCTTGGCTTCTATGACCAACGTCGTCAGTCCCCGATGCGCCGTGGTCAAGCTGGCCGCCAAACCGGAAGGACCGGCCCCAATAATCACCACGTCCCAATAAGGCAAACTGTCGAAGTCGAACTCGGGATCGAGATGGGTCACCTTGAAGTCGGCCATGTCCGAAACTCTCAGCAAAGACGAAGAAACCGCGTGAACTGCTGGCACGCCGTCAATCTATCTTTGCCGACGGCAAATGGAAAGGGCTGCACCGGACCTGACGGATTACGGCCTTTGAGTACGCGGCACTTCCCACTTAACCGACAAACTTTACCTAGTTCTCGACTCGCGCTTCCCGGGATCGGGGTTTTCCGCAGCCCTAGCATTCACGGCGAATTACAGAATCTCCGATATCATTCATATCATCGCACCTCTCGCGTCAGTAACCGATTCCGGTAATTTGAACTACTCCTTGATTGTCCGCATTGATCATTTCCACAGTCTAGCCATTTCAGGTGAGAAATAGACGCATGCACCGCACGAATATCACCCTTTGCGCGCTGGTCCCGACTCTGCTGTTGCTGGCGTGGGTTGCACCGATTCGCGGAGAGGACGCCAAGCTCAACGCCTTTGTTCAATTCCTGGAAGGCTCGAGCAAGTCGGAACAAGACGGAGATGGCGCCAAGAAGGTGGAGGCTGAAAAAGAGGAGTTGGTGCCGGGATTTCTTGAGATTGGATTGAAACGAATGGCGACTCCGATCTCCAAAGGGACGACCGTCCGCCTTGAGGACGGGGCCAGCCGGAAAAGGAATCCTGCTCCCGACGACGAGGTTGCGAAAAGCAGGCAACCGGACGCCGAAGCGGAGACAGAAGATGCTCCCCCAGCAGAGCCCCAAGCCCAGCCGCGCGGAAGGACCAACGAGGAAACTGAAACCGAGTCGCCCACGGAAATAGATCCGCAACTGGCGAGACGCTTGATGACGCTGGACCGGAAAGTCGACAAATGCCTTTCTTATTATTCTCGCCAACTTGAAGACGCGGCCAAGCGAAGTCCGTGGGGCATCATGCACGCCATGATCGCTTTTGAGTCAGATACTTTGATTCTGGCCGATGGACGAAAAGTCAACGCCTTGGCTTGGCTTTGCAAAAATAGTCCCTGTCGAGGGATGCGGCTGCTACGGTTGAAAAACGGCCGCATTTATGGCGAGCAAGGTCCTGGATACCAAGGGCACGCCGGGCAGTTTCTGGCCATGTTGGCCCAATGCAACGTCCGCAGCACCTCTCCCATTCGCGTCGGCGGACGCGATTTGACGGTGGCGGATTTAATTCGCGAAGAGATGTACTCTTGCGAATCGGAAACGGAGCTGACCTTCAAGTTGATCGGACTGTCTCATTATCTGAAATCCGATGCCGAGTGGTATGTGCCGGCGGATCGGCGCGAGCCGCGCAATCGCTGGGACATTCCGCGTCTGATTCGAGAAGAACTCGCTCAAACGATTCAAGGCGCTGCCTGCGGAGGGACGCATCGGTTGATGAGTTTCAGCTATGCGGTCAACACCCGTGAGCGACGGGGTGAGCCTTGCGATGGCGAGTGGCAGCGGGCAAAGATCTATATTGACGACTACCACAAGTACACGTTTCGGCTGCAGAATCCGGATGGCAGTTTCAGCACGAATTTTTTCGACGGCCGCGCCAGCGAACCGGACATCGACCAGCGGCTGAAGACCACGGGCCACATTCTGGAGTGGCTAGTCTTCTCTTTACCCGAAGAGGAGTTGATCAGTCCGCGCGTATTGGCCGCCACGAATTACTTGGTCGATCTGATGCTCAGCAACCACCGTCAAGAGTGGGAAGTGGGGCCGCGTGGCCATGCGTTACGCGCCTTGTTGCTGTACCAGGAACGCGTGTTCAAGAGAGCATCCGCACGTGCTGAATTGCGTGCCGAGCTGTCAACGCAGCAGTTCCTCCGTTAGGACGAAGCGACGTCGTCTCCGACGATATCTGAAACGGGAGAGTTCTTCTTCGTAAGGTCCACGAACGCCCGACTGCTTCCGATGTGTCGCACTCGTTGATCCTTAAACAGGTTGTGCGACGGAGGTTCTTGCCGCCCTCCCCTCCCCTGCCCTTCCCTCGCCGATCAAATAAAAAACCGGGCTCTTCGGATGGAGAGCCCGGCTTTATCGTGAACCTGCTTCAGCGGTGTTGACGTGCAACTTCGTTTAGAAGTTGAAGAAGAGATGCCAATGCACCCGGGGTTGAATCCGGTCGCGTTGAGCCGAATTGAAGTCCTGGATACTGTCAAAACTCACAAAATTATCCTGTCGGAAATGGTGGGTGACGAACGTGTCGAGGCCGCTTCCACCCCTCATGATGTCGATATCGCGATCATATCCGGCATCGAGGTAATCGTAGCCGTGGCCGCCATGCATGATGTCGGCACCGCTTCCGCCAAGCAGCGTGTCGTCATCTCTACCGCCAGACATAATGTCATCGCCACTTCCACCGCTCAAGTAATCCCTTCCTAAGCTTCCGATTAGATTATCATCGCCACTTCCGCCGTAGAGGGTATCGTGAGAATACCTGCCTTCCAGACGGTCGTCACCGCCATTGCCGAACATAGTATCCCGGCCTGTTCCACCGACCAGGATGTCATTCCCGCCACCGCCGTAGAACGAATTGCGTCCGCCGTCACTCTCCAATCGGTCGTTGCCATCAAAGATGGAATCTCGACCCCAGGACCAATCCTCATCACCCCACATATTGTCGTTGCCACGACCGCCGTCGAGGTCGTCGTTTCCGAAACCGCCAACCAAGCGGTCGTTGCCCAGGCC